>JANJVS010000182.1 GCA_024709955.1 Rhodocyclaceae bacterium
CCTGTCCTCGCCGACCGGCCAGACGCAGACCCCGGCGACCGGCCAGGCGGCGACCACCGATCCGAGCCGCGTCGTGCTGCGCGGCAGCGGCACCAGCGGCGGCAACCTCGCCGGCAACGTGCAGATCATCGCCGACGAGGCCACCAACTCGCTGGTGATCCGCGCCAGCCCGCAGGACTACCTGCAGATCCGCCGCATCATCGACCGCATCGACACCGTGGCGCGTCAGGTGCTGATCCAGGTGATGGTGGCCGAGGTGGAACTCACCGACAAGCTGCAGTACGGCGTCGAATGGTGGCTGAAGAACCTGACCTTCTCCTCGGGCGGCAAGAGCTGGGCCGCCCAGGCCGGCCTCGACACGGGCCTGGTGTCGCCGGCCGCCGCCGTGAGTCCGGTCGCCACCGCGCCGGCCGATGGCGTCGCCTCGGGCTTCAACTACCTGATCTTCAACAAGGCGGGCGACATCACCGGCCTGTTCAACCTGCTCGCCACCAACACCAACGTGAACATCCTCTCGGCACCGCACGTGCTCGCCTCCGACGGCAAGACCGCCAAGATCGAGGTCGGCACCGAGGAGCCGGTGATCACCCAGACGGTATCCACGCCGACCTCGACGGTCGGTGGCGCCACGACGACCACCTCGAACAGCGTGCAGTACCGCCCCACCGGCATCCTGCTCGAAGTCAAGCCGACCATCAACGCCTCGGGCCTGGTCAATCTCAATATGACCCAGGAGGTCAGCGCGCGCGGCACCTCCGTTTCGGTGGGCGGCTCGATCTATCCCTCCTTCACCAAGCGCAAGGTATCCACCGAGGTGACCATCGAGGAAGGCAAGACCCTCGTGGTCGCCGGCCTGATCCAGGACAACGGCGAGAACGCTCACCAGGGCGTGCCTTTCCTCAAGGACGTGCCGGTGTTCGGCACGTTGTTCGGCACCAAGTCGAACACGACGAAAAAAACCGAACTGCTGATCGCGATCACGCCCTTCGTCGTGCGCAACAAGACCGAGGCGGAGCAGGTCAGCCGCGAGTTCCGCGAAAGCCTCGCCGACCTCAAGCAGCGCATGGGCACCCTCAAGCTGATGGCGCCTGGGGAGCAGCAGGCGGAGGTCGTGCCGCAATGAACCGGGCCGTGTTGCGGAGCCGCGCGCGCTGCGCTGCTGCTGGCGCTGGCCGGCGCGGCCCAGGCGGCCAGCGAAGTGGTCGACCAGAATCCCTTCGACCCCGGCCGCAAGCCCTGGAAGCAGGAAAAGGAGGCGGCGCCCGGGCTGCCCGAGCTGACGCCGAAGGACCTGCAGATCGACGCGATCATCGCCTTCGGCCAGTTCCGCGGCATCGTCGCCCAGCTCGACGGCCGGCTCAAGGGCGCGCTGCCGCCGAACGCCGCCGGCAAGGTGCGCATTCAGGTCGGCCAGAACTTCGGCGGCGGCTACGTGCTCGCCGCCGTCGAGGCGAACCATGCCGTCGTGCAGACCGGCGAGAAGCGCTTCACCGTGCCGCTGCTGCGCAAGATCAGCAAGGGCGGCCCGCCCGCTCCCGCCATCCAGGCCCAGCAGGCGCCGGCGGTCCAGGCTCCGGCCGAGCCGGTTCCCGCCGCTCCGGCCCAAGCACCGGCCCCCGCCGCGCCCTTCGGGCTGCCGGTGCCCGCGCCCGTCGCCGCCGACGGTGGGGCCGCGCCCGCGCCGGCGCCCGCCGCCGCGCCCGTCGAGCCGACGTCGGCCCAGCCCGCCGCCCAGCCGAACTCCCTGCTCGAAGCCCTCATGAAGGCGCAGGAAGCCCAGAAGGCGCGCGGCACGGCCGGCGCGACGGCGGGCGGCATCCCGTTCGGCGGCAAGCAATGACGCGGCGGGCGGCAGCGGACCCACGAAACCGATGAACGCGCGGACCGACGGCGCCCAGGCCGAAACCACGCTGAGCTTCGCCATCTGTGGCGCGCAGGAGATCGCGGCCGCCGAGCGCGCGGCGCTGCCCGAGGTGGCGCCGGACTTCCTCGTCGGCCACGGCATCCTGCCGCTGCGCGGCGAGGCCGGGCTGCTGGTGGTCGCCGTCGCCGCGCCGCCTCCCTTCGCCGCCCTCGACGCGCTGCGCCAGCGCCTCGGCACCTCGGTGCGCGCCTGCCTGGTGCCGCGCGAGGCCGTCGAATGCCGGCTGCAGGAACTCTACGGCCTCGATACCGCGCCCGTCGCCGCCGCGCCGGCCAATGCCCTCGACGAGCTTGACGACGTCGAGCACGACCTGTCCACCCTCAAGGCCCTCGCCGAGGACGCGCCGGTGGTCAAGCTCGCGCAGGAGCTGCTGGCCGGCGCCATCGAGGCCCACGCCTCCGACCTGCACCTGGAAATCTTCCAGAACGAATTTCGCGTGCGCCAGCGCGTGGACGGCATTCTCATCGACCGCCCCTCGCCGCCGCGCAAGCTCTACCTGCCGCTGATCTCCCATCTCAAGCTGCGCGCGCAGATGAACATCGCCGAGCGCCGCCTGCCCCAGGACGGCCGCATCAAGCTGACGCGCGACGGCCGCGAGGTGGACCTGCGCATCTCGACGGTGCCCACCGTCCATGGCGAGAGCATGGCGATCCGCCTGCTCGACCAGGGGCCGGGGCTGGTGAGCATGGACCAGCTCGGCCTCAGCGCGGCGGCGCGCGAGCTGTTCGGCAACAGCATCACCCTGCCCCACGGCATGATCCTCGTCACCGGCCCCACCGGCAGCGGCAAGACCACCACGCTGTATTCCCTGCTCGGCGTGCTCAACCGGCCGGAGCTCAAGATCATCACCGTCGAGGACCCGGTCGAATACCAGATCAGCGGCGTGAACCAGATCCAGGTCAAGCCGCAGATCGACCTCACCTTCGCCAGCGCGCTGCGCTCCATCGTGCGCCAGGACCCGGACGTGCTGATGGTCGGCGAGATCCGCGACCAGGAAACCGCCGAGATCGCCATCCAGTCCGCGCTCACCGGCCACCTGGTGTTCTCCACCCTGCACACCAACGACGCCGCCGGCGCGCCGCACCGCCTGCTCGACATGGGCGTCGAGCCCTACCTGATCGCCTCCTCGGTGGTGCTCATCGTCGCCCAGCGCCTGGTGCGCACCCTCTGCCCGCACTGCAAGGCGCAGCATGCGATCACCGCCGCCGACCGGCTGTTCCTGTCACAGCACGGCCTCGACATCGCCGAGGGCCAGCTCGCCCAGGCCGTCGGCTGCCCGCGCTGCGCCGGCACCGGCTACCAGGGACGCAGCGGCATCTTCGAGATGCTGCCGGTGGACGAACGCGTCAAGGAGGCGATCCTGCTCAAGGCGCCGGCCGGCGCGATCCGCCGCATCATGCAGGAGGCGGGCCATCCCTCCCTCTACGCCGACGGCCTGCAGAAGGTGCTCGCCGGCGTCACCACCCTGGAGGAGCTGGCGCGCGTCGCCCGCTGGGAGGCCCGGCAGGAAGGCGCCGCGGCGGCGTGACGATGGCTGGACTGCGCGAAAAACTCGGCGCGCTGCTGCCCTTCCTGCGCCCGCGCGTCAAGCGCGACCAGGCCGTCGAGCTCTTCGACCAGCTCGAAAGCCTGCTGGTCGCCGGCCTACCCCTCGACCGCGCGCTGCACGTGCTCGGCGGCTCCGCCGACAGCGAGCCGATGCGCGCGCTGGTCTATCGCATCCTCATCGACATCGAGAAGGGGCGCACCTTCGCCGAGGCGCTCGCCGAGCATCCGGCGCTGTTCCGAATCCTCGAAGTCAGCATGGTGCGCGCCGGCGAGGCGAGCGGCGCGCTGCCCCTGGTGCTGCGCCAGCTCAGCGACTATCACACCGAGCGGCGCGAGTTCCGCCGCTTCCTCGTCACCGCCTCGATCTATCCGGTCACGCTGCTGGTGTTCGGCATCATGGCGCTGGCCGGCATCTTCCTCTTCGTGCTGCCCAAGTTCGCCGAGGCCTACGCCGACCTGGCGACGCAGAGCGGCCCGGTCGCCTTCCTCATCGCCGTCTCCGACGGCCTGCGCGACTACGGCCTCTATGCCGCCGTGGTCATCATCGCCGCGATCCTCGGCTTCCGCGCCTGGGTGCGCACCCCCGACGGCCGGCGCGCGACGCAGAAGTTCCTGCTCGGCGTGCCGGTGCTCAACAACATCCTGCTCAAGGCCGAGCTGGCGCGCGTGCTGCACACCCTCGGCATCCTGCTCGGCACCGGCGTGCCCGTCGTCACCGCGCTGCGCCTGAGCCGGGCGCTGACCGGCTGGCTGGCGCTGGAGCAGGCGCTGATCGATGCCGAGAAGCACCTGCGCGACGGTCGCGGCCTCGCCAAGCCCTTCCTCGCCAACCCGCTGTTCCCGCCGCTGGTCGGCCAGATGGCCCTGGTCGGCGAGGAAAGCGGCGCCCTCGACAAGATGCTCGCCAAGGTCGGCCAGCGCCTCGAAGGCGAGGTGCGCGACCGCATGCGCGCCCTGCTGGCCATCGTCGAGCCCGTGCTCATCATCGGCATCGGCATCGTCATCGGCGCCGTCGTCGTCTCGATGATCGGCGCGATCTTCTCGCTGAACGAGCTGCCGGTCTAGCCCTGCCCTGATCCATCTTGGCTTTGATGCCGGGCCAATCATCGGCGCGGCCGGGAGGATGGCGCGAATCAAGCCGCGCGGCCGACGCGGGCATGAAAAAACTGTAGATTCATACAGTGTTCAATTCTTGGCGGGTCGTGTAGAGTCGCCGGGATTGCGTTTGGCATGCAATGGCCGGGTTTCATTTCCTGCGGCATGCGCGCGTGCCGATACGTGCGTGCGACATTCCTGTTCCGAACGCGATGTACAGATCGCGTCGCCATGGCCTCAAGCCGGCGACGCGCGGCTCAATCGATGATCTTGCGGGAGGATGGACGGTGAGGACGGGAAAGAGCAGTCATTCGCTTCGGACGGTCCTGCTTGCCGTCTTGTTGACGGCTGCCGCGCATTTGCATGCGCAGACGCAGAGTTATGCGCCAGCCTTGGGCTATTTCATCAGCTATGGCGCGCCATGGGGAATCTATCCGTCCAAATACGAAGCCTGCAAGTCGTACCGGGAGGACGTGTTTCCGAATCCCCCGACGCCGTACCATTCGGTGCCGGAAGTGACTTGCGTGCGCGTGTGCGAAATCAAGGCATGGGACTATTACTGTGGCATGGCGCCGATCTTGGAAGGGGATTACTGCCCCTTTGGCGGAGAGGTGTCGAACGGCATGTGCGTCACGCCCTTCATGCCGTCCAACGGCGGCAAGTCCTGTCCCCGGGTCGCCAATCCCATCAACCCCGCGGTCGGCAACAAATACGAAATCGAAACCGACTACCGGGGCGATGGCACGCAATACTTCGAGCTGACGAGGGCCTACAACCGGAACTTCGTCTATCGCTCCTCCCTCGGCAACGGCTGGATGCACAACTACGAGCGCTCGCTGGTCCCCCTGAAGGACGGGACGGTGGCCGTTTCGCGCGCGGATGGCAAGGTTTTCATTTTCACGCCCTCGACCGGCGGCTACGTTGCACAGGGAACCGACGACATCTTGCGGCCGACATCCGACGGCTGGCAGTATTTCGCGAGCAACGACGAAATCGACATCTTCAATGGCGCGGGCAGGCTCGTCGCGGTGATATCGCCACAAGGCACGGCCCACTATCTCAGTTACGACCAACCGGCCATGGGCGCGATTTTTCTGACGGCCGTCGGCGACATGTTCGGCCGGACCCTGTCGTTCCAGCGTAGCGTGCTGGGATTGCTGAACTCGGTGACCACGCCGGGCGGCAGAGTCATCCAATACCAGCAGCTTTTCACGCGGAACAAGAAGAATCTCGAGGGCGCGGCCTATCCCGACGGTACCCTGCGGCGCTACCACTACGAGAATACGAAATATACCCATGCGCTTACCGGGATCACCGACGAGAAGGGCAT
This sequence comes from Rhodocyclaceae bacterium, assembly GCA_024709955.1. GTDB lineage: Bacteria > Pseudomonadota > Gammaproteobacteria > Burkholderiales > Rhodocyclaceae > Sulfuricystis. The sequence goes on from JANJVS010000182.1 coordinate 5,898, forward strand.
CCGCTATGCGACGTGGCAGTACGACATCAAGGGACGGGCCATCTCATCCATCCACCACGGCAATGTGGACGGCTACCAAATCAGCTACGACACCGACAGCACCGTCGTCACCGATCCCCTGGGAACCCGGCGGACCTACGGATTCCAGACGATCAACGGCCGCGTGAAGAACACCGCGATTTCCCAGCCGGCGGGTGCTGGCTGCGGCGCGGCGAGTTCGAACATCGCCTACGATGGCAACGGCAACGTCGCGACGCGGACGGATTTCAACGGCAACGTTACCCGCTACAGCTACGACCTGGCGCGCAACCTCGAAACGCAAAGGATCGAGGCCCACGGCCGGCCGGAGGCGCGCACCGTCAGCACGCAGTGGCACGGCTATTGGCGCCTGCCGAACCGGATCGCGGAGCCGCGCAAGATCACCACCTATGTGTACAACGGCGACTTCGCGGACGGGACCGTCGTCACTTGCGCTCCTGAATACGCCGTGGTTCCCAGCCGGCTGGGAGGGACCCGGCCGATCGCCGTGCAGTGCCGGAAAACCGAACAGGCGACGACCGACGCCGACGGCAGCCAAGGCTTCGCGGCCGCGCCCTCCGGCGCGGCGCGTACCTGGAGCTATACCTACAACGAATACGGGCGGATGCTCTCGGCCGACGGACCGCGCACCGACGTCGCCGACATCACGACCTATGCCTATTATGCCGCCGACGACCCGGATTCCGGCAAACGCGGCAACCTGGCCAGCATCGCCGATGCCCTGGGCCAGACCACCCAGTTCCTCGCCTACGACGGCGACGGTCGCCTGTTGCGCATGATCGATCCCGCCGGCACGGTCACCGAGCTGGCCTACGACCCGCGCGGGCGGATCGTGTCGCGCACCGTCGGCGACGAAACGACCAGCTACAGCTACGACGCGGTCGGGCAGCTCATCGGCATCTTCATGCCCGACGGCACGAGCATCGCCTACAGCTACGACGGCGCGCATCGCCTGGTGGCCGTGGCCGACGGAGCCGGCAACCGCATCGAATACATCCTGGATGCCGCCGGCAACCGCATACGGGAAAACGTCCGGGACGCACAAGGTGCCCTGGTCAAGACCCTCGGCCGGGCCTACGATGCCCTCGGCCGCCTGCAGACCCTGACGGGAGTCGGCCATGAATAAGCCCACGCAAATGCGGCAGGGCAAGAATCGCCATGCGCACCGCTGGTCGTGGCTGATCGGGCTGCTGGCCGGCAGCGCCTGGGCGCAATCGCCGATGACCCAGTACGAATATGACGCCGAGGGCAACCAGACCCGCATCCTCGCCCCGCTCGACCGCGACACCGTTATCGCCTACGACGCCCTGCGTCGCCCGGTGCGGACCACCGACGCGGCGGGGGGCGTCGCGCGCCTGAGCCACGACGGCCAGGATCGCCTCGCCGCCGTCACCGATCCGCGCAACCTCGTCACCGGCTATCAGTACAGCGGCCTGGGCGATCTCGTGCAGCTGAACAGCCCGGATACCGGCACGACGCAATACACCCACGATGCCGCCGGCAACCTCCTCGCGCGCACCGATGCCAAGGGCCAGACCACCAGCTATCAATACGACGCCCTCAACCGGCCGGTGCTCGTTACCTACCACGACGGCAGCCGCGTCGCCTACGGGTGGGATGCCGGCGGGCGGCTTGCCCAACTCGCCGAATACGACGGCGCCGGGCAGCTCGTGCGCAGCGCCAGCCTCGACCACGATGCCCAGGGCCGGCTCGTCCAGGAAACCCGTGTCGTCGCCGGCCGGACCGCGATCACAGGTTACCTCTACGCCAATGGCCGACTCGAAACCCTGCTCTACCCAAGCGGCCGGCTCGTCGCCTACAGCTACGACGGCGCCGGGCGCATCGCCGGCATCGCCACCACCGGGCCGGACGGGCAGGCGCGCACGGTCGCGAGCCAGGTGCAGTACCACCCCTTCGGCGGCGTCAAGTCGTTCGTCCATGGCAACGGCCTGGCCCACCAGCGTCCCCTCGACACCGAAGGCCGCCTCGCCGGCTACAGCGTCGGCGGCCTGCCGCGCAGCCTGTCCTTCGACCTTGGCTCGCGCATCGTCGCGCTGGACGCCGAGGCCTACGGCTACGACAGCCTCGACCGTCTCGTCAGCGCGGCCGTCATCCAGGGCGGCTACGGCTACAGCTACGACGCCAACGGCAACCGTACCGCCATGAGCGCGGGCGGCACGACCTTCCCGTACGTGATCGACGCCGCCAGCAACCGGCTGCTCGCCATCGGCGGCACGCCGGGCTGGAGCCATGCCCACGACGCCAACGGATCAATCATCGCCGACGGCACACGGCAATACGTCTACGATACGCGCGGCCGGCTGGTCCGCATCGACAGCGCCCTGGGCAGCAGCCACTTCGAGATCGACGCGCGCGGCCGGCGGGTGCGCAAGAGCGGTCCGCTGGGCGAACGGCAATACCATTACGACGAAGCGGGCCGGCTGCTCACCGAAAGCACCCCGAACGGTATCCACGACCGGGAATACATTTACCTGGGCGAGCTGCCGGTGGCGGCGGTGGCGGACGGCGCGCTCTACCACCTCGACCCGGACCACCTGGGCACGCCGCGGCTGGCGACCGACGGCCAGG
>JANJVS010000007.1 GCA_024709955.1 Rhodocyclaceae bacterium
GGTCGAAGGCGACCATCGTGTACAGCGCGAGCGACATCATCTCGAGGCCGATGTACATCGGCAGCATGTGGTTGGCGGTGACCATCACCATCATGCCCAGCGTCATCAGCAGCGCGAGCAGGTAGTACTCGGGCTTGTCGATCTTGCGGTCGGCCAGATAGCCGCGGCCGTAGAGCAGCGCGATCGCGGTCGAGAAGTAGATCATCAGCTTCAGGAAGTCGCCCAGCAGGTCGCTGATGAACAGGTTGCTGAAGGTATAGACGACCTCGCCTTCCATCGTGAAGATGGTGATCAAGGCCGCCGCGATCAGGGTGAATTGGGTGAGGTGATAGGCGAGCCCGCGTGCGATGCCACGCGCGAAGGTGCTCGCCAGCATGATCACCAGGGCCATCACGGCGACGAAGATTTCGGCCGCTGCGGGGTAGAAGTCGGGGACGACGAAATTCATCTTCTGACCAGTCCGTTAAGAGTCTCTCGGGCGCTTGCGCTGAACGGCGCTCAGAGCTTGCTCACGGCAACATGCCGCAGGAGTTCGTTGACCGAGGCATGCATCACTTCGGTGAAGGGGAACGGGTACAGGCCCATCGCAAGCACGCAGAACGCCAGGATCGCGAGGAAGGCAAACTCGCGCCCGTTGATGTCCTCGAGCTCGGCCACGTGCTTGTTTGCCACCTTGCCGAACACGACGCGCTTGTACATCCACAGCGAATACGCGGCGCCGAGGATCAGCGTGGTGGCCGCCACGAAGCCGATCCAGAAGTTGAACTGCACCGCCCCCAGCACGACCATGAACTCACCGACGAAACCGGAGGTGGCCGGCAGGCCGGAGTTGGCCATCGCGAACAGCATGAAGAAGGCCGCAAACTTGGGCATCGTGTTGACCACACCGCCGTAGTCGGCGATCTGGCGCGAGTGCATGCGGTCGTAGAGCACGCCGATGCAAAGGAACATCGCACCCGAGACGAAGCCGTGGGAGATCATCTGCACCAGGGCACCTTCGACGCCGAGCGGGTTGAAGATGAAGAAGCCCAGGGTCACGAAACCCATGTGCGAAATCGACGAGTAAGCCACAAGCTTCTTCATGTCAGCCTGAACCAGGGCGACGAAGCCGATATACACCACGGCGATCAGCGACAGCGTGATCATCAGCGGCGCCAGCTGCTGCGCCGCATCGGGCACGATCGGCAGCGAGAAACGCAAGAAGCCATAGGCACCGAGCTTGAGGCCGATCGCCGCCAGCACCACCGAGCCACCGGTGGGCGCCTCGACGTGAGCGTCGGGTAGCCAGGTGTGCACCGGCCACATCGGCACCTTGACCCCGAAGGCGACGAGGAAGGCGAGGAAGATCAGGATCTGCGGCTCGATCGGCAGCGGCAGTTGGTGCCAGTCGAGGATGCTGAAGCTGCCACCGGACTGCATGAACAGGTAGAGCAGCGCGATCAGCATCAGCAGCGAGCCGAGCAGCGTGTAGAGGAAGAACTTGATTGCCGCATAGACGCGGTTGGCGCCGCCCCAGATACCGATGACGAGATAGAGGGGGATCAGCGAAGCCTCGAAGAACACGTAGAACAGCACGCCGTCGAGCGCCGAGAAGATACCGTTCATGAGGCCCGACATGATCAGGAAGGCGGCCATGTACTGCGCAACCTTGTCCTGGATCACCTGCCAGCCCGCCATCACCACCAGGATGGTGATGAAGGCGTTGAGGATCACGAACAACACCGACAGGCCATCGACCCCGAGGTGGTAGTTGATGTTGAAGCGCGGCACCCAGGACGTCATCTCGACGAACTGCATGGCGCTCGTGGTCGCATCAAAGCCGGTGTAGAGCGGAATGGTGACGACGAAGCCAGCCACCGCGACCGCGAAGGCGAGCATGCGCGCCAGCGGGGCATTGCGATCCGAGCCGGTCGCCAGCACCAGCAGGCCCCCGATAATCGGGATCCAGATCGCCAGACTGAGGAGAGGAATGTCCGTCATCGTTGCTTTCCGTTCAGTGCGTCGCGAACGACGCGTTCGATCTTGTTATGTGTATCAAAGTGGGCGTGCTTGATCTGCACCGGGCATCAGCCGCGGTTGATCCAGTAGGTGAGCAGGATGAACACGCCGATGATCATCATGAAGGCGTACTGGTACAGGTGACCGGTCTGGAACAGGCGCGACATCTGCGCGATCCAGCCCACCAGCCTGGCCGAGCCATTCACCGCCACACCGTCGATCAGCCCCTGGTCGCCCGCCTTCCACAAGCCCTTGCCGAGCGCACGCGCGCCACCGGCAAAGAAGATCTCGTTGAAGCGGTCGAAGAAGTACTTGTTCTCGAGCAGGCTGTGGATCGGCTTGAAGGTACGCTGGATGGCAGCCGGAATATCCGGACGCTTCATATAGAAGAACCACGACAGCGCCACCCCACCGATCGCGAGCCAGAACGGCGCCGTCTGCAGACCGTGGATCGCCATCGCCACCGGACCATGGAAAGACGCTTCGAGCTCCTTCAGGCCAACGTGGTTGTCACCGACGAAGATCACGCCCTTGAACCACTCACCGAACAGCATCGGCTCGATGGTGAAGAAGCCGATAAGCACCGAGGGGATCGCCAGCAGCACCAGCGGCAAGGTCACCACCCAGGGCGACTCGTGCGGTTTCTGGCCCGGCGCCAGACCGTGGTGGTGGTCGCCGTGGTCGTCATGAGCGTGGTCGTCGCCGTGCGCGTCACCGTGGTGAGCGTCATGCGCGTGATGCGCCTTGCCGAAACGCTCCTCGCCGTGGAAGACCAGGAAGTACATGCGGAAGGAGTAGAACGCGGTCACGAACACGCCCAGCAGCACGCAGAACAGGGCGTAGCCCGCACCCGGGATGGTCGAGGCATGGACCGCCTCGATGATCGAGTCCTTGGAGTAGAAGCCCGAGAACAGCGGGAAGCCGATCAGCGCCAGCGAACCCAGCAAGGACGTGATCCAGGTGATCGGCATGTACTTGCGCAGGCCGCCCATGTTGCGCATGTCCTGGTCGTGGTGCATGCCGATGATGACCGAGCCGGCGCCAAGGAACAGCAGCGCCTTGAAGAAGGCGTGATTAATCAGGTTGAACACCGCCGCCGAATAGGCAGAAACGCCGAGTGCCACCGTCATGTAGCCGAGCTGCGACAGCGTCGAGTACGCCACCACGCGCTTGATGTCGTTCTGGACGATACCGAGGAAGCCCATGAACAGTGCGGTGGTTGCGCCGATGACGAGGACGAAGGACAGCGCGCCATCGGACAGTTCGAACAGCGGCGACATGCGCGCCACCATGAAGATGCCGGCGGTAACCATGGTTGCCGCGTGGATCAGCGCCGAGATCGGGGTCGGGCCTTCCATCGAGTCGGGCAGCCAGACATGCAGCGGCACCTGGGCCGACTTGCCCATCGCGCCAATGAAAAGACAGATGCAGATCGCGGTGATCAGCGGCCAGCCGGTGCCGGCCATCTCGGTGGCGGCAAGCTGGTCGGCCTGGGCGAACACTTCGGCGTAGTTGAGGCTGCCGGTATAGGCGGCGATGAGGCCGATGCCGAGCAGGAAGCCGAAGTCGCCGACACGGTTCACCAGGAAGGCCTTCATGTTGGCGTAGATGGCCGTCGGCCGCTCGTACCAGAAGCCGATGAGCAGATAGGAGACGAGGCCGACCGCTTCCCAGCCGAAGAACAGCTGCAGGAAGTTGTTGGACATCACCAGCATCAGCATCGAGAAGGTGAACAGCGAGATGTAGCTGAAGAAGCGCTGGTAGCTGTGGGTGCGCACCAGGCTGTCTTCCGGCCAGTTCTCCTCGTCGTGCGCCATGTAGCCGATGGTATAGATATGCACCATCAGCGAGACGAAGGTGACCACCACCATCATCACCGCGGTAAGCGGGTCGATCAGGAAGCCGATCGACAGCTTGAGGCCGTCCGATTCGAGCCAGGTGTAGAGGTCGCCATTGAAGGTGTGGCCGTTCATCACCTGGAACAGCACGACCAGCGAGGTCAGCAGCGAGATCGAGACGCCGAGGATGGTGATGCCGTGCGCGCCGGCGCGGCCGACCGCCTTGCCGAACAGGCCGGCGACGATGGCTCCCAGCAGCGGGGCGAGCGGCACGATGAGATAGAGCAGTTTCATGACGGCGCTTATCCCTTCAGGCTGTCGAGGTCATCGACGTGGATGGTCGAGAGGTTGCGGAACAGCACCACCAGGATCGCCAGGCCGATGCCCGACTCGGCGGCGGCCACCGTGAGGATGAAGAACACGGTGAGCTGGCCGGCGAGGTCGTTGAGGTAGTGCGAGAAGGCGACGAAGTTCATGTTCACCGACAGCAGCATCAGCTCGATGGCCATCAGCAGCACGATCAGGTTCTTGCGGTTGAGGAAGATGCCGACCACGCTGATGGCGAACAGGATCGCCGAGAGGATCAGGTAGTGGGAAAGGGAGAGCGACAGCATGTTATTGACCTCCCTGCTCCGCCGGCGCGGCGGGTTCGTCCTTGACGGTGTCCATCTTCACCAGGCGCACGCGGTCGTTGCGCTTGACGGCGATCTGTTCTGACGGCTTCTGGTACTTGCTGTCCTTGCGGCTGCGCAGGGTCAGCATCACGGCGGCGATGATGCCGACCAGCAGGATCACCGAGGCCAGCTCGAAGGGATAGACGTACTCGGTGAATAGCAGGCGACCGAGCTCCTTGGTGTTGCTGTAGCCGGCCGGCATGCTCTGGCCGGGCAGCGCCTCGGCGCCGAAGTACTTGCCGGAGAGCACCAGCGCCATCTCGGCGACCATCAGCAGGCCGATCACCGCGCCGAGCGGCAGGTAGCTCCAGAAGCGGTGGCGCAGGCGCGCGACGTCGATGTCGAGCATCATCACGACGAACAGGAACAGCACCATCACCGCGCCGACATACACCATGATCAGCACGATGGCGAGGAACTCCGCCTGCAGCAGCATCCACAGGCCGGCGGCGGTGAAGAAGGCGAGGACGAGGAACAGCGCGGCATGCACCGGGTTCCTGGCCGTGATCGTGCCGAGGGCGGCGCCGAGCATGATCGCCGCGAGCACGTAGAAGACGAAAGTGGTGAATTCCATTACGGCCGCTTACCTGTAGGGGGCGTCGAGCGCCCGGTTCTTGGCGATTTCGGATTCGTAGCGGTCGCCGTTGGCCAGCAGCATCTGCTTGGTGTAGAGGAGATCGCCACGGGTCTCGCCGTGGTATTCGAAGACGTGGGTTTCGACGATGGCGTCGACCGGGCAGGCCTCCTCGCAGAAGCCGCAGAAGATGCACTTGGTCAGGTCGATGTCGTAGCGCGTGGTGCGGCGGCTACCATCCTCGCGCTGGGCCGACTCGATGGTGATCGCCATCGCCGGGCAGACCGCCTCGCACAGCTTGCAGGCGATGCAGCGTTCCTCGCCGTTCGGGTAGCGACGCAGCGCATGTAGGCCGCGGAAGCGCGGCGACAGCGGGGTCTTGTCTTCCGGATACTGGACGGTGATCTTCGGCTTGAAGAAATAGCTGGCGGTGACCGCCATGCCTTGCAGCAGTTCCTTGAGGAACAGGCTGCCGAAAAAGTCGCGGGCTCCCATGATTATTCGGCCCTCATTTCCAGATGTTGAACGGAGACATCATCCAGACCCCGACGACGAGGATCCAGGCGAAGCAGATCGGCACGAACACCTTCCAGCCCAGGCGCATGATCTGGTCGTAGCGGTAGCGCGGGAAGGTGGCGCGGAACCACAGGAAGCAGAACAGCAGGAAGGAGACCTTGGCCGCCAGCCACCAGTGGCCGTCGGGCAGGAAGCCGACCGGCGACAGCCAGCCGCCGAGGAAGAAGATCGCGGTGAGGAAGGACACCAGGATCATGTTCGCGTATTCGGCGAGGAAGAACAGCGCGAAGGCCATGCCGGAATACTCGATCATGTGGCCGGCGACGATCTCGGACTCGCCCTCGACCACGTCGAACGGCGCGCGGTTGGTCTCGGCGACGCCGGAGATCAGATAGACGAGGAACATCGGCAACAGCGGGATGAAGTTCCACGACAGCAGCGAAAGGCCCAGGTCGGCGAAGCGCCCCTGGTCCTGGGCGCGCACGATCTCGGACAGGTTGAGGCTGTTCGACACCATCAGCACGCAGATGATGGCCATGCCCATGGCGATCTCGTAGGAGATCATCTGGGCGGTGGCGCGCATCGCGCCGAGGAAGGGATACTTGGAGTTCGAGGCCCAGCCGGAGATGATGATGCCGTACACGCCGATCGAGGTGATCGCCAGCAGGAACAGGACGCCGGCGTCGATGTCGGCGAGCACCCAGCCGTCGGCGAAGGGCACCACCGCCCAGGCGATCAGCGCCGGCGCCAGGGCGACGATCGGGCCGAAAATGAACAGCTTCTTGTTGGCCTTGCTCGGCACCAGCACTTCCTTGAAGAAGAGCTTGAGGCCGTCGGCGATCGGCTGGAACAGGCCGAGCGGACCGACGCGGTTCGGGCCGATGCGCACGTGCATGAAGGCGATCACCTTGCGCTCGAAGTACGGCAGGTAGGCGACGCCGAGGATCAGCGGCACCAGGATCGACACGATGCGCAGGATCGACCAGGCCAGCGGCCAGACATGCTGGAACCAGGGCCAGATCGAATCCCACAGCCCGAACAGGTTCCAGAACCACTGGAAGAAATTGAGGATCAGCGCTTCCATCAGATTTTTTCCACGCTAAGCGAGCCGAACAGCGGGCCGAGCGCCACGCTGGCGGCGTGGGCGGCGGCGACGCGCACGCAGTTGTCGGGCACGCCGGCATCGAGGCGCGCCGGCAGCTGAATCACCGTGCCGCCAGCGCCGAGTTTCACCGGCGCGCCGTCCGCGACGCCGAGCCTGGCGAGCAGGGCGGCGTTCATGCGCGCGGCGGGCGCGGCGGCGTCCTTGGTCGCCTGCAGGCTCGGGGCGCGGCGCGCCAGCGGGTCGGCGAAATGGATCGGCACGTCGGCCACGCGTTCGACATGCTCGCTGCCACCGGCGGCGGCGCCGAGGTCGAGGGCGCCGGCCTTGACCGAGTTGTCGAGACCGGTGACGAATTCGGGCTTGCCGCCGAGGCAGGCGTCGCGCACCGCCTCGCTGCTGTCCTGGTCGAAGCCGGCGATTTCCAGCAGGTTGCCGAGCACGCGCAACACTTTCCAGGCCGGACGCGTCTCGCCGAGCGGCTTGACGACGGCGTGGAAGCTCTGCACGCGCCCCTCGGTATTGACGAAGCTGCCGGAGGTCTCGCTGAAGGGCGAAACGGGCAACAGCACGTCGGCGTATTCGAGGGCGGCGGCGGACGTGAAGGGGGAAAGCACGATCACGCTGGCGGCCTGGCGCAGCGCGGCCAGCGCGGCGGCGCCGTCGGCGCAATCGAGTTCGGGTTCGACATTCAGCAGCACATAGGCCTGGCGCGGCTCGGCGACGAGGCGCGCCGCGTCGCGGCCATCGGTCTGCGGGCACGCCCGGGCGACGTAGCCGCCGACGCTGTTGGCGGCCTCGCCGAGGAAGCCGAATTTGCCGCCGAGCAGCGCGGCGAGCTGTTGCGCCAGGCGCTGCAGGGTCGCGGCCCGCGGATGCTGCTGGGCGAAGTTGCCGAGCAGGATTCCGGCGTTGCGGCCGGACACCAGGCTCTCGGCGATCTTCCGCACCGTCTCCAGGTTGGCGGCGGATATGGCCGACACCGTACCGCCAGCGCCGATTTTTTCCAGCGCGGCATCGACGGGGACGTTCTTGAGCTGGGACACGGCCTTGACGAGCTGGGCCAGCACCAAGGGCAGCTGGGACGGCGCGGCGATCGCCTTGGCGAACAGCTTGATCAGCAGGTCGTCATCGGCCGAGTGGATGACGGAAATCTTCGTGCCGCGCTTGGCCGACTGGCGCAGGCGCTGGGCGACGAGCGGATGATCCTTGCGCAGGAAGCTGCCGACGACGAGCACGCGGTCGAGCTCGCCGAGCTCGGCGAGTTTCATGCCGAGGAACGGGATACCGTTGCGCTGGCCGTCGAGACTGAAGTCGCGCTGGCGCAGGCGGAAGTCGATGTTGTCCGAGCCGATGCCGCGCAGCAGTTGGCCGGCGAGGTACATCTCCTCCAGCGTCGCGTGCGGGCTGAGCAGCGCGCCGATCGCGGCGGCGCCGTGCTCCTTCCTGACGTCGCGCAGGGCGTGGCTGGCGTAGTCGAGGGCGACGTTCCACTCGACTTCCTTCCATTCGCCGCCCTGCTTCACCATCGGCTTGGTCAGGCGCTCGGCGGAATTCAGGGCCTCGTAGGAGAAGCGCTCCTTGTCGGAGAGCCAGCACTCGTTGATCGCCTCGTTTTCCAGCGGCAGCACGCGCAGCACCTTGTCGTGCATGGTCTGGACGATCAGGTTGCTGCCGAGGCCGTCGTGCGGGCTGACCGACTTGCGGCGCGACATTTCCCAGGTGCGCGCCGCGAAGCGGAACGGCTTCGAGGTCAGCGCGCCGACCGGGCAGAGGTCGATGATGTTGCCCGACAGTTCCGAGTCGATGGTCTTGTCGAGGAAGGGCATGATCTCGGCGCGGTCGCCGCGGAAGGCCTGACCGAGCTCCATGTTGCCGGCGATTTCCTGGGTGAAGCGCACGCAGCGGGTGCAGTTGATGCACCGGGTCATGTCGGTGCTGACCAGCGGGCCGAGGTTCTTGTTGACCACCACGCGCTTCTCTTCCTGGAAGCGCGACGCGGAGCCGCCGTAGCCGACCGCGAGGTCCTGCAGCTGGCATTCGCCGCCCTGGTCGCAGATCGGGCAGTCGAGCGGATGGTTGATCAGCAGGAATTCCATCACGTCCTTCTGCGCCTTGACCGCGATGTTCGAATGCGTGAACACCTTCATGCCGTTGGTCACGGGCGTGGCGCAGGCCGGCATCGGCTTGGGCGCCTTTTCCACCTGCACCAGGCACATGCGGCAGTTGGCGGCGATGGACAGCTTCTTGTGGTAGCAGAAGTGCGGAATATAGATGCCGGCGGAGTGGGCGGCCTCGATGACGGTGGTGCCGTCCTCGACCTGCAGCTGCTTGCCGTCGATTTCAACTTCTAGCATGACGCCTCCGTCGGGCCGCCCCAAGGAGGCGTCAGCCCCCCCGTGGGGGGCAGCGAGCCGTTATTGCGAGCATGGGGGGCTAACATTTTGCACCTGCCATGAGTCGGGTGTGGAAAGTGCTGCCCGCCTTTTGCACTTCGGGCGGCACGAGGCACTTCTTGTTTTCGATGTGGTAGGCGAACTCGTCGCGGAAATGCTTGACGAAGCTCCTGACCGGCAGCGCGGCGGCGTCGCCGAGCGCGCAGATGGTGCGGCCCATGATGTTGCCGGCGATCTCGTCGAGCAGGTCGAGATCCTCCGGACGCCCGTGGCCGTGCTCGATGCGATGCACCATCTTGTAGAGCCAGCCGGTGCCCTCGCGGCAGGGCGTGCATTGGCCGCAGGACTCTTCGTAGTAGAACCAGGACAGGCGCTCCAGCGCCTTGACCATGCAGACTGTCTCGTCCATGACGATCACCGCGCCGGAACCGAGCATCGAGCCGGCCTTGGAGATCGAGTCGTAGTCGAGGGTGCACTCCATGATGACGTCGGCGGGCAGCACCGGGGCGGAGGAACCGCCGGGGATGACGGCTTTCAATTTGCGGCCGCCGCGCATGCCGCCGGCCATTTCCAGCAGCTTGGCGAAGGGCGTGCCGAGCGGCACCTCGAAGTTGCCCGGCTTGTTGACGTGGCCGGACACCGAGAACAGCTTGGTGCCGCCGTTGTTCGGCTTGCCGAGGTCGAGGAAGGCCTGGCCGCCCTGGCGCAGGATGAACGGGATCGAGGCGAAGGTCTCGGTGTTGTTGATCGTGGTCGGCTTGCCGTAGAGGCCGAAGCTGGCGGGGAACGGCGGCTTGAAGCGCGGCTGGCCCTTCTTGCCCTCGATCGATTCGAGCAGGCCGGTCTCCTCGCCGCAGATGTAGGCGCCGTAGCCATGATGGCCGAACAGGTCGAAGTCGAAGCCGGAGCCGAGGATGTTCTTGCCCAGGTAGCCGGCGGCGCGCGCCTCGGCCAGGGCTTCCTCGAAGCGCTGGTAGAGCTCGAACACCTCGCCATGGATGTAGTTGTAGCCGCGCACCGCGCCCATGGCGAAGCCGGCGATGATCATGCCCTCGATCACCGCGTGCGGATCGAGGCGCATGATGTCGCGGTCCTTGAAGGTGCCGGGCTCGCCCTCGTCGGTGTTGCACACCACGTACTTGTCGCCGGGGAAGGCGCGCGGCATGAAGCTCCACTTCAGGCCGGTCGGGAAGCCGGCACCGCCGCGGCCGCGCAGCACCGAGGTCTTGACCTCGGCGATGACCTGGTCCTGGGAGAGCTTGTCGCCGAACAGCTTCTTGAGCGCCTGGTAGCCGCCGCGCGCCTCGTAGTCCTTGAGCCGCCAGCCGCCGTCGCGGCCAACATCACGCGCGTCCGGCTGGGACCAGCCGGCGGTCAGGGTCGGGTTGATCGCTTCGAGGATTGCCATCTTATTTGCACTCCGCGAGCAGCTTGTCGATTTCTTCCGGCGTCATGAAGCAGCGCATGTGGTGGTTGTTCACCAGCATCACCGGCGCGTCGCCGCAGGCCCCCATGCACTCGCCTTCCTTGAGGGTGAACTTGCCGTCCGGCGTCGTCTCGCCGAGTCCGATGCCGAGTTTTTCCTTGAGGTAGTCGGCCGCATGCACGCCGCCGGACAACGCGCAGGGCAGGTTGGTGCACACGGTGATCTTGTACTTGCCGACCGGCGCGAGGTCGTACATGTTGTAGAAGCTCGCCACCTCGTAGGCCGCCATCTCGGGCATCTCAAGGTATTGCGCGACGAAGGCGATGGTCTCGCGCGCCAGCCAGCCTTTTTCCTGCTGGGCGATGGCCAGGGCGGCCATCACGGCGGACTGTTTCTGGTCGGCCGGATACTTGGCGACTTCGCGATCGATGCGGGTAAGGGATTCCTGGCTCAGCATGGCATTGTTCATCAGCGGTCGGTATCGCCGAGCACCAGATCGATGGTGCCGATGATGGCGGTGGCGTCGGCGATCATGTGGCCCTTGGCCATTTCGTTGGTCGCCGCGAGATGCGGGAAGCCCGGCGAACGCAGCTTGAGGCGGTAGGGCTTGTTGGCGCCGTCGGAGATCGCATAGACGCCGAACTCGCCCTTCGGATGCTCGATGCCGGCATACACCTCGCCCGCCGGCACGTGGATGCCCTCGGTGCACAGCTTGAAGTGGTGGATCAGCTCTTCCATGCTGGCCTTCATCGCCTCGCGCTTGGGCGGCGCCACCTTGTGGTTTCCGGTGTTCACCGGCCCGGGGTTCTGGCGCAGCCAGTCGATTCACTGGCGCACGATGCGGTTGGCCTGGCGCATCTCTTCCATGCGCACCAGGTAGCGGTCGTAGCAGTCGCCATTCACGCCGACCGGGATGTCGAAATCGACGCGGTCGTAGACCTCGTAGGGCATCTTCTTGCGCAGATCCCATTCGACGCCGGAGCCGCGCAGCATCGGGCCGGTGAAGCCGAGCTGCAGCGCGCGTTCGGGCGAGACGACGCCGATGCCGACGGTACGCTGCTTCCAGATGCGGTTGTCGGTGAGCAGCGTCTCGTATTCGTCGAGGATCGCCGGGAAGCGGTCGGTGAAGTCTTCGAGAAAGTCGAGCAGCGAACCCTGGCGGTTCTCGTTGAGGCGCGCCACGTCGGCGGCGCTCTTCCACTTCGAGACCTCGTACTGCGGCATGCGGTCCGGCAGGTCGCGATAGACGCCGCCCGGGCGATAGTAGGCGGCGTGCAGGCGCGCGCCCGACACCGCCTCGTAGACGTCGAGCAGGTCCTCGCGTTCGCGGAAGGTGTACAGCACCATCGCCATCGCGCCGATGTCGAGCGCATGGGTGCCGATGTTGAGCAGATGATTGAGGATGCGCGTCACCTCGTCCATCATGACGCGGATGTACTGGGCGCGCAGCGGCACCTCGACGCCGAGCAGGCGCTCCACCGCGAGGCAGTAGGCGTGCTCGTTGCACATCATCGACACGTAGTCGAGGCGGTCGAGGTAGGGCGCGTTCTGGATCCAGGTGCGCGTCTCGGCGAGCTTCTCGGTGCCCCGGTGCAGCAGGCCGATGTGCGGATCGGCGCGCACGACGACTTCGCCGTCGAGTTCGAGCACCAGGCGCAGCACGCCGTGGGCGGCCGGGTGCTGCGGACCGAAGTTCAGGGTGTAGTTCTTGATCTCAGCCACGGCCGTAGTTCTCCTCGCGCACGATGCGCGGCGTCACTTCGCGCGGCTCGATGGTCACCGGCTGATAGACGACGCGCTGCTGCTCGGGGTCGTAGCGCATCTCGACATAGCCGGAAACCGGGAAATCCTTGCGGAACGGATGGCCGACGAAGCCGTAGTCGGTGAGGATGCGACGCAGATCGTCGTGCCCCTCGAACAGGATGCCAAACATGTCGAAGGCCTCGCGCTCGTACCAGTTGGCCGCGCTCCAGATGTCGGTGACGCTCGGCAGCACGGGGAAGCCGTCGTCCTCCGCATGGGTGCGCAGGCGCAGCCGGCAATTCAGGTGCAGCGAGGTCAGATGCAGCGCGACGGCAAAACGCTTGCCCGGCCAGCCGGCGTAGGCCGAATAATCGACGCCGGACAGATCGATGAGCTGGGCGAACCGCAGCTCCGGATGATCGCGCAGCGCGAGTGCCGCCTCGCGGTAGTCGGCGGCGGCGACTTCGATGGTCAGTTCGCCGAGGCGCAGCGCCGACACCGTGATGCGAGCACCGAGAATTTCAGCGAGCTTCTGCGACAGCTTTTCGAGTTTGGCGCTCATGAACGGAAAGGGAGAAGCGGGAATCAGGTACGGGCGATGGTGTTGGTGCGGGTGATCTTGTTCTGCAGCTGGATGATGCCGTAGAGCAAGGCCTCGGCGGTCGGCGGACAGCCGGGGACGTAGATATCCACCGGCACGATACGGTCGCAGCCGCGCACCACGGAGTAGGAATAATGGTAGTAGCCGCCGCCGTTGGCGCACGACCCCATCGAGATCACCCAGCGCGGCTCGGCCATCTGGTCATACACCTTGCGCAGCGCCGGCGCCATCTTGTTGGTCAGCGTGCCGGCGACGATCATCACGTCCGACTGGCGCGGGCTGGGACGGAACACCACGCCGAAGCGGTCGAGGTCGTAACGCGAACAGCCCGCGTGGATCATCTCGACCGCGCAGCAGGCGAGACCGAAGGTCATCGGCCAGAGCGAACCGGTACGGGTCCAGTTGATCAGCTTGTCGAGCGAGGTGGTGACAAAGCCTTCCTGCAAAACGCCTTCGATGCTCACCCGCTCACTCCCAGTCGAGGGCGCCCTTGGCCCAGGCATAGACGTAACCCACGATCAGGATCGTAAGGAACACCAGCATTTCGATGAAGCCGAAGATTTTGACCTCGGGGGTCGCGACGATCTCCTTGAAGATCGTGGCCCAAGGCAGCAGGAACGCCACCTCGAGGTCGAAGATGATGAAGATGATGGCGATCAGGTAATAGCGCACATCGAACTTCATGCGCGCGTCTTCGAAAGCCTCGAAGCCGCACTCAAAGGGGGAGAGTTTTTCGCTGTCCGGCCGATTCGGAGCGATCAGCCAGCCAAGCAGAATGGGAACGCAGCCGAAAACCAGACCAACGACGACGAACACCAGTATCGGAAAATAATTTTCCAGCATTTACTTTAGCTCTGCGGCTTTTGGCCACAACCCCATTCGTCTGCCAGCCCTTGTCGCGCTGGCGGTACTTCGATTTTTGGTGCCGACGGCGAGACTCGAACTCGCACAGCTTTCGCCACTACCCCCTCAAGATAGCGTGTCTACCAATTTCACCACGTCGGCGTTGTTATTCAGTCACCTCACTACAAGCGGCGCGCATCATAACATTTTCTATGCGCTTCGCGATAATTTTTATTCGTTATTTCGGAATATCCCGCGCCTTGGAATCGGTCGGAACCTCCGGCGCCGATTGCGCCGGAACCGGAACGGCCGTTTCGGTCTTGACCGTGTCGATCACGCTGCTGGCCGCGGCCTCGGGCCGCTTGCCCGCGAGGTAGGCGAGCGTCAGGCTGGTGATGAAGAACACGGTGGCCAGCACCGCGGTGGCGCGGGAGAGGAAGTTCGCCGAGCCGGTGGCGCCGAACAGGCTGCCCGAGGCCCCGCTGCCGAAGGCGGCCCCCATGTCGGCCCCCTTGCCGTGTTGCAGCAGCACCAGGCCGATCACGGCCAGTCCGACCAGGATATGCACCGTCAGGGTCACGGAAAACATGATATTCATCGTTCTACCTCAGGCAGCCGCCGCGCAGATCGCGACGAAGTCGGCGGCCACCAGCGCCGCGCCGCCGATCAGACCGCCATCGATGTCCGCTTGCGCCATGAGTTCGGCGGCGTTCGCCGGCTTCATGCTGCCACCGTAGAGGATGCGCAGAGCGGCGGCCACTCCCGCATCGTCGCGCGCCACGCGCGCGCGGATCGCCGCATGGACTTCCTGCGCCTGCTCGGGCGAGGCGGTACGGCCGGTGCCGATCGCCCAGACCGGCTCGTAAGCCACCACGGAGCGCGCCAGCGCGGCGATGCCGCAGCGGGAAAGCACCGCATCCAGCTGACGCGTCACCACCTCGGCGGTGACGTTCGCCTCGCGCTCGGCGAGGGTCTCGCCGACGCAGAGAATCGGAACGATGCCCGCCTTCTGGGCCGCCTCGAACTTGGCGGCGACGACCGCATCGGTATCGCCGTAATAGCTGCGCCGCTCGGAATGGCCGACGATCGCGTAGCGACAGCCGAAATCGGCGAGCATCGCGCCGCTCACCTCGCCGGTGTAGGCGCCCTGCGCATGCTCGGAAACATCCTGCGCGCCCCAGGCGACGTTGCTGCCGTCCAAGGCGGCGCGGGCCTGAGCGAGATAGGGATAGGGCACGCACACGGCGACCTCCGCCGCGAGACCGGCCACGCCGTCACGGACTCCCTGCAACAGACCGGCGTTGGTCGCCAAGCTACCGTGCATCTTCCAGTTACCGGCAACGAGTTTTCTGCGCATGATGTGAAAAGTCCGTGAAGTCGGAAAAGCCGCGCATTATAGCGATCGTGGCGACTTGGTCAATGAGCGCGCGGCCCATTCCAACTGCAGCGGCGCACACGCGAAGCGTCGTCACGCGCGGCCGCGGCACGGAAGGATTCAGCCGAATCTTCCCGTGATGTAGTCCTCGGTCTGCTTGTTCTTCGGCTTGATGAAGACCTGGTCGGTGACGCCGAACTCGATCAGTTCGCCGATGTACATGTAGGCGGTGAAATCGGAAATGCGCGCCGCCTGCTGCATGTTGTGGGTGACGATGATGATGGTCACCTTGTCGCGCAGTTCGACCACCAGTTCCTCGATGCTCGCGGTGGCGATCGGGTCGAGGGCCGAGGTCGGCTCGTCGAAGAGGATGATCTCCGGATCGGAAGCCAGCGCGCGGGCGATGCACAGGCGCTGCTGCTGGCCGCCCGAAAGGTTGGCGCCGAGGTCGTTGAGGCGGTGCTTGACCTCGTCCCACAGCGCGGCGCCCTTGAGCGAATGCTGGACGCGGTCCTCGATCTCGCTCTTGTTGGTGATGCCGCGCACGCGCAGGCTGTAGGCGACGTTCTCGAAGACGCTCTTCGGGAAGGGGTTGGGCTTCTGGAACACCATCGAGATGCGCATGCGCACCTCGATCGGATCGACGTCCTTGGCCAGCAGGTTGGTGTTGTCCGGCTCCATGACGATCTCGCCCGCGTAGCGGTTGCCCGGATAGAGGTCGTGCATGCGGTTGAACGAGCGCAGCAGCGTCGACTTGCCGCAGCCGGAGGGACCGATCAGCGACGTCACCTTCTTGTCGTAGATCGGCATGTTGATGTTTTTCAGGGCATGGAAGTCGCCGTAGTGGAAATTGAAGTCGCGGCACTCGGCCTTGATCGCCAGGCTGGGATCGGGGTCCATGTTGATGGTGGTTTCGTAGCTCATGAGGGGCTCGCTGGGAAATGGATTACCACTTGATGTTCTTGCGCAGGCGGTAGCGCAGCCAGATGGCGGCGCCGTTCATGGCCAGCGTCATCAGCACGAGGATGAAGCCGGCGGCGGCGGCATTGACCTGGAACTCCGCCTCGGGCCGCGAGGTCCAGTTGAACATCTGGATCGGCATCACGGTGAAGGGCGAAAAGATCCAGTCGAACAGGCCCGCCGGCGGTTCGCCGGTGTAGGGCAGCGGCGGCAGGAAGGCGATGAAGGTCAGCGCGCCGATGGTGATGATCGGCGCGGTCTCGCCGATGGCGCGCGCCATGCCGATGATCACGCCGGTCAGGATGCCGGCGCTCGAATAGGGCAGGATGTGGTCGCGCACCGTCTGCCAGGTGGTGGCGCCGCAGGCATAGGAACCCTCGCGGATCATCTGCGGGATGGCGCGGATCGACTCGCGCGTCGCGACGATCACCACCGGCAGGATCAGCAGGGCCAGCGTCAGGCCGGCGGAGAGGATGCTCTGGCCGAAGCCGAACTGATAGACGAACAGGCCGAGCGCCAGCAGGCCGTAGACGATCGAGGGCACGCCGGCCAGGTTGGTGATGTTGATCTCGATGATGTCGGTCATCCAGTTTTTCGGCGCGTACTCCTCCAGATAGACGCCGGCCGCCACGCCGAGCGGCACCGCGGCCAGGGCCGTGACGAACATCACCAGCACCGTGCCGACCCAGGCGGACAGGATGCCGGCGTTGGCGGCGCGGCGGGAGGGGAAGGAGGTCAGGAAATCGGCGTCGATGCGGCCGATGCCCTGTACCGCCATGTCGACGAACAGGGCGGCGAAGGTCAGCACGCCGACCATCAGGGAAAGGACGCCGAGCACGCCGAAGAAGGCGTCCCAGCGCTTGGCCCTGGCGATCAGGGCGCGGATGGCGGCGAGATCGGCGGACTGGATCATCTCAATACACCTCGCGGAAGCGCTTGCGCAGCCAGTAGCCGAGCAGGTTGAACATCAGGGTCATCAGCATCAGGGTCAGGCCGGCGGCGAAGATGGTCTGGTAGCCGATCGAGCCGTGCGGCAGGTCGCCGAGGGCCACCTGGACGATGAACGAGGTGATCGTCGCGCCGGAATCCGCCGGATTGAAGGTCAGGTTCGGCTGCATGCCCGCCGCGACGGCGAGGATCATGGTCTCGCCCACGGCGCGCGAGATGCCGAGAATGTAGGCCGAGGCGATGCCGGAGGTCGCCGCCGGCACGACCACGCGCAGCGAGGTCTGCAGCCGCGTCGCGCCCATCGCGTAGGACCCCTCGCGCAGCGACATCGGCACCGCGCGCATCGCGTCCTCGGACAGCGAGGCGACATAGGGAATGATCATCACGCCCATGACGAGGCCGGCCGACAGCAGGTTGAAGCCGGGCAGGTCGGGCCACACCATTTGCAGCAGCGGCGTCAGGAACACCAGCGCGAAGTAGCCATAGACGATGGTCGGCACGCCGCCGAGCAATTCGAGGAAGGGTTTGGCGATCTCGCGCAGCTTGAAGGGCGCGAACTCGGAAAGGTAGATGGCGATGATGGTGCCGAGCGGGATCGCCACCGCCAGCGCGACCAGGGAGCTGGTGATCGTCCCCGACAGCAGCACGACGATGCCGTAATGGGCGTCGTCGAACAGCGGCGTCCACTGGGTGTCGAACAGGAAATCCTTGAGCGGCACATGCTGGAAGAACACCCAGGACTCCGTGACCAGGATATAGACGATGGCCAGGGTGGTGAACACCGAGACCAGCGCGGCGCCGAACAGGAGAAATTCGATGAAGCGCTCGGTCATGTGGCGCGAGGCCTTCTTTTTCAGGCGATCGCTGACCACCGTCGGGGCTGGGGCTTGCATGGACAAGGCAACGCTCATGGGGAAGGTGAAGCCAGGAAGTTTACAACCATAAGGAAATCCGGACGTCGGTCCGGAATCTCCCGGCGGCGACGCCGCCGGGTGGAGGGAACGCCGCGGCCGGTCAGTGCTTGGTTTCGCGCTTGACCAGTTCGTCGATCTTGACGCCGACCTCGGGCACGCCGCCGAACACGGTGCCGAGCTTCATCTTATTAACGTTGGCGAGGTTCGCCTCGTAGATGCTCGCCGGCAGCGGCACGTACTTGACCTCCTTGGTCAGGGCGGCGCCGTGCTTCATGTAGAACTCGATGAATTCCTTGACCTCGGGCTTCTCCAGCGACTTGGCATTCACGTAGATGAAGATCGGGCGCGCCAGGGGCTGGTAGCTGCCGTCCTCGACCACAGCGGCGGAGGGAGCGACGAACTTGGAGCCGTTCCAGACCGAGGCCGCCTTGAGCTTGCCGGCGTTCTCGATGTAGTAGGCGAAGCCGAAGTAGCCGAGACCGCCCTTGTCGCGGGAAACGCCCTGCACCAGCACGTTGTCGTCCTCGGACGCCGTGTAGTCGCCGCGCGAGGACTTGGCCTTGCCGTTGATCGCCTCGGTGAAGTACTCGAAGGTGCCCGAGTCGGCGCCCGGACCGTAGAGCTTGAGCGCCAGGTCGGGGAAGCTCGGATCGACCTGCTTCCAGTTGGTGATCTTGCCCTGGGCGCCGGCCTCCCACATCACCTTGAGTTGCTCGGGCTTGAGGTTGGCGGCCCAGGTGTTGGACGGATGGACCACGACGGTCAGCGCGTCAAAGGCGACGGGCAGCTCGACGTACTTGATGCCGGCGGCGGCGCAGGCCTCCATCTCCTTCTTGACGATCGGACGGGAGGCGTCGGAGATATCGATCTCGCCGCGGCAGAACTTCTTGAAGCCGCCGCCGGTGCCGGAAATGCCGACGGTGACGCGCACCTGGTTCTTCTTGGCCTTCTGGAACTCCTCGGCCACGGCCTCGGTGATCGGAAACACGGTCGAGGAGCCGTCGATCTTGATGGTCGCCTGGGCATGGGCGCCGGCGGCGGCGGTGGCCATGGCCGCGGCGAGCAGGGAGCCGGACAGCAGTCGGGAAATCTTCATGCACATTCTCCTGGTTGGGATGGGGAAAGCGGTACGGCCGCCAAGATAGCGAAGCAATGTGACAGGTCTGTGACAGCCCCGGCGATGGGGCCCGCGCCGGGCTCGGCTATTCGTTATAGGAGATAATTCCGCAACATTTCTGTAACATTCGCCGCCTCGCCAGCAAAGGAATTCCCCATGTTCAGCAGCCTGATGCCCCAGCGCAAGGAGTTTTTCGACCTCATGACGGCCCACGCCGACCGCGTCGTCGCTGCCGCCAACGCCACGCTGCGGCTGGTCAATGCCCTCGGCACGAACTCGAACGATCTGGAGGCCCTGGTCAAGGAAGTCGCCCTCAACGAGGGCAGCGGCGACAAGATCAAGGCCGACATGATCCTGCTGCTGCACAAGTCCTTCATCACCCCCTTCAGCCGCGACGAGATCCACACCCTGACGCTGGAGGTGGACCAGATCCTCGGCGCCCTGCGCGACGTCGCCAACGCGGTCGGCATGTACCACATCGCGGACTCCACCCCGGAGGCGCGCGAACTCGCCGCCCTCGCCGCCGACGCCTGCCTGCGCCTCAACCGCGCCATCATCACCCTCGCCGACAAGGAGCGCGCCAAGGAGGCGATCAACCTCTGCCGCGAGATCGAGGCGATCGAGTCGAAGGCCGACAAGGTGCTGAAGAAGGCCGTCACCCGCCTGTTCGGCGACGAGAGCCAGATGTGGAACGCGATCCGCATGCGCGAGTTCTATTTCCTGCAGGAGCACGTCCTCGACTATTGCCAGGAGGCCGCGCGCACCGTCGAGGAAATCCTGATCGAAAACTCCTGACCGGTCGCCGACATCATGGAAGGATTGACCATCAGCATCTGGATCCTCGGCATCCTGATCTTCGTCGGCCTGGCGTTCGACTTCATGAACGGCTTCCACGACGGCGCCAACTCGATCTCCACCATCGTCGCCACCGGCGTGCTCAGCCCCAAGCAGGCGGTGTTGTTCGCCGCTTTCTTCAACTTCGCCGCCCTCTGGGTATTCCAGCTCAAGGTCGCCGCCACCATCGGCAAGGGCACCGTGGACCCGGCCTTCGTCGACTACTACGTGATCTTCGGCGCGCTCTGCGGCGCGCTGGCCTGGAACATCATCACCTGGTACTACGGCATCCCCTCCTCCTCCTCCCACGCCCTGATCGGCGGACTGGTGGGCGCCACCCTGGTCAAGTCCGGCAGCTTCGCGCCCCTCGTCTGGAGCGGCTTCGGCAAGACCCTGCTGTTCATCGTCATCTCGCCCTTCGTCGGCTTCCTGATGGGCGGCCTGCTGATGGTGGCGGTGGCCTGGCTGTTCCGCCACCGCACCCCCGGCCAGGTCGGGCGCTGGTTCAACTACGCGCAGCTGTTCGCCTCCGGCGCCTACAGCCTCGCCCATGGCGGCAACGACGCGCAGAAGACCATCGGCATCATCTGGCTGCTGCTGATCAGCGCCGGCGCCGCGACCACCGACGTGGAAACCCTGCCGGACTGGGTGATCTATTCCTGCTATTTCGCCATCGCCTGGGGCACCTACCTGGGTGGCTGGCGCATCGTCAAGACCATGGGCACGCGCATCACCAAGCTCAACTCGGTGAGCGGCTCCTGCGCCTCGATGGGCGGCGCGCTCAGCCTCGGCATGGCGACGCTGGGCGGCATCCCGGTATCGACGACGCACACCATCACCGGCGCCATCGCCGGCGCCGGCGCCGCCCACAACATGAAGCGCGTGCGCTGGGACATCTCGGTCAACCTCGCCATCGCCTGGGTGCTGACCATCCCGGCCAGCGCGCTGATCGCGGCCGCGTTCTGGTGGCTGGGCACGAAAATCCTGTAAGCGGCTGAAACAAGGGTGCAACGCTGGCGGGCGATCATGCCCGCCATGCGCGTGCTCATGATCTCCGACGTCTTCTTCCCCCGCATCAACGGGGTTTCCACTTCCATCGACTCCTTCCGCCACTCGCTCGCCGAGCTGGGCATCGAGGTGCGGGTGGTGGCCCCCCATTACCCCGCCCCGCACGCCGACGACGGCAAGGTGAGCCGGGTTCCGGCCCACCGCGTGATCTTCGACCCCGAGGACCGGCTGATGCGTCCCGGCGCCCTGCGGCGCGTCCTCGACGGCGCGGGCGGCCGCTTCGACCTGGTGCACATCCAGACCCCCTTCGCCGCCCACTACGCCGGGCTGGGCCATGCGCGCCGCCACCGCCTGCCCTGCGTCGCCACCTACCACACCCATTTCGAGGAATACCTGCACAACTACGTGCCGGCCGTGCCCAAGGGCCTGCTGCGCGCCCTGGCGCGGCGCCTGGCGCGCAGCCAGTGCAACGCCCTCGACGCGGTGATCGTCCCGTCCAGCGCGATGGCGGAGACCCTGGCCGGCTACGGTGTCAGCGTGCCGATGCACCGCGTGCCGACCGGCATCCCCCTCGCCCACTTCGGCGACCGCCGCCACCGTATCGCCAGCGCCGACTTTCGCGCCCGCTTCGACATCCCGCGCGACGGACCGCTGGCGCTGTTCGTCGGCCGCGCCGCCCACGAAAAGAACATCGGCTTCCTGCTCGAAGCCCTGCCCCATGCCCTGCGCCAGTGCCCCGGCCTGACCCTGGTCGTCGCCGGCGAGGGACCGGCGCTGCCGGCCCTGCAACGCCAGGCCGCCGCCCTCGGCATCGGCGCGCGGGTGCGCTTCGTCGGCTATCTCGACCGCCAGACCGAACTGCCCGACTGCTACGCCGCCGCCGACCTGTTCGTGTTCGCCTCGCGCACCGAGACCCAGGGCCTGGTGCTGCTCGAAGCCATGGCCGCCGGCCTGCCGGTGCTGGCCTTCGCCGCCCTCGGCACGCGCGAGATCGTCGAGCCGCGGCGCGGCGCCCTGCCCGCGCCGCAGGACGCGGAAGCCTTCGGCCACGAAATGGCCGCCCTCGCCAACGACCCGGACCGGCGCGCCGCCATGGCGGAAGCCGGACGCGCCTTCGTCGCCGAATGGACCACCGAGGCCTGCGCCGCGCGACTCGCCGCGGTCTATCGCCGGCTCGCCGGCGCCAATACCGCCCGAAACTGATATCTTCGGCGGATGGACAATTCCACCCACTCCCGGCCGTCCCGCGACGGCGAAAGCCCGTTCAAGGGCAAGACCGGCCTCCGCCGCGTCTGGAACGCCCTGCACTACTCGCTGGCGGGGCTTGCCGCCGCCTACCGCCACGAAGACGCCTTCCGCCAGGAAACCTGGCTCGCGCTGATCCTGATTCCCGCCGCCTTCTTCATGCCGGTGGGCGCCCTCGGCAAGGCGCTGATGGTCGCCAGCGTGCTGCTGGTGCTGATCGTCGAACTGCTCAATTCCGCCGTCGAGGCGGTGGTGGACCGCGTCTCCCTCGAACGCCACCGCCTCGCCAAGCGCGCCAAGGACATCGGCAGCGCGGCGGTGCTGATCTCCCTGCTCAACGTCGCGGCGGTGTGGGGGCTGGTCCTGCTCGGCTGACACGAATCCGTAACGCGCGCTTCACGCGGGCGTAGCCCGCCGGCGGCACCATGGCCGCCATGAAGGTGCGCAGCGTTTTCCTCTCGGACATCCACCTCGGCACGCGCGGCTGCCAGGCCGACAGCCTGATTTCCTTTCTGCGCGAATACGAATCCGAACACCTGTTCCTGCTCGGCGACATCGTCGATTTCTGGGCGATGAAGCGCGGCATCCACTGGACCGCCGCGCAGAACACCGTGGTGCAGAAGGTGCTGCGCCGCGCGCGCCACGGCGAGCGCGTGACGCTGATCCCCGGCAACCACGACGAGGCGCTGCGCGAATACGTCGGCGCCTCCTTCGGCGACATCCGCGTCGCCGCCGAACACATCCACGAGACCGCCGACGGCCGCCGCCTGCTGCTCTTGCACGGCGACGAGTTCGACCAGGTGACGCGCCACCACCGCTGGCTCGCCGTGCTCGGCGACATCGGCTACGACCTGCTGGTGCGGGCGAACGCCTGGCTGTCCTGGGCGCGCCGCAGCCTGCGCATCTCCGGCTACTGGTCGCTGGCGGGCTACGCCAAGCGCCGCGTCAAGCGCGCGGTGAATTTCATTTTCGACTTCGAGGACGCCGTGATCCGCACCGTGCGCGAACGCGGCCTCGACGGCGTCGTCTGCGGCCACATCCACAGCGCCTGCCTGCGCGAGACCGCGGGCGTGCTCTACATCAACTGCGGCGACTGGGTGGATAGCTGCACCGCCATCGTCGAGCACCTCGACGGCCGGCTGGAGCTGGTCGAATGGCGCCACGCCGGCGCGGCCGCCATGGCCGTCGTGCCGCTGCGGGCGGTGGCCTGAGCATGGCGCGCCGCCGCCTCGCCGTCGCGTTGGTCACCGAGACCTATCCGCCCGAGGTCAACGGCGTCGCCATGACCCTCGACCGCCTGGTCGCCGGCCTGGCCGCGCGCGGCCATCGCGTGCGCGTGGTGCGGCCGCGCCAGGCGCGGGAGAAAGCCGCCGCCCCCGACGGTCAGCTGCTCACGCGCGGCCTGCCGATCCCCGGCTACGCCGAGCTGCGCTTCGGCCTGCCCGCCGGCGACCGGCTCTGGCGGGCCTGGCGCGCCGAAACGCCCGACGTGGTGCATGTCGCCACCGAGGGGCCGCTGGGTTATTCGGCCGTGGCCGCGGCGCAACGTCTCGGCATCCCGCTGGTCTCCACCTTCCACACCAATTTCGACCTCTACAGCCGCCATTACGGCATCGGCTGGCTGCGGGGCGGCATCGAGCGCTACCTGCGCTGGTTCCACAACCGCACCGCCGCCACCCTGGCGCCGACGCCGGCCCTGGCCGACGACCTGGGCCGGCGCGGCTTCCGCGCCGTCGGCGTGCTGGCGCGCGGCGTCGACACGCGGCTGTTCCACCCGGGCCGGCGCCGCGCCGAGCTGCGTGCCGCCTGGGGCGCCGGCCCGGACGATCCGGTGGCCATCGTCGTCGGCCGCCTGGCGCCCGAAAAGAATCTCGGCCTCGCCCTGCGCGCCTTCGACTGCCTGCGCGCCGCCCACCCGACGGCGCGCATGGTCTGCGTCGGCGACGGCCCGCTGCGCGCCGAACTGGCGCGCCACCATCCGGCCTGCATCCTCGCCGGCACGCGGCGCGGCGAGGATCTCGCCGCCCATTACGCCAGCGCCGACCTGTTCCTCTTCCCCAGCCTCAGCGAGACTTACGGCAACGTCGTCGCCGAGGCGCTGGCGAGCGGCCTCGCGGTGGTGGCCTTCGACCATGCCGCCGCCGCCGCCCTGGTGCGCGACGGCGGCAACGGCCGCCTGCTCGCCCCCGGCGAAGAGGCCGGCTTCATCGCCGCCACCGTCGCCCTCGGCGGCCAGCCGCAGCTGCTGGCGCGCCTGCGCGCCGCCGCCCCGGCGAGCGTCGGCCATCTCGACTGGGAACACATCCACGACGGCTACGAAAACCTGCTGCACGAGGTGATCGGCCGCCACGGGCAAGGCGAGGCCGGGCCTATCATCCTGGCACCCGACTGAAAGCAGTGACGTAACCGCCCTGTCACATGACTTTCGTAGCATGACGCGGTCGCCTCCATCGCCGCCGCCCTCATGACCTCGCGCCTGCACGAATCCATCCTGCCCGACACGCTGCGCCATGCCCCCGCAAAAGTCGGCGTTGGCGATACGGTGAACGCACCCTTGCCTCCCACCGACTTTGGAGCAGGCTCATGTGAGCGCGGCGAACCTTATGCCGGAACAAAAGTCGGCGCTGGTGAAGCAACTGCGCTACAAGGCGGTCGAGCAAACAACGCTCTCCTCGCCGTAGCGGATGGCGAGACGGTGCCCGCCGGCTCCGCCGCCGCGCTCGCCGCCGCGATGGAACGCCTGCGGCTCTCCGCGCCGCTGCAGCAGGACGCCGACGCGGCATCCTGGCTGACCCGCGACAACCTGCGCGCCTTCCTCGACGTCTTCGAGCAGCGCCGCCTGCACGCGGTGTTCCAGCCCATCGTCGATTTCCGCGGCCGGAGCTACCTCGGCTACGAGGGCCTGATCCGCGGCCCGGTCGGCACGCCGCTGCATGCGCCCAAGGCGCTGCTCGGCCTGGCGCAGACCTGCGGCATCACGGTCGAGTTCGAGCGCCTCTGCCGCGAGGTGGTGCTGCGCGACTTCGCCGCCGCCGGCCTCGCCGGACCGTTGTTCCTCAATGTCAGCGTCGGCTGTCTGGCCGATCCGCGCTTCATCGACGGCGCCACCAGCCGGCTGCTGCACTCCCTGCGCCTGCGCCCGGACCAGATCGTCATCGAGATCACCGAGAACCAGGAGGTCTCCGACTTCGCCGCCCTGCGGGAGGTGCTCGCCCACTACCGCGCGCTCGGCTACCGCTTCGCCATCGACGACCTCGGCGAGGGCTTCTCCAACCTGCGCATGTGGTCGGAGGTGCGGCCGGAATTCGTCAAGATCGACCAGCACTTCATCCGCGGCATCGCCGACGACCCGCTCAAGTTCCGCCTGGTGCAGGCGATGCGCGACATCGCCGAGAGCAGCCATGCCGCGCTGATCGCCGAGGGCATCGAGACCGAGAGCGAATTCGCCACCCTGCGCGACCTCGGCATCACCCATGGCCAGGGCTACCTGATCGCGCGCCCGGCCGCGCGGCCGGCGGCGCGTCCGGACGAGGCCATCCGCGGGCTGCTCGGCCAGGGCGGCGTGGCGGTGTTCCCGCACCGCTGCGGTCCAGCGGGCGCGACGGTGCGCCAGCTGCTGCAGCCGGTGGCGCCGCTGCGGCCGCACATGCTCAACCACGAGGTATTCGAGCGCTTCGAGGCCCAGCCCGAGCAGATCGTGCTGCCGGTGATCGACGATGCCGGCCTGCCGCTCGGGCTGATCAACCGCTACTCGATGGTGGACCGCTTCGCCCGCCCCTTCCGCCGCGAGCTCTACGGCCGCCGGCCCTGCACGCTGTTCATGAACGCCGATCCGATCCGCGTCGATCACGCCACGCCGGTGCAGGAGATCGGCCAGCTGCTCGGCCGCGCCGAGCACCGCCACCTGGTGGACGGCTTCGTCATCACCGAGGACGGCCGCTATCTCGGCATCGGCAGCAGCCAGGCGCTGATGGGCCTGATCACCGAGATGCAGATTCGCGCCGCGCGCTACGCCAATCCGCTCACCCAGCTGCCGGGCAACGTGCCGATCAACGAGCACATCGACCGCCTGCTCGCCAGCGAGACCGCCTTCGTCGCCTGTTACTGCGACCTCGACCACTTCAAGCCCTACAACGACCGCCACGGCTACCGCCAGGGCGACCAGATCATCCAGACCCTGGCGGCGATCCTGGCGCGCCACTGCGACGCCCACCTGGACTTCGTCGGCCACGTCGGCGGCGACGACTTCATCCTGCTGTTGCAAAGCCGCGACTGGGAGGCGCGCTGCCGCGCGATCCTCGCCGACTTCGACGGCGAAATCCCCGGCTTCGTCAGCGCCGAGGACCTGCGGCTGGGCGGCTACCAGGCCGAGGACCGGCGCGGCAACCGCGTCTTCCACCCCCTGCCCGCCCTCTCGATCGGTGCGCTGCCGGTGGACCCGCGGCTCTACCACAGCCACCGCGAGGTCGCCGGCGCGGTCGGCAACGCCAAAAAGGAAGCCAAGAAGATTCCCGGCAGCGCCCTGTTCGTCGAACGCCGGCGCCAGCCCTGACGCCGCGCCGCCGGCCCCATCCCTGTTCCGCATCCCCTCATGAAACGCCTGCTCGAACCCGTCGTCGCCCTGGTCGGCCGCTTCTCCTATCGCCACAAGCTGATCGCCACCGCCCTGATCTTCGGCCTGCCGCTGCTCGCCGCCGTCGCCCTGATCGTCGCCGAACTGCAGCAGCGCGAAAGCGCCCTGCGCATCGAGCGCGCCACCCTGGCGCTGCAGATGCCGGCGCTGCGTCTGCTCGCCGACCTGCACGCCTTCGCCGCGACGGCCCAGGGCAGCCTGGCGGGCGCGACCGGCCTCGCCGGCGAACTAGCGGCGCGCGGCGAGGCGGTCGGGCGCGCCGAGCAGGCCTTCGCCGCCGCCTTGCGCGCCCATCCGCTGGCGGCGCGCGACATGGAACCATGGCAGGACTGGCCGCGCCGCTGGCAAGCGCTGGCAAGCCAGGCGGCGAACCTCGACGACAACGCCCTGGCGGAAAGCCATGCCGCCCTGTCCCGCCAGCTGCGCGCCTACCTGGGGCGACTCAACGACGCCAGTCGCCTCACGCTGGACGGCGACCCGGCGGCGAACCCGCTGATCGACACGCTGACCCACAAGCTGCGCAGCCTGCTTGACAACACCGGCAAGGCCGCGCGCCTCGGCGTGGCCGCGCTGGCGCGCCAGCGCCTCAAGGCCGGCGCGCGCGGCGAACTGACCCTGGTGCGCGGCAGCTACGATCCGCTGGTGGTATGGAGCATCGAGAACTTCGAGAAGGCCGCGCACTACCGGTCCGAGCTGCAGGCGGGCCTCGACGAGCTGGCCGGCCGCCTCAACGCCGCCTACCTCGGCGTGCAGGAAGCGCTGACCATCAAGGTGCTCGACACCAGCGACTTCGACATGCCGGCGGACGCCTACCTCGCCCGCAACGTCGCCGCGCTGGACGAAACCCTGGCGATCGCGGAAGGCCTCGCCGGCCACATCGACGCCCTGCTCGCCGAACGCGCGCGGGAGCTGGCGGCCACGCGCAACCTGGTGCTCACCGCCATCGGCCTGGTGCTCGCCGGCGTCGCCATCGCCTTCTTCGCCGCCTACATCGTCATCATGCGCGGCCTGCGCGGCGTGGCCGACGCCGCCGTGGCCATGGCCGGCGGCGACCTGCGCGCCCGGGTGCGCGTCGTCTCGCGCGACGAGCTCGGCCAGGTGGGTGTGCACTTCAACCGCATGGGCGAAACCTTCTCCGGGCTGATCCGCGACACCGCCGACGCCGCGCGCCGCATCGACGCCGCCGCCGGCGAACTGCACGGCAGCAGCGCGCGCATCACCCGCGCCTCGGAGCGCCAGAGCGACGCCTCCGGGCGCGTCGCCGCCGCCGTCGAGGAACTGAGCACCAGCATCAGCGAGGTCGCCGCCCACGCCGAGGCCACCGCCGGCATCGCCCAGCAGGCCGCCGCCGCGGCGAACCGGGAGGAGGAGCGCGCGCACGCCGCCATCGCGGAAATGGGCCGCGTCGTCGCGCGCGTCGAGGGCGCCATCGCCGGCATCCGCGCCCTCGAATCCCGCTCGCGCGAGATCAGCAAGATCGTCCAGGTGATCCAGGAAATCGCCGACCAGACCAACCTGCTGGCCCTCAATGCCGCCATCGAGGCGGCGCGCGCCGGCGACGCCGGCCGCGGCTTCTCGGTGGTGGCGGACGAGGTGCGCAAGCTCGCCGACCGCACCGGCGCCTCGACGCGCGAAATCGACGGCGTGGTGCGCGCGGTGCAGGACGACATCCATGCCGTGGTCGTGGACATGGACAGCAGCGGCCGGGACATCGCCCAGAGCGCGGCCACGGTCGACACACTGGCGCGCGCCCTCGTCGATTTGCGTCTGGCCGTGGACCAGAGCGCCCTCCACGTCGCCGATATCGTCCATGCCGCGCAGCACGAGCGCGCGGCGAGCACCGACATCGCCCGCAACGTCGAGGAGATCGCCGCCATGGCCGACCAGAACCACCTGGCCCTGCGCGCCGCCACGGAGGCGGCCGACCATCTCACGCGCCTGGCCGATGCCCTCAACCGCTCGATCGCCAGCCTGCGCACCGCCTGATCAGCGTCCCACGAGCGCCGACTTTTGGCTACGGCCGCCGCTGCGCGGCTTAACCGGCTTGCACCAGTTAGCCTGCGCCGAAAGTCGGAGCCTCGGCATGGAGCGCTCACCATCCCACGAGCGCCGACTTTTGGCTACGGCCGCCGCTGCGCGGCTTAACCGGCTTGCACCAGTTAGCCTGCGCCGAAAGTCGGAGCCTCGGCATGGAGCGCTCACCGTCCCACGAGCGCCGACTTTTTCAGTCGGGAATTCGCTCGGTATATATGTTTATCAGAATATTCTTATATTTTTTGACATAGCTCAACATCGCTCCCCGCGAAAGGCATATGGTGAGGGCATGTCGAAACGGCCCGCCGATGGAGGTCGGCGACCGTGAGAGACAAGCGGTTTTCATCGTCTCATCAGGGGAAAAACATGTTGAAAATCATCGGCGGCTTCTTCGCGGGCATCCTCGCCACTGCCCTTCTCGCCTGGAACATGGCCGGCGGCATGATGTTCCAGGAGCGCGTCAGTCCCTTCGGCATGGAGGAGACCGTCGCGCGCATCCAGCACAACATCCAGGCCACCGGCAACGGCTGGGCGCTCTCCGGCCTGCGCAACCCGGGCAAGGCGGTCGAGGCCGACGGCGGCAACACGCTGCCGGTGATGATGATCGAGGCCTGCAGCACCAAGTATTCCGGCCCGATCCTCAAGGAGGACACGGTGCGCTTCCTGTCGATCCTGATGCCCTGCAAGATCTCCGTCTACAAGAAGAACGACGGCAAGGTCTACATCGGCAACATGAACGCCGGCCTGATGGGCCCGATGTTCGGCCCGCTGGTGGGCGGCATCATGCAGCAGGTCGCGGCCGACCAGGCCAAGTTCCTCGAATTCGACCCCACCAAGCCCGCTCCCCCGCTGATCCTGCCGAAGCCGGCCGGCGAAGGCGGCGGCGCGGCCGGCGGTGGCGGCGGCGGCTGCTGAGGAGGCGATCATGCGCACACTCATCACCACCATCGGCCTGCTGCTGGCGGCATCCGGGGTGATCGCCTCCAGCGATCCGGCCCCGGCCGCGGCGGCGCCCGCCAAGGCCGTCTCGAAATCGACGGCCGACCACTCGAAGTTCAAGGAACTGCAGAAGGACTTCAAGGACGGGCCCGAAGTCACCGAGGCCTGCCTCTCCTGCCACACCGAGGCGGCCAAGCAGGTGCATCAGACCCAGCACTGGAAGTGGGAATTCCTCAATCCCAAGACCGACCAGAAGCTCGGCAAGAAGCACGTCATCAACAACTTCTGCACGGCGATCCCGTCGAACCAGGAATTCTGCACGGCCTGCCACGTCGGCTACGGCTGGAAGGACGACAAGTTCGACTTCACGTCCGAGCGCAACGTCGATTGCCTGGTCTGCCACGACTCCACCGGCACCTACAAGAAGCCGGCCGGCCTCGCGGGCCACGCGGTCTACAAGGACATGGAGTTCCCGCCCAAGTCCGGCAAGATCATGAAGGCGGTGGACCTCAAGAAAGTCGCCCAGGGCGTGGCGAAGTCCTCGCGCGACAACTGCGGTGCCTGCCACTTCTACGGCGGCGGCGGCGACGCGGTGAAGCACGGCGACCTCGACAGCTCGCTCAAGCAGCCGAAGAAGTATCTCGACGTGCACATGGACAAGGACGGGCTGAACTTCACCTGCGGCACCTGCCACGCCACTTCGGGCCACGCCGTGCCGGGCAGCCGCTACAACC
Source organism: Rhodocyclaceae bacterium (assembly GCA_024709955.1). Lineage (GTDB taxonomy): Bacteria > Pseudomonadota > Gammaproteobacteria > Burkholderiales > Rhodocyclaceae > Sulfuricystis. Next base: position 30,453 of record JANJVS010000007.1, read on the forward strand.
CGACCGCCAAGGACACGGACAAGCACATCCGCGGCAAGGCCGACGGCAACCCGGCCACCTGCCAGTCCTGCCACAAGGACGCGCCGCACCAGAAGGGCGCCGAGGCCGCGCGGCTCAACCACCACGCCGAGAAGATCGCCTGCCAGACCTGCCACATCCCCGAGTTCGCCCGCGGCGGTCGCGCCACCAAGATGCTCTGGGACTGGTCCACGGCCGGCAAGCTCGACCAGGACGGCAAGCCCATCGTCGTCAAGGACAGCGCCGGGCACGAGGCCTACAACAGCAAGAAGGGCGACTTCAAGTACGAGACCAACGTGATCCCCGAATACGTCTGGTTCAACGGCCAGGTCGACTACACCCTGCGCGAGACCAAGATGGACGTCAGCAAGGTCGTCAAGATCAACAGCTTCGGCGGCGCGCCCGACGACGGCAAGTCGAAGATCTGGCCGATCAAGCGTTTCGCGGGCAAGCAGCCCTACGACGTCGGCAACAACCAGCTGGTGGTGTTCCACACCTACGGTGCCGACGACGCGGCCTTCTGGTCGAACTTCAACTGGGACAAGGCGCTCGCCTTCGGCATGAAGGAAATCGGCGCCGAGTACAGCGGCAAGTACGCCTTCGTCGCCACCGAGATGTCCTGGCCGATCACCCACATGGTCGCGCCCAAGGGCGACGCGCTCGCCTGCGCGCAATGCCACCAGCCGAGCGCCGGCGTCGGCCGCCTCGACCAGGTGCCGGGCATCTACATGCCGGGCCGCGGCGGCAACCCGCTGCTCGACCTGGCCGGCTGGACGCTCGCCGCGCTGACGCTGCTCGGCGTGCTGGTCCACGGCGGCATCCGCATCCTGGCGAGCCGCAAGCACCAAGCCTGAGGAGAATTCAAATGTCGGAGAAAATCTATGTCTTCAAGAAATTCGAACGCTTCTGGCACTGGTCGCAGGCGCTGCTGATCATTACCCTGCTGACCACCGGCTTCGAAATTCACGGCGCCTACAAGCTGCTCGGCTTCCAGGAGGCGGTGAACCTGCACACCAACGCCGCCTGGACCCTGGTCGGCCTCTGGGTGTTCGCCATCTTCTGGCACTTCACCACCGGCGAATGGAAGCAGTACATCCCGACGCTGGCGAAGGTGGACGCGATGATCAAGTACTACGCGCTGGGCATCTTCACCCACGCGCCGCACCCCTTCCGCGCCACCCAGCTCAAGAAGCACAACCCGCTGCAGCGCCTCGCCTACCTCGGCGTGATGCTGTTCATCGGCCCGCTGATCTGGTTCACCGGCTGGTTCTACCTGTTCTACGACAAGTGGGAAGCCTGGGGCCTGAGCCAGCATCTGTCCCTCGAATGGGTGGCCTTCTTCCAC
>JANJVS010000040.1 GCA_024709955.1 Rhodocyclaceae bacterium
CGATCAGCGGCATACCGTCGATGCGGACCATGAAGTTGTAGGCCGCATACGCGCCCACCGCCATGAATGCGCCGGTACCGAGCGAGATCTGGCCGCAGTAGCCGACCAGGATGTTCAGTCCCAGCGCCGCCAGCGACAGGAACAGGAAGTGAATCAGGATGGCGCGGAACCAGTATTCCGAGCCCACCAGTGGCAGCACCACGAAGGCGACCAGCAGCAGCAGGGCCATCGCCCAGCGCTCCTGGAAGATCGGGAAGATTTGTTGATCGGCCGCGTAGCTCGTCTTGAACTGGCCATTTTCTCTGTACAGCATTCGGATGTTCTCCCGGAGTCGGTAGCCGCGTCAGACGCGATCGATGATCTTCTCGCCGAACAGCCCCTGCGGACGGACCAGCAGGAAGCCGAGCGCAAGCACGTAAGCGAACCAGATTTCGATGCCGCCGCCGAATATCGGCCCGATGTAGATCTCCGACAGCTTCTCACCCACGCCGATGATGAGGCCGCCGATGATGGCACCGGGCACCGAGGTCAGCCCGCCCAGGATGACGACCGGCAGCGCCTTGAGCGCCACCAGCGACAGCGTGAATTGCACGCCGAGCTTGGAGCCCCAGATGATGCCGGCAACCAGTGCGGCGAAGCCCGCCACCGACCACACGATGACCCAGATCTTGTTGAGCGGGATGCCGATGGATTGCGCCGCCTGGTGGTCGTCCGCCACCGCGCGCAGCGCACGGCCGGTCTTGGTCTTCTGGAAGAACAGCGCCAGCACCACCACCAGCAGCGCGGCGATGACCGCGGCGACGAGGTCTTCCTTGCTGATCATCACCCCGCCCTCGAACATGCCCTCGAGGATGAAGGCCGGATCCTTGGGCATGCCGACGTTGATGTTGTAGATGTCGCTGCCGAACAGGGTCTGGCCGAAGCCGTCGAGGAAGTAGGCGATGCCGAGCGTGGCCATCAGCAGCGTGATGCCCTCCTGGTTGACCAGCTTCGACAGGCACAGGCGCTCGATCGCCCACGCCAGCACCACCATCACCGCCATCGCGGCGATGAAGGCCAGCAGGTTGGCGAGCAGCAGGCTCTCGAAGCCCAGCCACTGCGGAATCCACTCCGCGAAGCGCGACATCGCCAGCGCGGCGAACAGCACCATCGCGCCCTGGGCGAAGTTGAACACGCCCGAGGCCTTGTAGATCAGCACGAAGCCCAGTGCGATCAAGGAGTACAACATGCCGGCCATCAACCCGCCGAACAAGGTTTCAAGAAAGAATCCCATGGTGTTCCCCGCTCAGTGCGACGTGCCGAGATAGGCACTGATGACGTCTTCGTTGTTGCGCACCTCGTCGGGCGCGCCGTCACCGATCTTCTTGCCGTAGTCCAGCACCACGACGCGATCGGAGATGTCCATGACCACGCCCATGTCGTGCTCGATGAGCACGATGGTGGTGCCGAACTGGTCATTGACGTCGAGGATGAAGCGGCACATGTCCTGCTTTTCCTCGACGTTCATGCCGGCCATGGGCTCGTCGAGCAGCAGCATCGACGGCTCGGCCGCCAGCGCCCGACCGAGCTCGACGCGCTTCTGCAGACCGTAGGGCAGCTGCCCCACCGGGGTCTTGCGCACGTTCTGGATCTCGAGAAAATCGATCACCTCCTCCACCTTCTCGCGGTGAGCGATCTCTTCGCGCTGCGCCGCGCCCCAGTAGAGCGCCTGCTGGAAGATGTTGGATTTCATCTTCAGATTGCGCCCGGTCATGATGTTGTCGAGCACGCTCATGCCCTTGAACAGCGCGATGTTCTGGAAGGTGCGCGCGATGCCCTGGCGCGCCGCCATGTAGGGCTCGAGCCGCTTTCGCTCCTCGCCGCGATACAGGATGCGCCCCTCCTGCGGGTGGTACACGCCGTTGATCACGTTGAGCATCGAGCTCTTGCCCGCGCCGTTGGGGCCGATGATCGAGCGGATCTCGTGCTCGCGGATGTCGAAGCTGATGTCGGTGAGCGCCTTCACGCCGCCGAAGCGCAGCGAGATGTTCTGCAGGTCGAGGATCACCTCGCCGAAACGGCGGCCCGCCTGCGCTGCAGCGGGGGAAATGTTCATGTCGGTCATCTTCATGCCTCGTCTCCTCAGGCCGCGCGCTTGCCGGCCTGCGGCGCGAAGGTCTTCACTTCCTCGATGCGCAGGTCGGCCGAGACCTTGCCGGTACGGCCGTCCTCGTACTTGACCTGGGTCTCGATGAACTGGGTCTTCCTGCCTTCGAACATCGCCTCGATCAGCACCCCGTACTTCTCGGCGATGAAGTTGCGCCGCACCTTGCGCGTACGGGTGAGTTCGCCGTCGTCGGCGTCGAGCTCCTTGTGCAGGATCAGGAAGCGCCTGATCTGCGAGCCGCTCATGTTGGGGTCGGCGGCGAGGTCGGCGTTGACCTTCTCCACGCAGTCGCGGATCAGCTCATACACCGCCGGCTGCGAGGCCAGGTCGGTGTAGCCGGAGTAGGCCATGCCCTTCTTCTCCGCCCAGTTGCCCACCGCCTCGAGATCGATGTTGATGAAGGCGGTCGCGAAGTCCTTGCCGGCGCCGAAGGTCACCGCTTCCTTGACGTGCTGGAAGAACTTGAGCTTGTTCTCGATGTAGTTGGGCGCAAACATCGTGCCGTCGGCCATCTTGCCGACGTCCTTGGCGCGGTCGATGATCTTCAGGTGGCCGTCCTCGTCGAAGAAGCCCGCATCGCCGGTCATGAAGTAGCCGTCGGCGTTGATCGACTCGGCGGTGGCGTCGGGGCGCTTGTAGTAGGCCTTCAGCAGCATCGGCCCCTTGACCAGGATCTCGCCGTTGTCGGCGAGCTTGACCTCGACGAAGGGCGCGGGCTTGCCGACCGAATCCAGCTTGATCTGGCCGTCCGGCTGCAGGCACACGTAGGCGCAGGTCTCGGTCTGGCCGTAGAGCTGCTTGAGGTTGATGCCGATCGAGCGGTAGAAGCGGAACAGGTCGGGGCCGATCGCCGCGCCGGCGGTGTAGGCGACGCGGATGCGGCTCATGCCGAGCACGTTCTTGAGCGGGCCGTAGACCAGCAGGTTGCCGAGGGCGTAGAGCAGGCGGTCCGCGCCGGCCACCGGCTTGCCGTCGAGGATGTCGGCGCCGCAGCGCTTCGCCACGTCCATGAAGTAGTGGAACAGGCGGCGCTTGAGCGCCCCGGCGTCCTCCATGCGGATCATCACCTGGGTCAGCAGGTTCTCGAACACGCGCGGCGGCGCGAAGTAGAAGGTCGGACCGATCTCGCGCAGGTCGGTCATCACCGTGTCGCCCGACTCGGGGCAATTCACCGTGAGGCCGGCCACCAGCGCCTGGGCGTAGGAGAACAGGTTGTCGCCCACCCAGGCCATCGGCAGGTAGGAGAGCATCTCGTCGGTTTCGCCGAGCTTGTCGAAGCCGCAGCCGCCGCGCGCCGCGGAGATCAGCGCGTGGTGGGTCTGGCAGACGCCCTTCGGCTTGCCGGTGGTGCCGGAGGTGTACAGCATGATCGCCACGTCGTCCGGACGGCCCTGCGCGATCTCCTGGTCGAGGAAGTCGGACTGGTTGGCGTCGTGGATGCGGCCCGCCGCGACGACCTCGTCGAGGCCGTGCAGGAAGGCCTGGGTGTAGTGGCGCATGCCGCGCGGCTCGTCGTAGACGATGTGCCGCAGCTCCGGGCACTGGTCCTTCACTTCGAGCAGCTTGTCCACCTGCTCCTGGTCCTCGACCACGGCGATGTGGATGCCGGCGTCCTGGAGGACGAAGGTCATCTCCTGGGCGACGGCGTCCTGGTACATCGGCACGGGGATGCCGCCGAGCATCTGCGCGGCGCACATCGACCAGTAGAGGCGCGGCCGGTTGTCGCCGATGATGGCGAGGCGGTCGCCGCGCTTGAAGCCCAGCTCGGCCAGACCGCAGGCGATGCCGCGCACTTCGCGCGCGGCCTCCGCCCAGGTCCAGCTCTGCCAAATGCCGAGGTCCTTCTCGCGGATCGCCGGACGCTCGCCGCGCGCGCGGGCATGGGCCAGCAACAGGCGCGGAAAGGTGTCCAGCCCCGCGGACGGGTCATCGGGCGTGCTGCCCGATAGCGAAGCAGTCATACGCAATCTCCTCCATCCGGTCCGCGGGTCTTGTGTTCGTCCTCGGATGACTCCGGGCGTGCGCGCTTTTTTGTGCGCCGCGACACCGTCGGAACCGGTCGGTTCATTGTAACTCTGGGCGGACTCTACCCCGCCCGTCTGCCTATAATTGTCGCGTGCCTGACAATCTGTCCAATTCCACCAAGCCGTCCGCGCCCGCTCCGACCCTCGACGAGGCGATCGCGCTGTCGCGCTGGGCGCGCGGCCTCTCCGCCGACGAGCACGCGCGCATGCGCCAGGGCATGGTCGAGCGCCAGATTCCCGCCGGCGGCTTCATCTGCCGCCAGGGCGAGGCGCCGAACTGCTGGATGGGCGTCATCGAGGGCCTGGCGAAGATGTCCTCCGACTGGGTCACCGGCAAGACCGCCTCCTACGCCGGCATTCCCACCGGCGGCTGGTTCGGCGAGGGCTCGCTGATGAAGACCGAGCCGCGCCGCTACGACGTCGTCGCCCTGCGCGACACGCGCGTCGCCTGCATGAAGCGCGAGACCTTCCACTGGCTGCTCGACCACAGCATCGCCTTCAACCACGCGATCATCGAGCAGATCAACGAGCGCCTCGCCCAGTTCATCGGCCTGCTCGAATCCGAGCGCCTGCACGACACCGACACGCGCGTCGCGCGCAGCCTGTCGATCATGTTCAACCCCGTGCTCTATCCGGGCCAGAACGCCGTCCTGACGATCTCCCAGGAAGAGATCGGCCACCTCGCCGGCGTCTCGCGCCAGCGCGTCAACCGCTCGCTCAAGCTGCTGGAGGACGCCGGCTTCCTGCGCATCGAATACGGCGGCATCGCCATCCTCGACCTCGACGGCCTGCGCCGCTTCGGCGGCTGAAGCCGCCGTTCACCGTCCCGCCAGCGCCGAGTTTTCCCGCCCCATGACGCACCGCCGCATCGAACTGCTCGCCCCCGCCCGCAACGCCGACATCGGCATCGAGGCGATCCGCCACGGCGCCGACGCCGTCTATATCGGCGGGCCGGCCTTCGGCGCGCGCCACGGCGCGGACAACGCCATCGCAGACATCGCGCGGCTCGTCGACTTCGCGCGACGCTTCCACGCGCGCATCTACGTCACTCTCAACACCATCCTGCACGACGCCGAGCTGGAGCCGGCGCGCCGCCTCGCGCGGGACTGCTGGAACGCCGGCGCGGACGCGCTGATCGTGCAGGACATGGGCCTGCTGGAACTCGACCTGCCGCCCATCGATCTGCACGCCTCGACGCAATGCGACATCCGCACGCCGGCGAAGGCGCGCTTCCTCGCCGACGCGGGCTTCTCGCAGATCGTGCTGGCGCGCGAACTCAGCCTCAAGGAAATCGCCGCCGTGCATGCGGCGCTGCCGGCCGACGTGGTCGTCGAGCACTTCATCCACGGCGCGCTCTGCGTCGCCTTCTCGGGCCAGTGCTACATCAGCCACGCCCAGACCGGCCGCAGCGCCAACCGGGGCGACTGCTCCCAGGCCTGCCGCCTGCCCTACACGCTGCAGGACAGCCAGGGGCGCGTGGTCGCCTTCGAGAAGCACCTGCTCTCGGTGAAGGACAACAACCAGAGCGCCAACCTCTTGCCGCTGATCGAAGCCGGCGTGCAAAGCTTCAAGATCGAGGGCCGCTACAAGGACATGGCCTACGTGAAGAACATCGTCGGCCACTACCGCCGCCTGCTCGACGCCATCCTCGAATCGCACCCCGAGCTCGCGCCCGCGTCGAGCGGCCGCGTGACGCTCCGCTTCGAACCGAATCCGGACAAGACCTTCCACCGCGGCGCCACCGATTACTTCACCCACGGCCGCGACGCCGACCCCGCCCACATCGCCGCCTTCGACACGCCGGCCTTCGTTGGCCTGCCGATCGGCAAGCTGACGCGACTCGGTCCCGACTGGTTCGAGCTGGCGACGCAGGAAACACTGGCCAACGGCGACGGCCTCTCCTGGCTGCACAAGCGCGCGGCGGCCGGCACCAAGGCAAACCGCGTCGAGCAAGTCGGCCAGGGGCTGTGGCGCGTCTGGCCCAACGACCCGCCCGACCAGCTGCCCGGCCTGCGCCCCGGCCTCTACATCAATCGCAACCGCGACCAGGCCTGGGAACAGGCGCTGACCAGGGATTCCGCCGAGCGGCGCATCGCCGTGGACGCGTACTTCGCCGAAACCGCCACGGGTTTCGCGCTGACGCTCACCGACGCCGACGGCATCGCCGCCAGCACCGAACTGCCATCTGAAAAGCAGCCGGCGAAAAATCCGCAGCAGGCGGAGACGCAGCTACGGGAACAGCTCGGCCGCCTCGGCAATACGGATTTCGCGCTGCGCGATTGCGCGGTGGCCTGGTCGCAGCCCTGGTTCCTGCCGAACTCGGCCGTCAACCAGTTGCGCCGCGACGCCGTCGCCGCGCTGGAAGCCGCGCGCCGGGCCGCCCACGAACGGCCGCGACGCCGCCCCGCCGTGGAGCCGCCGACGCCCTATCCGGAGGAGACGCTCTCCTACCTCGCCAACGTCTACAACGCCGCCGCGCGGCGCTTCTACGAGAGGCACGGCGTCCGGCTCATCGCCGCCGCCTACGAGGCTCACGAGGAAGCCGGCGAAGTCGCGCTGATGATCACCAAGCACTGCCTGCGTCACGCCTTCAACCTCTGCCCGCACCAGGCCAAGGGCGTCACCGGCGTGCAGGGCCAGGTGCGCGCCGAACCGATGGTGCTGGTGAATGGCAACGAACGCCTGACGCTCAAGTTCGACTGCCGCGCCTGCGAGATGCACGTCATGGGCAGGATCAGGAAGCAGATCCTCGCCGGCCCGCCGCCGGGAAGCGATATCCAGGCATAAGGACCGGCGGCGGCAAGGCTGGAGGCGGTTCAGAGCATCTTCTGCAGCGTCACCGATCCGCCTTGCGGCATGTCGCAGCTGCGGCCCGGCAGGGCGGTGGCGCTATCGACCCGCATCATCGCGGCGGTCGCCGTGGTGAAGGTGAGCGTCAGATTCACGCTGCAGTTGTCCGTTTCGCCGCTCACCACCGCGAAGTTGCCCGTCAGCATGCCGTAACTCGTGCCGACCCACGTGCCGGCCAGCGTCCGGCCGTTGCCCGGTTCGACATCGACCTTGTAGAGCATGCCGTTGCTGGCGGTATAGATCGTCGAATAGACGGTGTAGGAAGAACCGTCGCCTTCCAGCCAGATGCCGTCGAACTGGCCGGCGGCCCGGGCACAGGGAAGGGTGGCGAGAAGGGCGAGGGCGAGCAGTGTTTTGCGCATGGGATTTTCCGCGTCGGACGGTGGAAGGGAGGGCGGCGATTTCGCGCCGCGTGCGAATTTCATCACGCTCGCCGCGGATATTGAATACCTGAAAACTGGGAGACGCGGCATGACCACGTACTTCCGCATATCATGCGGCGATGGAAGAAAACGTCGCGACGCCCTGGTGGCGCACCATGCTGATGATCGTGGCCGGGCTGATCGGCCTGCTCGCCCTTTCCGGCCTGCTGATGGCCCTCATCGTCGGCGTCGCCCGCTTCCTCGACGTCGGCGGGGCGAAGACCGGCGCCGCGCCCGCCACCTCGTACTACAGCAGCCCCGCGCCGGCGACGCCGGCCCAGCAGAACGCGCGCACGCGCGTGCCCCAGCCCTACGCCCTGCAGGACTGGCCCGACACGCCGGGCCGGCGCACCGGCACCGGCGCGGCCAGCGCCAGACCGCGCCCCGCCGGCGGCGCCAGTGGCGGCGGCACGCAGGCAAGCGC
>JANJVS010000093.1 GCA_024709955.1 Rhodocyclaceae bacterium
CGCCCTGCATCATCTTGCTCACCGGGATGCCGGTGGCGCGAGACCACCTCGGCGATCTCCTCGGCGCCCACCTGGGTGCGCAAGAGCTTGTTGGGCGTGGCGTTCTCGCCGGCCTGCTCGGCCATCTTCAACTGGCCCTCGAGCTGCGGCAGCTTGCCGTATTGCAGCTCGGCGACCTTGTCGAGCTGGCCCTTCCTCTGGAACTCGGCCATCTGCGCGCGCAGCGCGTCGATCTCTTCCTTGATGTGCGCCGAGCCCGCGGCCTTGGACTTCTCGGCCTTCCAGATCTCTTCCAGGTCGTTGTACTCGCGCGGCAGCTTGGCGAGTTCTTCCTCGATCAGTTGCAGGCGCTTCTGCGAAGCCTCGTCCTTTTCCTTCTTCACCGCCTCGCGCTCGATCTTGAGCTGGATCATGCGGCGGTCGAGCTTGTCCATGACCTCGGGCTTGGAGTCGATCTCCATCTTGATGCGCGCCGCGGCCTCGTCGATCAGGTCGATCGCCTTGTCGGGCAGGAAGCGGTCGGTGATGTAGCGGTGCGACAGCTCGGCCGCGGCGACGATGGCCGGGTCGGTGATGTCGACGCCGTGGTGGATCTCGTACTTCTCCTGCAGGCCGCGCAGGATGGCGATGGTCGCCTCGACGCTGGGCTCGTCCACCAGCACCTTCTGGAATCGGCGCTCGAGCGCGGCGTCCTTCTCGATGTACTTGCGGTATTCGTCCAGCGTGGTGGCGCCGATGCAGTGCAGCTCGCCGCGCGCGAGCGCGGGCTTGAGCATGTTGCCGGCGTCGATCGCGCCCTCGGCCTTGCCGGCGCCCACCATGGTGTGGAGCTCGTCGATGAAGACGATGATGCGGCCCTCTTCCTGGGCGATCTCCTTCAGCACCGCCTTCAGGCGCTCCTCGAACTCGCCGCGGTACTTGGCGCCGGCGAGCAGCGCCGCCATGTCGAGCGACAGCACGCGCTTGCCCTTGAGGGTTTCCGGCACCTCGTCATTGACGATGCGCTGGGCCAAACCCTCGACGATGGCCGTCTTGCCCACGCCCGGCTCGCCGATCAGCACCGGGTTGTTCTTGGTGCGCCGCTGCAAGATCTGGATCGCGCGGCGGATCTCGTCGTCGCGGCCGATCACCGGGTCGAGCTTGCCCTGGCGGGCGCGCTCGGTGAGGTCGAGGCAATACTTCTTCAGCGCCTCGCGCTGGCCCTCGGCTTCCTGGTTCTGCACGTTCTGGCCGCCGCGCACGGCCTTGATGGCGTCCTCCAGCGACTTGCGCTGGGCGCCCGCCTCCTTGAACAGGCGGCCCGTCTCGCCCTTGTCGCCGGTCAGGGCGAGCAGGAACATCTCGGAAGCGATGAACTGGTCGCCGGCCTTTTGCGCCTCCTTGTCGGTGACATTGAGCAGGTTGGACAGGTCGCGGCCGATGGAAACCTCGCCGCCATGGCCCTCCACCTGCGGCAGGCGGTCGATGGCGGCGTCAAGGGATTTCCTCAGCGGAGGAACATTGACGCCCGCCCGCTGCAACAGCGAGGTCGTGCCGCCGTCCTCCTGGTTGAGCAGCGCCAGCAACAGGTGCTGCGGCTCGATGATCTGGTTGTCGTGGCCGACGGCGATGCTCTGGGCGTCGCTGATGGCCTGCTGGAACTTGGTGGTGAATTTGTCGAAGCGCATGGGAGCCTCCCGAATAACGTTACAGCCAACATTGGGATTCGGCAGGCGTTTTCAACCGGCGCGGCGGCGAATCTCCGGGGTTCGTCGCCGCCCGGCCATGCGGGGTCAGGCGTCGAACAGCAGATCGTGGGCGCCATCGACCAGATTGACGAAGTCCTCCTCGGTCAGGCCGAAATGATCCATGACCACGGTCTCGAACTTGGCCCACTCCAGGTCGGGCGTGGTGCGCACGGCGCGATGCTGGATATGCTCCGCCAGGTGGATGATGCCGATGTAGCTGAGCACCAGGTCGGAAACCGACGCATCGCGGAAAATCTCGATGTCGTGGTGCCACAGGATCGCCTGGCACAAATCGTCCGGCAGCGCCCAGGAACGGGCGAGGTAATAGCCGACCGCGCCGTGGTGGGTGCCGACATCCTGTTCCTCGATGCGCGTGAAGGCGGCGTCGGGCGAATTGTTGGCGCGCGCCAGGGTTTCCTTGTAGCCGGGCCGGTGCTGCATCAGGATCGGAATGCCGCAGTCGTGGAACAGGCCGACCGAGTAGGCCTCGTCGGGAGCGATCCCGCGCAGGCGCTGCGCCAGGTGGGCGCACAACAGGGCGGTCTTTTCCGCGGTATCCCAGAAGCGCTCCATCGAGGCGAGCTTGCCGCCCCCCAACTGGCTGCGCAGGACCAGGGCGGTAGCGAGGCCCGCCGCGTTGCGCAAGCCCAGCAGGCTGAGGGCCTGGGGCACCGCGCTGACCTTGCGCGCCAGGCCGAAGGCCGGTGAATTGACCGCCTTCAGCATGGCGCCGGCAAGGCCCACGTCGGCGCTGATATGCTGCCCGACGCGCTTCAGATCCGCGGATTCCTTGCGCATTTCCTCCTGCAGCACCAAGACGACCTCCGGCCTGGGAGGAATGCTGAGCTTGCCATTAAGTACTGAATCAAAGTGAATTTCCGCCATGTCGATGATGTTCCCCAGTCAAGCGCTCGAACCGGATTATCGTGGCAAGCATCCCCCCGGTAAATTAGACCAAAGTTGTAGTCGATACCCCTTTGTCGATAGACGCCACCGGCGCTCCATCCCTGTTTGCAGCCATTCGGACACGCCGCCGGCCCATGGGTTTTCCCGGCCGGGGCGGTGCATAATCGCTGCCAGGAGCGGATGGAGAAAAACATGACGACGAGACAACAACACCCGATGCTGGCCGCCCTGCGCGGCTCGGATAGCGGCAAGGTGGTCGGCGCGCGCGAGGCGGTGAGCCTGATCCGCGACGGCGACACGGTGGCGACCGGCGGCTTCGTCGGCATCGGCTTCGCCGAGAACATCGCGGTCGCCCTCGAACAACTCTTCCTCGACACCCGCGACAATCCGCCGCAGGCCATCGGCCAGCCGCGCAACCTCACCCTCGTCTATGCGGCCGGCCAGGGCGACGGCAAGGAGCGCGGCCTCAACCACCTGGGCCACGAGGGCCTGGTGAAGCGTGTCATCGGCGGCCACTGGGGTCTGGCGCCACGCCTGCAGGAACTGGCGGTGGGCAACCGCATCGAGGCCTGGAACCTGCCGCAGGGCGTCATCACCCACCTGTTTCGCGACATCGCCGCCGGCAAGCCGGGCACCCTGACCCGCGTCGGCCTCGGCACCTTCGTCGATCCGCGCCACGGCGGCGGCAAGCTCAACGAACGGACCACCGAGGACATCGTGCGCCTCATGGAGATCGACGGCGCGGAATACCTGTTCTACAAGGCCTTCCCGATCCACGTCGGCATCATCCGCGGCACCACCGCCGACCCGGAAGGCAACATCACCATGGAAAAGGAGGCGCTGACCCTGGAAGCCCAGGCCATCGCCATGGCCGCCCACAACTCGGGCGGCATCGTCATCGCCCAGGTGGAGCGCGTTGCTGCGAGCGGCACGCTCAACCCGCGCCAGGTCAAGATTCCCGGCGTGCTCGTCGACTGCGTGGTGGTGGCGGAAAAGCCCGAATACCACATGCAGACCTTCATCGAGCCCTACAGCCCGGCCTTCTCGGGCGAGATCAAGGTGCCGCTCTCGGCCATCGCGCCGATGGAAATGAGCGAGCGCAAGATCATCGCCCGCCGCGCCGCCCTCGAACTGACGGCCAACGCGGTGGTGAACCTCGGCATCGGCATGCCCGAGGGCGTCGCCAACGTCGCCACCGAGGAAAAGGTCTTCGACCTCCTGACCCTGACCGCCGAGCCCGGCGTGATCGGCGGCATTCCCGCCGGCGGACTCAACTTCGGCGCCGCCACCAACACCCAGGCGATCATCGACCAGCCGAGCCAGTTCGACTTCTACGACGGCGGCGGCCTCGACCTCGCCTTCCTCGGGCTCGCCCAGGCCGACCGGGAGGGCAACCTCAACGTCAGCAAGTTCGGCCCGCGCCTCGCCGGCGCCGGCGGCTTCATCAACATCTCGCAGAACGCGCGCAAGGTGGTATTCGTCGGCACCTTCACCGCCGGCGACCTCGACGTCGCGGTGGCGGACGGCCAGTTGCGCATCCTGCGCGAGGGCCGCGCGCGCAAGTTCGTCGCGCAGGTGGAGCACTGCACCTTCAGCGGCAAGGAAGCCTGGAAACGCGGCCAGCCGGTGCTTTACATCACCGAGCGCTGCGTGTTCCGCCTCGGCCCCGAGGGCCTGGAACTCACCGAGATCGCGCCGGGCATCGACCTGGAGCGGGACATCCTGGCCCACATGGATTTCCGTCCGGTCATGCGCGAGATGCCGGCGCTCATGGATGCGCGCATCTTCGCCGAGGGCCCGATGGGCCTGCGCGCCGGTTTCATGCAGCGGCCGCTGGAGGAGCGCCTCTCCTTCGACGCGGCGCAGAACCTGTTCTTCGTCGATTTCGAGGGCTTGGCGGTCAAGAGCCACGCCGACATCGAGCGCATCCACAGAACTGTCGAGGCCCGCCTCGCCGCCATCGGCCGCCGCGTCGATGCCATCGTCAATTACGATCGCTTCAGCATCGCCCCGGAACTCATCGAGGACTATATTGGCATGGTTAGCGGTCTGATGGAACGCCATTACCGCCAGGTGACGCGCTACACGACCAGCAGCTTCCTGCGCGTCAAGCTCGGCGAAGCCCTGGCCGGCCACCGGATGCCGCCGCGTATCTATGCCAGCGCCGAGGAGGCCCGGCGGGGCTTGCAGGACGAAGCAACTTTATGATTTAAGTCAGGAATCCGTCAGATTAACCGTGTTAGATTGCAAACATCGGATCAACTAGAGAGGGAGCGGAACATGGCAGGGAAAACCGAAAACTTCAACGAACTCAACCGCAAGAACATGGAAGCGGCGATGCGGCTGGCCCAGTTGTCCATCGAAAACTCGCAACGGGTGATGGCGCTACAAAGTGATCTCGCGCGCGAGCTGTTCCAGCAGAGCGTCGAGAATGCCCGCGCCCAGACCTCCGCCAAGGATCCGCAGGAGGTGTTGCGGCTGCGCGCCCAGTACGCGCAGGAAACCGCGCAGAAGATGATGGAAACCGCCCAGAAGGTCGCCGAACTCGGCAACGAGGCGCGTGTCGAGTTCGCCCGCATGCTCACCGAGCAACTCGCCTCCGGCAGCCAGGAGATGGCCGATGCGTTCCAGGGCTTCTTCAAGACCCTGCCCGGCCAGAACGCCAACATGCTCGAAGTCATGCAGCAGGCGATGGCCACGGCCAACAGCGCCTTCGAGCAGATCGCCCAGGCTTCCACCGCCGCCTTCAGCGGCATGACCGAGGCGGCGCAGAAAGCCGCTTCTGGTCGCGGCAAGAAATAAGTCTTTCCTGCCGACCGGCCCCCTCCGCGGGAGGGGGCTTTTCATTTCTTCAATCCCCGCCGCTCACCTGCCAGCGCAGCGCCGCAGCGTCGTCGGTCTCCCGCGCATCGACCCAGCGGCCGCCCGCCGGCGTTTCTTCTTTCTTCCAAAACGGCGCCCGCGTCTTCAGGTAGTCCATGATGAACTCGCAGGCGGCGAAGGCGTCGCCGCGATGGCCCGACGCCACACCGACGAAGACGATGCGCTCCCCCGGCAGCAGCCGGCCGACGCGATGGATCACGCGCACGCGGCGCAGTTCCCAGCGCCCGCGCGCCTGGGCGACGATCTCCGCCAGCGCCTGTTCCGTCATGCCGGGGTAGTGTTCGAGGCTCATCGCCTGCACCGTTCCATCAGCGCCGACTTTTTGCTCCGCCAGCTTGTCGGCCCGCACCAGGCCGACGAAGCTCGCCACCGCGCCGGCCTGCGGGTCGTCCGCGGTGAGCGCGGCGATCTCGGCGCCGGCGTCGAAGTCTGCTTCCTGGACGCTGACTTCATTCATGCTTAGCCTCCCGTCACCGGCGGGAAGAAGGCCACCTCGTCGCCGTCGGCGACGGCCGCGTCCATGCCCGCCATTTTCTGGTTCACCGCCGCGCGCAGGTTCTTCGCCGTCAGCAGCGCCTCGCGGCCGCCGCCCTGCCCCGCCAGCCAGTCGCGCAATGCGGCCACCGTCGCCGCGCCGTCCGGCAAGTCGATGGTTTCGCCGCCACGGCCGATGGTCTCGCGCAGGCTGGCGAAGTAGAGGATTTTCAGCGCCATGTTTCAGCCCTTCCAGGGAAACGGCAGGAAGCGGACGGTGTCGCCGGGTTCGAAGGTGCCGCCCGGCGGGTTGTCGATCAGGCCGTCGGCCCAGGCGCAGGAGGTCAACACCCCCGAGCCCTGGTTCGGGTAGAGCTCGACGCGGCCGTCCGCCGTGATGCGCGCGCGCAGGAACTCGCGGCGGGCGTCGCCGCGTGTCCAGGCCGAGGCGGACACCATGGTCCGCACCGCCGGCAACAGCCGCGCCGCGCCGAGGCGCTTGAGCAGGAAGGGCCGCACGAGCATCAGGAAGGTGACGAAGCTCGCCACCGGGTTGCCCGGCAGGCCGATGAAGGCCGCCGAGTCCACCATCCCGCCAGCGCCGGGTTTACGGCCGCCGATGCGGCCGAAGGCCAGCGGTTTGCCGGGCTTGATGCCGATCTTCCAGAGCGCCAACTCGCCTTCGGCCTCGACGGCGGGCTTGACGTGATCCTCCTCGCCGACCGAGACGCCGCCGGTGGAGAGCACCAGATCGCTGCGCTCGGCAGCCATGCGCAGCACGCGGCGCGTCTCCTCCAGCTCGTCGGGCACACGGCCGATATCGGCGACGGCGCAGCCCAGTTCTTCGAGCATCGCGCGCAGGAAATAGCGGTTGGAGTTGTAGATGCCGCCCGGCGGCAAGGGCTGGCCCGGCTCGGCCAGCTCGTCGCCGGTCGCCAGCAAGGCCACGCGCAGCGGGCGCAGCACCTGGAGCTCCGCCCGGCCCACCGAGGCGGCGAGGCCGATTTCCGCGGCGCCGAGGCGCGTGCCGGCGGCGAGCACGGTGGCGCCGCAGGCGATGTCCTCGCCGGCGCGACGGATGTTCTCGCCGAACTTCGGGACGTGGTTGACGATCACCCCGCCGTCGGGGCCGTGCTCGCAGCGCTCCTGCATCACCACCGCATCGGCTCCCGCCGGCACCGGCGCGCCGGTGAAAATGCGCGCCGCCGTACCGGCCGCGAGCGCATGGCCCACCGTGCCGGCGGGGATGCGCTGGGCCACGGGCAGACGGACGCCCGCCGTCGCCACGTCGGCGCAGCGCAGCGCGTAACCGTCCATCGCGCTGTTGTCGAGGGGCGGCACGGCGATGGCGGAGACGACGGATTCGGCGAGAACGCGGCCGGCCGCGCCGGACAGCGGCACGGTCTCCGTCTCCGTCAGCGGCGTGGCGGCGGCCAGCAGCTGTTCGAGGGCTTGTTCGTAGGTCAGCATGGCGTGTCGAGGAAGTTCAGGATGAAGGCGACGATCGCGTCCGGGTCGTTCAGGTCGAGCAGCGGCAGCCGGCAGTCGATGGGCGCGTCGGTGGCCACGGCCACGACGCTGGGATTCTCCGGCCAGATCGGCGGCTTGCCGGTGGCCGGGCGATGCACTTCGAGCTTGGAGATCGGCGTGTGCTTGAAGCCCTCCACCAGCACGAGATCGCAGGGCGAGAGCATGGCGAGCTGCTCCTCCAGCGTCGGCTCCGGGGCGCCGCGCAGCTCGTGCATCAGCACCCAGCGGTGGTCGCAGGTCAGCAGCACCTCGCTGGCGCCGGCGGCGCGATGACGGTAGGAATCCTTGCCCGGCTGATCCACGTCGAAATTGTGGTGGGTGTGCTTGATCAGCGACACCTTGAGCCCGCGCGCGATGAAGCGCGGAATCAGCTGCTCGATGAGTGTCGTCTTGCCCGAACCGGAATAGCCGGCGAATCCGAAGACTTTCACGTTAAAACCTCATTTGAACCACGCCGTGGGGAACTGAGCTTTCAAGATTCATGTCTCGATCACTTTCGCAAAACCGCCGCCGGGCGTGCGGAAATTGGTCGTCTGCCCCTGGTAGAGCCGCGTGACGACGAGCTGGACGACGCCACGATAGACGTAGTTGCGGACGTCCGCCTTGAGTTCCGTCATCCCGCCGTCGACCGCGACATTGACCACGGAAGGCGGCGCATAGGCCTGGGCGACGTAGTCGCCGGCGAGGATTTCCTCGAACACCCGTTTGGTCAGCTTGTCGCCCCGATAGGCGGCGCGCGAGCCGAAGCCGGCCGCCGGCTTGAAGAACAGCTGGCGGCGGCGCTGCCAGAAATCCTCGGCGCGTTCAGCTGTCACCGCCTCGGTGCGCGGAATGCCGGCGAGCAGGGTCGCGCGCGTCGCCGCGTCCACGCCCCACTCCGCCAGCAGCGCGTCATCCGTCAGCGCGATCAGGTTGCGCTTGTCGGCGTAGCGCGCGTGGGTCGCCGGATTCGGCGTGACGAGCGCCCCCTGGCGCCAGGCCTCGCGCAGCACCGCCTGCGCCGGCTCGGCGAAGGCGAAATCGGTGAGACGGTTATAGACGAGGTCGATCTTCGTCTCCTCGTGCCACAGGTTGCCGTGGCAGAGCATCAGTTCGCCCGGATCGCAGATCACCGTCTGGATGCCGTGTTCGGCGAACAGCCGCTGGAAGCCGAGGAATTCGGGGTAGAGATACTGGGTCGCAGGCTGCGCATCGACGATGGCGACGGTCTTGAGTTCGCGCCCGCCGCATTCGGTGCGGAACATCGCCACGAAGGCGGCCAGTGCGTCGGCGCGCCTGGCCTGCAGTGCCGCCAGCAGGCCGCCGCCGGCGTTGGTGTTGACCTCGATGAGTTGCGGGCCGGCATCGGTCAGGTGGAAGTCGTAGCCCATGAAGACGCCGGCCACCGTCCCGCCGGCACCGACTTTTGCCAGGCCCAGGTGTTCGTCCCAGGCCGGCAGGGCGACCACGGCCTCGATGGCGGCGATGATCTCGCCCATGCGCGCGAGATCGGCGGCGGGAATCGGCACCGTCGCGGCGGAAAACAAGTGCGGGCGTTCGGCCAGCAGCGCGGCGGGAAGGTCGGACAGGTTCATCCTCGCGAGTTTAACCGCCGTCGCGGCGGTTTTCCGCATCGAAGAAATCCTCGACCTCGGCCAGCACGCGGCTGCGGCGCATCGGCGGCAGGCTCTGCCAGATGCGCCGGCCGTAGGGCTTGTCCACCAGGCGCGGGTCGCAGACCATCAGCACGCCCCGGTCGGCCTCGTCGCGGATCAGCCGGCCGGCGCCCTGCTTCATGTTGATGACGGCGCGCGGCAGCTGCAGCTCGAAGAAGGCGTTGCGGCCCTGGCGCTTCATGGTGTCGATGCGCGCCGCCAGCACCGGGTCGTCCGGCGGGGCGAAGGGCAGCTTGTCGATGACCACCAGCGAGAGCGCCTCGCCGCGCACGTCCACGCCCTCCCAGAAGCTCTGGCTCGCCACCAGGACCGCGTTGCCGAGCAGCCGGAAGCGGTCGAGCAGCTCGGTCTTCGAGCCCTGGCCCTGCATCATCAGCGGCATCTCCAGCCCGGCCCAGGCGATGCGGTCCTCCAGCAGCTCGTGGATGCGCCGCATCGCGCGCAGGCTGGTGCAGAGCACGAAGGCGCGGCCGTTCGACGCGCGGATCGCCGGCCAGGCGGCCTCGACCACGGCCTCCGAATAATCGGGATGGTTCGGGTCGGGCATGCCAGTGGGGCAATAGAGCAAGGCATTGGCCTGATAGTCGAAGGGGCTGTCCCAGCAGCCGGTGTCGGCCTCGTCGAGGCCGAGCGCTTGGCGGTAATGGCCGAAATCCTTGCCCACGGCCAGGGTCGCCGAGGTGAACACCCAGGCGCGCGGATGGCCTTCGAGCTGTTTGCGGAAGATCGGCGCCACCGACAGCGGCGTGAGATTGAGGCTGACGCCGTAGGCCGTCACCTCCAGCCAGCGCACCGGCGGCTCGTCTTCCTCGTCCTCCTTCACCGTCTCGCCGGCGCCGAGTTTTCGCCCCCCCTTCCCCAGCCCCTCCCTCTCGGGAGGGGAGACGGGTGGCGAGCTGCGCTCGTCCGTTACGGGGATGCTCGATTTTGTTTTCGAGCGGATTGCGCCTCCGGCGCGGGCCGTTTCACCTTGGGACGGCCCGGCGGTGAAACTGCCGGGGTGATGTTCCCCCGATTTCTGCCAATGGCGCAGCATCATGATCACTTCGGCGCAACGACGCAGGCAGTTCTCCAGCCCTTCCGAACGCCCGGCCTGGCTTTCGAGATGGCGGGAAAACTCGTCGAGCGTCGCCTGCAGGCTGCCGAGCGCCTCGATTGCCTGCGGGTGCTGCAGCCACTGAGCCGAGGCCAGCCG
>JANJVS010000103.1 GCA_024709955.1 Rhodocyclaceae bacterium
ACTGTCAGACGGCTTGCGGATCCTCTCTACAGGGTTTCCTCGCGGCAGAACAACTCCCTTCTCGGTTTGCGCAAATCCCAACACCTTCGAAAGCATGTAGAGTTCTTTTCGTACCGTCGACTCCGAGACTGGAGGCCGCTCAGAATTGCCCTTGAGTCGCTTGTCACGATAGCCGGCGATCAGTTTCTGATCGAGGGCTGCTAGGCTGTAGTCACCTAGTGCTCCATCAAGGCGGGCAAGCTGGAAGCGCCACGCCTCCTTCTCGTCCTCGCGCACCCGATAATGCTTTGGTGCGAACTCGGTTTTGAAGTCCTTGATTAGGTCCCCCAAGGTAATCCGCTCGGCATCGCTGGCGCTCGTAAATATGCCGGCGTCCATGTCGCGCTCCGCTGCGCGAGCCCATTTCTCCGCATCCTCCCGATACATGAAGGTCTTGGTTTGGGACGGGAAACCTTTGCGCCGGATTTGGACATGCCATTGGTAGTCGCCCTTTTTCCGGATAGTCGCCATGCTATGATTCTCCCTGTGATGTGCCAGAATTGTGCCAATAAATGACATAACGGCTGACAAACCGTGTGGTTGACAGGGATTAGACTCGCCTGGAAAGCGTGTTTAGGGTAATACCCTAACGCGGGTTCGAATCCCGCCCTCTCCGCCACGAATACCACGAAAACCCGCATCGCCACAGGCCTTGCGGGTTTTTCGCTTTTGCCGCGCCCACCCTCCTTTTCGCCGACATCCGCGTGAGCCAACGAGAATTCTCCACCCTGCCCCTGCCGCCCGCCCTGCTGCGCAACCTCGACCGCCTCGGCTACCGCGCCATGACGGCGATCCAGGAACAGAGCCTGCCGGTCATCCTCAAGCGGCACGACCTGATCGCCCAGGCCGACACCGGCAGCGGCAAGACCCTGGCCTTCGCCATCGGCATCCTGCACCGCCTCGATCCCGCCGATTTCGGCATCCAGGCCCTGGTGCTGTGTCCGACGCGCGAGCTGGCCGACCAGGTCGCCAAGGAGGTGCGCCGCGTCGCGCGCTTCGCCGACAACATCAAGGTGCTGACGCTCTGCGGCGGCACGCCGATGGGGCCGCAGGCCGCCTCGCTCCAGCACGGCGCCCATGTCGTCGTCGGCACGCCCGGGCGCATCCAGGACCACATGAGCCGCAACAGCATCGACCTTTCGGGCGTGCGCACCCTGGTGCTCGACGAGGCCGACCGCATGGCCGGCATGGGCTTCTTCGACGAGATCAAGGGCATCGTGCGCGCCTGCCCGCGCGAGCGCCAGACCCTGCTGTTCTCGGCCACCTACCCCGACGACATGAAGAAGGCCAGCGCCGCCTTCCTGCGCCAGCCGGTGGAAATCAAGGTCGCCGCCGGGCTCGACGCCACGCGCGTCGAGCAGCGCTTCTTCGCCGTCGCCCACGAAAAGCGCAATCACGCCGTCGCCCGCCTGCTGGCGCATTACCGTCCGCAATCGACGCTGGCCTTCTGCAACACGCGCATCCACTGCCGCGAGCTCGCCGCCGAGCTGCGCGCCCAGGGCATATCGGCCCTGGCGCTGCACGGCGAACTGGAACAGCGCCAGCGCGACGAGCTGCTGATGCAGTTCGCCAACCGCAGCTGCGCGGTGCTGGTCGCCACCGACGTCGCCGCGCGCGGCCTCGACATTCCCACCGTGGACGCGGTGATCAACGTCGATGTCGCCAAGGACACCGAAATCCACATCCACCGCATCGGCCGCACCGGCCGCGGCGACGCCGTCGGGCTGGCGCTCTCCCTGTGCGCGCCGAGCGAGCGCAAGTGGGTCAAGCTGATCGAGGACTGGCAGGGCGCTCCGGTGCGCTGGGACGAACTCGCCAAGCTCGCGCCCGCGGCCGGCGAGCCGCTGCAGGCGCCGATGCAGACCCTGCGCATCCTCGGCGGCCGCAAGGACAAGCTGCGCCCCGGCGACCTGCTGGGCGCGCTGACCGGCGGCGCCGGCCTCGACAAGGACCAGGTCGGCCGCATCGACGTCTTCGAGGACAGCAGCTACGTGGCCATCGCGCGGCGCGTCGCCGCGCGCGCCCTGCGCAGCCTCGCCGACCAGGGCATCAAGGGCAGGCGCTTCCGCATCAGCCTGCTCGAACCGGTCTGATCAGGTCTTCTTGCGCAGCGGGTCGAGCAAAGGGCGCAGGCCGTTGTGATCGAGCTCCTGCATCAGAGCCAGCAACTGCCCGATCTGCCCCGGCGGAAAACCCGCGCGGGCGAACCAGTTGAGGTAGTTGCCCGGCAGGTCGGCGATCAGCCGGCCCTTGTGCTTGCCGAAGGGCATCGCGCGGGTGACCAGCAGTTCGAGCAGCTCAGGCTTGTCGATCATCCCGATCCTCGACGGCATGTTCGCGCGCGAGCTCGCGCTTCGCGGCGGCGGAAAGCCGCTTGACCCGATATTCGGCCCTGGCCGCCGCCGAACGGTCGGGATACTCGATGCTCGCCAGCAGGCGCAGCGGCGGATGGGAGCGGGTATAGCGCGCGCCCTTGCCGGCCCGGTGCGCGGCGAAGCGCGCCGCCACGTCCACGGCGATGCCCGTGTAGATGCTGCGGTCCGCGCATTCGATCAGATAGACGAACCAGGGTTTTGTCGTCGCCGCCATGGGCCGCATGATAGCCGCCGCAAGCGGCCGCATCCGCGCGGTATGCTTGCGCCCTCAGGAATCCAGCCACCGGAAGACCGCATGACCATCGAACTCGCCCCGCACGAAGCCCGCGTGATCGGCTGCCTCGTCGAGAAGCAAATCGCCACGCCCGAGCAGTATCCGCTCTCCCTCAACGCCCTCGTCGGCGCCTGCAACCAGAAGAGCAACCGCGACCCGGTGCTGGAGCTCGACGAAGCCACCGTGCAGCACACCCTCGATGCCCTCGCCAAAAAATACCTCGTCAGCGAGGAAACCGGCTACGGCAGCCGCGTCGCCAAATACCGCCATCGCTTCTGCAACAGCGAATACGGCACGCTGAAATTCTCGCCCCGGGAGCTCGCCGTCGTCTGCGAACTGCTGCTGCGCGGCCCGCAGACCCCCGGCGAGCTGCGCGGCCGCGCCAGCCGCCTCTGTCCGTTCAGGGACGCGGACGAGGTCGAGGCCACGCTGGAGCAGCTGAGCCGGCGCGAGGATGGTCCCTTCGTCGTCCGCCTGCCCCGCGAGCCCGGCAAGCGCGAGGCGCGCTACGCCCACCTGTTCGGCGGCGCGATCGATATCCCGGAAGAAAGCGCGGCGCCGGCCGAATCCGCGGCGGCCGGCCATGAGCAGCTCGAACGGCGCGTCGCCGCTCTCGAAGCGGAAGTCGCGCGCTTGCGGGCGCTGGTCCAGGCCCTGGCGCCGGAATAGAGCAAGGCCGGCTACATCCCGTCGCCGCTCGCGGCGCCCAGGTAGTCGGCGAGCGCGCCGACATCCTGGATCGCGGCGCCGTCGTAGTAATAGACCCGGTCTCCTCCCGTGCCGGCGCAGACCCCGCCCGCATAGCAGCGGTAGGTATAGCCCAGCCCCTGCTGCAGGCCGCCCCGGTCGGCGAGGATGGCGCGGTACTGGAACTCCGCCCAGTTGAGGATGCGCTCGGTGTCGCCCGGCGGGGTGAGCGTCTCGGGGATGCCGCCCAGCCCGAAGCGTTGCCGGACGAAACTCCACACCGCCTGGCGCGCCTGGGCGCGCGCCGCCTCGTTCCCGCCGAGCATGACGCCGAGGCTACGGCAGGAGACGAGATAGGCACTGAGGTTGGAGCTGCTGACGCCGGGAATCTCGGTGCCGGTAAGCGGATTGACCACGGCGAAGCTGTCGATGTTGAGGGAGGTGGGGCAGCTCGCGTCGGTCTGCGCGTCGGCGACCCAGAGCGGCTGGAAGCTCGCGTCGAAGGCATGGTAGGCGCCGGCGTAGACGGTCAGCTCGACGTCGCCGCCGGCGGCGCGCAGGTAGTTCACCGTGCCGCGCGTGCTGTCCACGCTGTCGTAATCGTCCAGATCGCCCATGAAGACGCGGATCGGCGCGCCGGTGAGCACGTTGGCGCGCACCCGGCCGCCGGGATAGAAGGGCAGATGCAGCGCGAAGCGGGTACCCTCGGGCAGGATGGCGGCGCGCAGGCGTTCGTAGGCGGACATCATGGCGGCGGCGCCGCCCTTGGAAAATCCGATATGGCCGATGCGGCTGGCGTCGATGCGCGGATGGGTGGCGAGCAGACGCAGGGCCAGCAGCGCGTCGGCGGGAATCACGCTACTGTTGATCCGCGACTGGTCGCTGTAGGTGCTGGTGAAACCGCGGCCGCTGAAGTGGTCGATGACGAAGGTGGCGATGCCCATGCTCTCGAAGAGCTGCGCCCAGGCGTATTCCAGCACCGCGAGCCCGCCGCTGCCGTGGGAAATCACCATCGCCGGCACGCGTCCCGTGGCCCCTTCCGGCAGGCGCAGATCGCCGCTGATGACGTCGCTGGCGGAATAGCTGGCGTTGACCAGGCTCCAGAGGTTGGTGGCGCCGGCGGCGACCCGGAAGCTGATACGCCCCGTGCGCCCGTCGCTCAAGCTGGCCACCGGCGCGTCGGCATGCACGCTCGCCGAAAACAGCTGCAGGCAGGCGCACGCAGCTAGCATTACCAGTGATTTCATCATCGTCTTGCGGCGCTTCCGCCGCATCTCCCGTTTCTCTCTTGATAGGCCGGGAACGCCCGGATTGCCACCGTGCCGCCGGCGCCGACTTTTCCGGCGGCGCCCGCCAGCCGCGGTGGAGCCTCAGTGCAGCTTGTGCTCCGCCCCGCAGCACTTCTTGTATTTCTTGCCGCTGCCGCAGGGGCAGAGGTCGTTGCGACCGGTCTTGGGCTGTTCGCGGCGGACGGTGGAACCGGCCTTGCGGAGCGGCAGCGCCCATGCCTGGATGGCCAGCACGCAGTCGCCGAGCGTTTCCGCGAACTCCTCCTCGCGGGCGGCGAGCGCCGGGTTCTTTTCCAGCTCGTCCCAGCCGACCTCGGTGCCGAACAGCAGGATCGGGTAGAGCAGGTCCTCGCCTTCCTCGGATTCCAGCAGGGGCTGCCAGCCGTCCTCGTCGAGGGCCATGCCCTCGACGAAACCGGCGCACCATTCGTCGATGACGGGCACGATCCGGCCATTCTCCTCGCGTTCGTAGAGCAGCGGCTCGAAGCTGTCGGGCTCGTCGCGCAGGTAGAACAGCAGATCGTTGGCATGGCGGAACACCAGGCCCTGCATGCGCTCCTCCTGCTGGCGCGACTTCCAGGCCGGGCGCTCGCCCCAGATCGCCGGCAGCCACAGGTGCGGCGGCAGGTTGTTGGGGGCCACGGCGAGGGCGGTAAGGTAGCCGTCGAGGGCGGAAAGGCTCATGGCGTCCTCGCCGAGGGCGTCGGAATCGAGGAAGGCTTCGAGTTCCTGCAGTTCCTCGTCGGACAGGGGAAGACTCAGGTCCATGGCGTGCTCCTTCTCAGTCGGGAAAGTCGGCGGACAGGTCCAGCGTCGCGCCGGTGACGGCGAAGACACTGCCGCCGAAGTAGTGCAGGGTGCGCAGCTCGTCTTCCGCGAAGCTCCAGCGACCGTCGCGGAAGACGCGCGCGTCGGCCTGGGCGGCGACCACCTCGGCGAGGAACAGGTCGTGACGCCGCTGGTTGTCGGGCCGGGGCAGGACGCGGCATTCGAGCCAGGCGACGCAGCCCGCGACCAGCGGCGCACCGATGCGCTCGGCGGGAAAACCGTCCAGCCCGGCATGGGCGAACTTGTCGAGGTCGCGGCCGGAGGCGGAGCCGGCGCGCAACACCTGCGCCGCCAGGGCGCGGCAGGGGATGTTGAGGGCGAATTCGCCGGAGGCCTCGACGAGCCCGCGCGTATGGGTGCCGGCGTCGATCACCACCGCCACCTTGGGCGGGTCGAAGTCGAGGGGCATCGCCCAGGCGGCGGCCATGACGTTGCGCGCGCCGGCGTGGGCGCTGGTGACGAGGGTGACCGGGCCGTGATTGAGCAGCCGGGAAGCGATGGGCAGGGCGACGGAAACGCGCATGGGAGCGAAACGAATGGCGGATGGCGGATGGCGCGACTTTACCAAGTCCCGCGCCGGCCGGTGCCCGATCGATCGATATGCGGCGATTTTCTCCGGCTTTTCCGATTTATCGCGCGCCACCGGCGCGCCGATATGGAGTTCATACGAGGAGAAGCACCATGATCATCGAATCCGTCGCGCTCGTTTCCCTCCCCGGCGCCCCCGCCTACCAGGAGAAGCTCTACCAGGCCCACATGGACACCGGCGAGGACGTCCTGCTCTTCCAGGCCCATTGGGACGTGCCGCTGCCGCCCGAATCCCTCGTCGGCCTGACCGTCGAGGAGGCCCGCAGACGCCGCGCCGAGCGCATGCTCGCCGCCGCCGGGCTGCGCGGCTGACCGCGCTGTTCAAAGCTCCATCGGCCGGAAGTAGCCGACCAGTTCCAGGTAGCCGCGTCCCTGCCGCCGCCCCCCGGCCAGCAGCGTGACGGCGCCTTCCCAATAGACCGCGCCGGTGGACTGGCGCGCGTCGAGTTCCTGGTCGTCCATCAGCGGTTCGATGTCGAAGCGCAGCGCCGCCGCGCCGGCGCCGAGCACGAGGCGACTGCGTACCGGATAGACCGCGCCCGTGCGCGGCGAGCGCCATTCCGCGAGAGGCTCGAAGCTCACCGCGCCTGGGCCGAAGCTGCGTTCGCGGCCGTCGGCCTGGCGCAGGCGCGCGGCGGCCCAGCGGTCCGGCCCGCCGTCGCGGGCACGGATGCGGAAGGCCATCAGCGCCCCGCCGTCGTCGAGGTTGATGCCGATCCAGTCCCAGCCCGCCGCGGCCGCGTCGAGCACGCGCGAGGACCACTCGTGGTCGAGCCAGGCGCTGCCCGCGACCGGCAGCCAGCGGCCGTCGAGCCGCACGCGTCCGCGTGCGGCGAGCCAGGGCTGGCTGTAGTAGTGGCTCGCCTGCCCGGCGAGCGGCCCCTTGCGCGAATAGCCGCCCTCCCCCTGCGGCAGCAGCGGCCGGGTCGGCGCGAGGTCGAGCGCGAAGGCCACGGCCTCGCCCTCCGCCCGCGCCGCATAGACGCCGTCGGCGCCGCGCCGCAGGCACCAGCCCGAGAGTTCGAGGTCGGTATCGGCCTCGGCGCAGCGGACCGCGTCGTCGCCGGCGATCAGGCGCGCGGCGCGCTGCTCGTGGCGCAGCCGGCCCGCCGCCGCGCGGGCGAGTGCCGCATGGGCGAACAGCAGCTGGTGCGGAGCAAAGCGCGAGGGGTTGGCGGAATCGTGGCCGGTGCGCGAGCGGAAGAAGGTGATCTGGAAGCCGAGCGCCTCCCCGGCCGCGTCGAGCCAGCCGGTGGCGTACCACCATTCGGTGCGGAAGTCGGGATGGGCGCCATGGTCGCGCGGGAAGACCAGCGGGCGCGGCGCGACGTCCGGGAACTCCGGCGCCGCCGCCCGCGGCCGGCCGGGCAGCGCGGGAGCGAGGCCCGCCAGCGCGAGCCATTGCAGCAGGCGGCGCCGGCGCATCACCAGTCCTCCCGCACCGCGCGCAGCGGACCGGCGCCGGTGGCCTGGCGCGTCGCCAGCAGGGCCGTGGCGACGCCCGCCGCGACCAGCAGCGCCGTCACGGCGGCGAGCAGGCCCCAGGGCACGGCGAGATCCATGTTCCAGTGGAAGGACTGGGGATTGACGACGCGGATCAGCACCAGGGCGATCGCCAGCCCGAGCGCGCCGCCGGCGGCGACGCCGAACAGCGTGAGCCCGGCCGCCTCCCAGGCGAGCAGGCGCATCAGCTCGGCGCGCGTCGTGCCGAGGTGGCGCAGCATGCCGAACTCGCGCGCGCGGGCGAGGGTCTGCGCCGAGAAGCTGGCGCCGATGCCGGCCAGGCCGATGGCGATGGCGACGAGTTCCAGCAGATAGGTGACGGCGAAGCTGCGGTCGAAGATGCGCAGCGAGGCGGCGCGGATCTCGCCCGGCTCGGCGAATTCGAGCCGCCGCGCGGCCGGGATGTCGCGCCGGATCGCCGCCGCGAGCTCCGCCGGCGTCGTGCCGGCGCGCGGCCAGAGGGCGCCGTCGCTGATGCCCTGGTCGCCGGTGAGGCGGCGGTAGTCGGCGAGGTCGAGGGTCACGGTGCCGTGCTGGCGCGCGAAGTCGCGCCAGACACCGGCCACCGTCACCGCCACGGCGCGCCCGGCGAGCGGCAGTTCGCGATTTTCCCCCAGGCGCCAGCCGTAGAGATCGGCCATCGCCTCGGAAATCCAGACCGGCACCGCGCCGGGCGGCAGCGTGGCGATGTCGAGGGCGGCGCCGGCGAGCGGGATGCGCGCACCCGGATCGCGCTTGTCCAGCATGCGCGCCATCAGCGTCACCGGCGGCCGGCGCGGGTCGAGGTCGAGCTGCTGGATGCGCATCCACTCATGGCGCGCGAGCTCCGGCCGCGCGGCGATGGCGGCCAGCGCGGCGGGCGTCGCGAAGGCGCTGTTGCCGCCGCTCGGCACGCGGAAATAGAGCGGCGCGGCGAGCACCTTGCCGAGCCAGCGGTCCACCGAATCGCGAAAGCTGCCGACCATGATCGCCATGGCCACCATGAGGGCGAAGCTCGCCACCACGCCGGCGAGCGCGATGCCGGCCTGGCCCGGCACCGCCGCGAGGCGCTGGGCCGAGAGGAAGGCGAGCGGCCGCCGTCCCGCGTGCGGGGCGAGGCGGCGCGCCAGGGCGGCGAAGACGCGCCCCGCGAGGCCGGGCATCAGCGCGATGCCGCCCACCAGCCAGCAGGCGATGGCGAGATAGCCGGCCACCGGCAGGCCGTCCAGCGGCGGCAGGGGCAGCAGCGCGGCGCCGAGCAGCAGCAGCGCGATGCCCGCGCGCCAGACCGCCGGGCGGTGGGCGAATGCCTGCACGCCTTCCTCGGCGCCCCCCTTGAGCGCCTGGGCCGGCGCGGTACTGGCGATCTCCAGCGCCGGCGCGAGGCTGCCCGCCGTCGCGGCCAGGATGCCGAGGGCGACGAAGCCCGCGACGGCGAACGGATCGATGACGAGAACCGGCAGCAGGCCGGCGAAATAGCCGCCACCGAGGTCGCCGCCGAACAGCTCGACGGCCAGGCGCGCCACGCCGATGCCGAGCAGCGCGCCGGCCAGGCTGCCGGCGGCGCCGATGGCCGCGCCCTCCGCGACGATCTGCCGCAGCAGCGCGCGCGCCGGCCAGCCGAGGGTGCGCAGCAGCGCGAACTCGCCGCGCCGGCGCGCCACGGCGAGAGTCTGGGTCGAGAAGACCAGGAAGGCGCCGGTGAACAGCGCCACCAGCGCGAGCACGTCGAGATTCACGCGGTAGGCGCGCGACAGGTTGCTGGCGCGGATGTCGGCGTCCTCCGGCGCGGCGACGAAGACGCCGGCGGGCAGCAGCGCGGCGAGGCGCTGCCGGGCCGCGGCGCTGTCGGCGCCAGGCTTGAGGCGCAGGGCGATGCGCGTGAGCTGACCCAGGCGCGCCAGCCGCCACTGGGCGGCGCCGATGTCCATGGTCGCGAGGCGCTGGCGCGCGCGGGCGCCGGGCAGGCCGCCGGCGACGCGCAGCGGCACCTCGGCCAGCCCAACCTGCAGCCGCAACGTGGCTCCGGGCGCGAGGCCGAGCCAGGACTGGGCGGCGCCGGACAGGAAGACCGCGTCGTCCGCCAGCAGGGCGAGGCCGTCCCCCGCGGCGGCGGCGCCGAGCAGCTCCGGCGTGACGCGGCCGGCGCGGAACGGGTCGAGCCCGATGAGCTTGAGCACGCGCGTCTCCTTGCGCCAGCCGGCCTCCGCCGGCTCCGGCGCGAGCACCAGCGCGTCGACTTCGAGCATCGGGCTGGCGACCTCCACGTCCGGGTCGGCGGCGACCGCGAAGAAGACCGCTTCGTCGAAGCCGCCGCGCGGACCGCGCACTTCGAGGTCGGCCTGGCCGGTGGTGGCGCGCACCGCCTGGGAGAACTCGGCGACGGCCGAGGCGTTGATGAGCCGCACCGCGAGGCCGAGGGCGACGCCGACGGCAATCGCCGCGAGCGCGGCGAGCAGCCGCCAGGGATGGGCGCGCAGTTCGCCGGACGCGATCCAGAGGCCGAGCTTCACGGCGCGGGACGCCGCGGCGCGAGCCCGGCCGCCGTGAGTTCGAGCACCCGGTCGGCGCTGGCGGCGGCGTGCGCGGAATGGGTGACGAGGATCGCCGCCGCGCCGTTGGCGCGAATCTCGTCGCGCAGCAAGGCGAGGACCTCGCCGGCGGTGGCCGGATCGAGGTTGCCGGTCGGCTCGTCGGCGAGCAGCAGCGCCGGGCGATGCACCAGGGCGCGGGCGATGGCGACGCGCTGCAGCTCGCCGCCCGACAGCTCGCGCGGATAGGCGCGCAGGCGGCCGCCGAGGCCGACGGCGGCCAGCATCGCCGCCGCGCGCGCCGGATCGTCGCGCCCGAGCAGCAGCAGCGGCACGCCGACGTTCTGCAGCAGCGTCAGATGCGGCAGCACGTGGAAGGCCTGGAAGACGAAACCGAGCTTCTCGCGCCGCAGCCTGGCCGCCGCCGCGTCGGCCAGGCCCGAGATGCACTGGCCGGCGACGCGGATTTCGCCGGCGTCGGGCGCTTCGAGACCGGCGATCAGGTTGAGCAGCGTGGACTTGCCGACGCCGGACTCGCCCATGACGGCGACGTATTCGCCGGCGCGCAGGGAAAACGACAGCCCGGCGAACAGCGGACGTCCGCCCGGATGGGTCTTGGCGAGATCGGTGACTTCGAGCATGGGCGCGGGCTTGGCGGCGAGACCCCGATCATACGGCGCCGAAGGCGGTCGCCATCAGGCTGGCGCCGATCAGCGCGACGAACAGGAAGGCGAAGCGCCGGATCTTCCCCGGCCGCAGCGGCGGCGGATAGCGGCGCCCGGCCATGGTGGCGAGCACGACGACCGGGACGGACCAGGCGAACAGCTTCCAGACCTCGACGGCGAAGCCGCCCTGGGCGGCGACGGAGCCGAGGCGGATCACGGCGGAGCAGGTGAACAGCATGATCAGGGTGCTGCGCACCACGGTCGGTTCCAGCGGCTGGCGATAGAGGTGGATGATCAGCGGCGGGCCGGAAAAACCGAACATGCCGCCGAGCAGCCCGGCGACGCCGCCGGCGGTCAGGTAGGCGCGCGGCCGCGACGGCGCTGTGCGCTGCGCCGGCCGGAAGGCCATCGCGGCGCAGCTCGCGGCGATCGTCGCGCCGAGCAGGAACTGCAGCAGCGCGATGCCGGAGCGGCTCAGGTAGTCGAGGACGGCGACGCCAGCGAAGGTGGCCGGCGCCATGCCCAGCAGCACCAGGCCGACGGCGCGCCAGTCCACGTGGCGGTAATTGCCGGAGAGCACCAGCGGGCTGTTGCACAGGGTGAGCAGGCTGACCACCACGGCCGCCGGCGCGATCTCCATCAGGCCGAGGCCGCTGGCCGCGCCAAGGGCGATCATGCCGAGGCCGAACCCGGTCACCGTCTGGAAGTAGGCGCCGCAGCCGATGGCGAACAGCATGCCGGCAAGGGGAAGATCCATCGCGCGATGTCCGATGTCGTCCTTGGGTCGATCCGGGCGGACGGCCCGGTCCCGGGACGATACACCAGCGCCGTGCCGCGTGCATGCCGGCGGGATCGGCGTCGGCCACCGTCCCGCCAGTCCCACGGGGATTCCCTTCGGTCACGCCGACTTTTGTTCCGGCCGCGCTGCTTAACCGGCTGTGCCGGTTAGCCTTCACGAAAGCCGGGGGCGCGGACTGGCGCGCTCACCGTCACGCCAGCGCCGACTTTTCGGCTTCGCCGCGCGGCGAAATCGGCGCTAATCTGCCGGGCCGCCCGGACGATCCCCCATGGCGCGCGCCGCCCGCGGGCGGCCGATTCACTGGAGAAAATGATGACCGCTGTCGTGCTCACCGAAACCCATGGCCGCGTCGGCCTGGTCCGCCTGAACCGCCCCGAGGTGCTCAACGCCCTCAACGACGAGGTCGTCGAGGGCATCCGCCACGCCATCGACGCCTTCGAGGCCGACGCGGGCATCGGCTGCATCGTCCTCACCGGCAATGAAAAGGCCTTCGCCGCCGGCGCCGACATCGGCTTCATGAAGGACTTCGGCTACATGGACGCCTACAAGCCCGACTTCATCA
Organism: Rhodocyclaceae bacterium; assembly: GCA_024709955.1. GTDB lineage: Bacteria > Pseudomonadota > Gammaproteobacteria > Burkholderiales > Rhodocyclaceae > Sulfuricystis. Next base: position 12,120 of record JANJVS010000103.1, read on the forward strand.
CCCGCAACTGGGAACGCATCAGGACCGCGCGCAAGCCCGTCATCGCCGCGGTGGCCGGCTACGCCCTCGGCGGCGGCTGCGAAATCGCCATGATGTGCGACCTGATCTACGCCGCCGAGAACGCCAAGTTCGGCCAGCCCGAAATCAAGCTCGGCACCCTGCCCGGCGCCGGCGGCACCCAGCGCCTGCCCCGCGCCGTCGGCAAGGCCAAGGCCATGGACCTGTGCCTCACCGGCCGCCTGATGGACGCCCAGGAAGCCGAAAGAAGCGGCCTCGTCGCCCGCGTCTTCCCCACCGACAAGCTGCTGGAGGAAACCCTCGCCGCCGCGCAGCTCATCGCCGGCTACTCGCTGCCCGTGGTGATGATGATCAAGGAGTCGGTGAACCGCGCCTACGAATCCTCCCTCGCCGAAGGCTTGCTGTTCGAGCGCCGCACCTTCCACGCCGCCTTCGCGCTGGAAGACCAGAAGGAAGGCATGGCCGCCTTCGCGGCAAAGCGCAAGCCGGAGTTCAAGCACCGCTGAGGCTAAGCGCCTGTTTCAGTCGAGCAGGCCGAGCCGCATCGCGCAGGCGACGGCATGGGCCTTGTTGGCGGCGCCGAGCTTTTCGATGGCGTTGCTGATGTGGAAGGTCGCGGTGCGCTCGGTGACGCCCATCGCCGCCGCGATCTCAAGGGCGGTCCTGCCGTCGGCGGCCATGCGCAGGATGTCGATCTCGCGCACCGTCAGGTGGCCGAGGATGCCGTCCTGGCAGCGCGCCAGCAGGGTGCGGAACAGCACGGCGTGGGCCGCCTGCGCGAACCAGCGCAGCGTCTGCGACTTCTCGCGCAGCTCGTCGGCGCCGACCGGCGTCTCGCCGCGCGCCAAGGTGAGCAGGCCGAAGCGGCCATCGACGTCGCGCAGCGGCTGCGACCAGCCATGGTTGTAGCCGATGCCGCGCAGCCCGCGACGCAGCTCGCGCAGGGGCGCGGCGTTGAACTGGTCGGCGGACCAGACCAGCGCGCGGCTCGCCTGCCTGGCATGCTGGACGGTGGGGTCGATGGCGTGAAAGCCCTTGCGGCTGTAGCGCTCGCGCCAGGCCCAGGGCAGGTTGCTCATCATGACGTGACGCCAGCCCTCGCCCTCGACCGGCACGCCGATCATGTAGCAGCAATGCTCGAAGCCGAGCGACCGCGCGCCATGCACCAGGCCGCGGAAGAACTGTTCGTGCGCGCTGCTCACATACAGCAGTTGGGACCCCTTCCGCTGCGCCATTTTCATAAACCGCCCTTATGTCGACCCCGGGGAAATTTTAATTGCATACGCCATTTCACTACCCGGCCGCCCCCCTGTCAATCCTTGCAGTTAAATTCCGCGCCCGGCTTCGCTATCATGGGCGGCGCGCGGCATGCCCCGGAGCGGCCGGCCGCGGCGTAGGATAACCAGCATGCAGGACACCAACTTCCCGACCCCAGCGCCAGGACCAGCGGCGCGCCGGCAATGAACGTCGCGACGCAACAGCTGATCGCCGCCCTGTTCGAGCCGGCGCTGCGCAACCTCGCCTATTTCGAGCGGCGTCTCAAGGCCTTCGGCATCGTCGCCATCGTCGCCTTCCCGCTGTTCTACTTCGTCTGGCACGACATCTTTCCCCAGCCCCACGAAAGCCTCGGCCTGCGGCTGTTCGGTTCCGCCCTGTTCGTCCCGCTGCTGTTCGCCGAGCGCTGGCCGGAACGCGCGCGGCGCTACCTGCCCCACTACTGGTACTTCTCGCTGCTCTACGCCCTGCCGTTCTTCTTCACCTTCATGATGCTGAAGAACGACGCCAACGAGGTCTGGCTCCAGTCGGCGCTGGTGGCGATCTTCGTCATGATCCTGCTGCTCGACTGGATGACGCTGGTGGCCCACTTCATCCTCGGCACCGGCCTGGCCGTGGCCGCCTATCTGGCCACCACCGACGCGCCGGTGCTGGCGACGATCCACTTCGAGCACCTGGCGATCGTGCTGTTCGCCCTGGTGATCGGCACGGTGTCGAACTACGACAGCGAGCGCGTGCGCATCGAGCAGGAACGCGCCATGCTGGCCACCGCAGGCAGCATCGCCCACGAGTTGCGCACGCCGCTGCTCGGCATCCGCACCGGTGCCTCCGGCCTGACCCGCTACCTGCCGACGCTGATCGAGGCCTACCGCCTGGCGCGCGAACACCAGTTGCCGGTGCGGCAGATCCGCGCCGCCCATCTCGACGCGATGAAGGGGGTGCTGGAGCGCATCGATACCGAGGCCGCCCACTCCAACGCCATCATCGACATGCTGCTGGTGACGGCGCGCATGGCGGGCGCGGCGGCCCACGAGACGACGCTCTGCTCGATGGCGCGCGTCGTCACCAGCGCGCTGCGGCGCTATCCCTTCGCCGACCACGAATGCCGCCTGGTGCGCTGGGACGGCAGCGGCGACTTCAACTTCCGCGGCAACGAGCTGCTCGCCGTGCATGTGCTGTTCAACCTGATCAAGAACGCCCTGCGCCATATCGCCGCCGCCGGCAAGGGCGAGATCGTGATCCGCCTCGAAAGCGGGGCGCGCGCCAACCGCCTGGTGTTCCGCGACAGCGGCGCCGGCATCGACGCCCGCACCCTGCCGCACATCTTCCAGCGCTTCTACACCTCGGCGCCCGGCGACGACAGCGAGCTCGGCAGCGGCATCGGCCTGGCCTTCTGCCGCGACGTGATGCGCGCCTGCGGCGGCAAGATCGAGTGCGACGCCGTGCCCGGGGAATACACCGAATTCGTCCTGACCTTCCCGCCGCCATGACCTACCACATCCAGCCGTTCTTCTTTCCCACCACGATCGCCTGCGTGGACGACAGCGCGCCCTTCCTCGCCAACCTGGCGCTGCAGCTGGATTCGCGCCTGGCGTTCCGCATGTTCCATTCGCCGTTCGCCGCGCTGGTGGCGCTCAACGGCGCCAGCGCGGTGCCGCCGATGGTGCAGCGCTTCTTCTCGCTCTACCGCCACCGCGGGGACAGCAGCCAGGCCCACCACGTCATCGACGTCAGCCTCGACCTGATCCACCGCGAGGTGCACAACGAGGAGCGCTTCGAGCAGGTCTCGGTGGTGGTGGTCGATTACGACATGCCCGAGCTCAACGGCCTGGAGTTCTGCCGCGGCATCAAGAACGCCGCGATCAAGAAGATCCTGCTCACCGGCAAGGCCGACGAGCAGGTCGCCGTGCGCGCCTTCAACGAGCGCATCATCGACCGCTTCATCCGCAAGCAGGACGCCGACGCCATGGAGCAGCTCAACCGCGCCATCGACGAGCTGCAGCACGAGTATTTCCAGCAGATCGAGAACATGCTGTCCGACGCGCTGGCGGTCGGCTCGCACCTGTTCCTGCGCGACCCGGAATTCGCCGCGCGCTTCCGCGCGCTCCACGCGGAGCTCGGCATCGTCGAGCACTACCTGACCTGCGCGCCCGACGGCATCCTGATGCTCGACATGACGGGCGGCGCCCATCTGCTGGTCGTGCAGACCGAGGAGATGATGCAGGGCCACTACGAGATCGCCTACGACCAGAACGCCCCCGCCGAACTGCTGGAGGCGCTGCGCGCCGGCCGCCACGTGCCCTATTTCTGGAAAACCGCCGGCCACTACGATCCGCTCTACGAGGAGGAGGGCTGGCGCTCCTACCTCTACCCGGCGACCGAGTTCAAGGGCAGCGAGTGGTACCTCTACGCCGTGGTGCGGAACCCCGGCGCCTTCAACCTGCGGCACGTGCTGCCCTACGGCGACTACCTCGATCGCCTCGACCGCGAGGCGCGCCAGGCGGCCCAGGACCTCGCCTGAGCCGCCGCAGCGCTCAGGCCGCCGCAGCGCTCAGGCCGCCGCCCGCGCCGGCGCCATGCCTTCCGCCGGCGCCGCCTTGCCGCGCAGCTTGCGGCGCGTGGACGGCCAGTTCGCCATGTCCACCTCGGCGCGGATGTCGCGGCAGGCGGCGAGCAGGCGCTCCACTTCGGCGTCGCTCATGCCGGCGTTGAGCGAGAAGCGCATCAGCGCGCGGTTCTTCGGCGTCGCCGGCGCGCAGAAGATCGCGCCGAAGACGCCGCGCGCCTCCAGCGCGTCGCGCAGCTCGATGGTCTTCTCCTCGGTGCCCGATTCGAGCGAGACGATCTGCGACGCGCTGTCGTTGAGGTTGTAGCCAAGCGCGTCGAGTTCGGCGCGCACGCGGGCGGCGATGGCGCGCAGGCGCTCGCGGCGCCACTCCTCGGCGCGGATCACCGCCAGCGTCGCGTCGAGGCCGCGCACTTCGTGGGGCAGCAGCGTCGAGCTGAAGATCGCCGGGTTCGACTCGAACTTGAAGTATTCCTGGAAGCGCCGCGCGCAGGCGATGAAGCCGGCGCGCCCGGCGAAGGCCTTGGCCAGGCTGGCGGTGCGGAAATGCACGCGCTCTTCGAGCCCGAGCTCGACCACCAGGCCGGCGCCGCCGGGGCCGTGGGTGCCGAGTGAATGCGATTCGTCCACCACCAGCACGCTGCCCTGCGCCTCGCACAGCGCGACGATTTCCGCGAGCGGGCAGAGGCTGCCGCTGGTGCTGTAGACCGAATCCACCACCACCACGCCGGGGCCGTGGCGCAGCATCTGGCGTTCGAGATGCTGCAGGTCGTTGTGGAAGACGGTCACCGCTTTCGCCCCGGCGCTGCGGATGCCCTCCCACAGCGACATGTGCGCCATCATGTCGGCATACACCGGCGTCTGCTCGTGGGCGATCGCCTGGAGCAGGCCGACGTTGGCGTTGTAGCCCGACTGGCACAGCACGCCCGCCTCGGCGTGCAGATAGGCGGCGAAGCGCTCCTCCAGTTCGAGCTGGGGATTCGCGCCGTGCAGGAAGATGCCCGACATCAGCATGCCGTTGCCCTCGCGCAGCATGCTCTCGGCCATCGCCTGCTGGATCTTCGGGTGGCGCGCGACGGCGAGGTAGTCGTTGCTCGACAGGTGCAGCGCGTCGGCGCCGGGCGCGCGCCCGCGCATGATGTGGCCGCCGCCCCAGGTGTCGCGCACGCGCTCGCGGTAGTACTTCTCGACGCGCAGGGTGACGAACTCGGGCAATTCGGCGTTGCGGAAAGACTGGCTGGGACGCAGGGGGGTGACATTGCCTTGCATGGCGGCTTCCTTTCTCTTGGACAGTTGGCATAAACGGACGAACCGACCCATTTTGACTTGCTTTAGGCATATCTATCCGCAGCGAACTGGCTGAAAAACAAGGCTATTCACGATAAAGACCGCCGCCGCACACACCGCGCCGGCGCCGGAAAAACCTGTTACTTCGTACAGTATGCAGGGCGCCGGCTTTTCGCTACGCTAGATGGCGGCGCGCGCAGCGGGCGCCCGCCCGGAAAAGTCGGCGCCGGCGGGACGGTGGCCCGCCGCTCCGCCGCGCACGAAAGGGAGGAAACGCACATGCAGCAAACCGCCACCGGCAAGCGGCCGGCCAGGCATGCCAGGGCGGCGTTCCGCGACGGCGCGCGGCCGGCGCGCGGGGGCGCCGCGCCATGAGCAGCCTCGCCCCCGGCGCCACCCTGCGCCTCGCCGTCGATCCCCGCCCGCTTTTCGTGCCCAGCGGCATTTACGTCGCGCCGGGCGAGCGCTACCGCTTCGCCGCCGCCGGCCGCTGGCGCGACTGGTTCAGGAATGTCGATGCCGACGGCTGGTCCTGTCCCTGGCTGCCGCGCCACAACCGCGTCCCCGGCGCCCCCTTCTTCCGCCTCTGCGGCTGCGTCGGCACCGACGACCGCCAGGCCTTCGCCATCGGCCGCGCCCTGCCGGAATGGCGCGTGCCCGACGGCGTCGCCGCCCTGCCCGACCGCCAGCTCTACTTCTTCGCCAACGACTGGGGCTGCCTGTACTTCAACAACCACGCGCTGGACGCGGCCGCGGGCGGGCCGCTGCGCGTGGAAATCACGCGTCTCCCCCGCCCATGAGCGCCGGCCAGCCGATCTTCATCGGCTACCGCCGCGACGACGGCGGCCACGCCGGCCGGGTATACGACCACCTGGCGCGCGAGTTCTCGCGCGCGGCGGTGTTCTACGACTGGGAGAGCCTCCCCCCCGCGCGGCCCTACCGCGTCGAACTGGAAAAGGCCATCCGCGCGGCGCGCGTCTTCCTCGCGGTGATCGGCCAGCACTGGCTGTCGGCGCAGAACCGCGCGCGCCTGCACGAGCCGGACGACGTCGCCCGGGCGGAAATCCGCGTCGCCCTGGAGCGCGTCGCGCAGCCGCCCTACACCCTGCTGCCGCTGCTGGCCGGCGGCGCCGCCATGCCGCGGCGCGCGGACCTGCCCGACGACATCGCCGCGCTCGCCGAGCTCCAGGCGCACCGCCTGGAAGACCGCCACTACGACCAGTCGATGCGGGAACTCGTCGACTTCCTGGCGGACGAATGCGGGCTGGGGCGCATGCTCGACGCGGCGGAAAGCAACGTGGTGGTCGGCCTGCGCGGCGCGGCGCCGGGCGCCGTCCCGGCCGACGCGACGCGGCGCGCGGCGCTCGGCGCGGCCCTGCTGCGCGCCCTGACCGCCGCGGCGGGACAGACGCCATGAGCACGGCGCTGATCTGCCACGCGGCGGCGGACGGCGACGTCGCCCGCGCCATCGCCGAGCTGGCGCGCGCCGCCGGCCTCGCCGTGCGGCGTGTGCCCGCCGGGCTGCCGCCGGGCGCGACGCGGCCGCAAGCCCTGGCCGAGGCCATCGCCGCCGCCGACATCGCGCTGGCGCTGGTTGGCGCCCAGCCCGACGCGGCCGACTGCGGCGCCGCCCTCGACGGCATCGCCGCCCGCGCCCGGCGGGATGAAGACTTCCGGCCGATCGCGCTCCTCCTGCCGGGCGCCGCGCCGCAGACTCCGCCCGAACTGGCCGCCTTCGTCCTCCTCGACCTGCGCCAGGACGCCGACTGCGCCGCGCGGCTGGCCGGCATCGCCGCCGCGGTGCCGCGGCTCGCCGGCCTGCTGCCCGCCCTGCTGACGGCCAAGCCGGAGGCGCAGGCGCGGCTCCTCGCCGCCCTCGGCCGCCGCTGGCGGGAACTGCGGCGCGGCGCGGCTGCCCGGGCGCTGTTCGAGCAGGCCCTCGCGCTGATCCCGGCCGCCGTCGCGCCACGCCGCCGGGCGCAGCCGCGCGGTCCGCTCGCCACGCTGCTCGGGCGCGCCAAGGCCCTGTTCGCGCGCGGCGCGACGGACGCGCAGGCGGATGACGCGGACAACCCCACGCTCCAGGCGCTCGCCGCCGAACTCGGCAACTGGGCGCGCGCCATGCACGAGCACGGCGACTTCTCCGGCGCGCGGCGCGCCCAGGAACGGCTGCTGGCGCTGCTCAAGGACGCCCTCGGCGCGACCGCCCCGGCCGCCCTCGCCGTCGCCGCCAACCTGGCCGTCAGCCTCAAGGCCCAGGGCCGCCTGGTGAGGGCGCGCGCGATCGAGGAGGAAATCCTCGCGCTGCGGCGGGCGCGGCTCGGCGCGGCGCACCCCGCCACCCTCGGCGCGATGAACAACCTCGCCGCCACCCTGCTCGCCCAGGGCGAGCCGCGCGGCGCGCTGGAGCTGCTGGAGACGGTGCTGGCGACGCGCCGCGCCGCGCTGGGCGCCGAACATCCGGACACCCTCACCGCCATGCACAACCGCGCCGCCGCGTTGCAGGCGGCGGGAGACCTGCCCGCCGCCTGGGACCTGCAGGTGAGCGTGCTGGCCGCCCGGCGCCGGCTGCTCGGCGACACCCACCCCGACACCCTCGCCACCACCGACAACCTCGCCGCCACCCTCCACGCCATGGGCAACGCCGGCGCCGCGCAGGAGCTGGCGCGGATGGCCCTGGAAGGCCGGCGCACCACGCTCGGCCCGGAACACCCGGCGACGCTCGCCTCGCTGAGCAACCTCGCCGCCATGCAGGCGGCGGCCGGCGACCTGGCCGGCGCGCGGTCGTCCCAGGAAGCGGCGCTGGCGCTGCGGCGCGAGCTGCTCGGCGACGGCCATCCCGACACCCTCGCCGCGGCGAACAACCTCGCCAACACCCTGCGCGAACAGGGCGACGCCGCCGGGGCGCGCCGGCTGCAGGAGCCGGCGCTGGCGGTGCGGCGCAAGCTGTTCGGCGCGGAACACCCGGACACCCTCGCCGCCATGAGCGACCTCGCCGCCACGCTCAAGGCCGAGGGACTCCTGGCCGAGGCGCGCGAGCTGGAAAACTCGGCGCTGGCGGGACGGTGCCGGGCCCTCGGCGCCGCCCATCCCGACACCGTCGTCTCCGCCTGGAACCTGCTCAACATCCTGGCGGAAATGGACGACCTCGCCGCCGCGGACGACCTGCTGCCGCGCCACCTGCTGCCCCTGTTGCGGACGGAACCCGCCACCCTGCCCGCCGACCTGCGCGCCATCCGCGCGCGGCTGGCGCAGCTGCTCCCCGCCGCCGCGCACCGGCCCGGCGGCCAAGCCTAGCCCCATCCCCCGGAGGAGAACCGCCATGAGCACCGATCCCAAAACCGTAAGCCTGCGCATCGATGGCCAGCACACCGCGACCGACGCCACCCTCCCCGACTGGCCGGCGGAAGTATTCGCCATCGACGGCCTGGCGCGGGGCGCGGCCGAGGCGGCCGCGACGCTGGAGGTGCCGGAAGACGCGGTACTGGAGCTGGAACTGGCGAGCGGCGAGCGCATTCTCGTCGCGGCGGCGGATGCCGGACGCTATCTCGCGCCGCCGCCGGGACGCGGCGCGGACGAGGCCGGCGTCCTGCGCGTCGGCACGGCGCTGGCGATCTCGGGCGCGCGCCCGCTGCCGGGGCTGGCGCGGGACGGACTGGGCGGCTGGATCGTCAAGAGCCTGCGCGTCTTCCGCCAGGGACCGGCGGGCATGACGGCCTTCATCGCCGCCGGCACCTTTCAGGACGCGCAACTGGGCGACCGCAACGGCCTCTACCGCTGCGCGGGCGACGCCTTCGGCCTGACGCAGGCCGATGCGCTGCCGGCCGCCGACGCGCCGGCGCTGCTGTTCATCCACGGCACGGCCTCGTCCACCGAGGGCAGCTTCGCCGGGCTCTGGCGCAACGACAACTACCGCAAGCAAATGGCCGATGCCTACGGCCAGCGCATCTATGCCTTCGAGCACCGCAGCCTGACGGAAAGCCCCATCGACAACGCGCTGGCGCTGGCGCGGACGCTGCCCAAGGGCGCGCGGCTGCACGTGGTGAGCCATTCGCGCGGCGGCATGGTGGGCGAACTGCTGGCGCGGGCCAATCGCCTCGGCGCCGAACCCTTCGCGGACGAGGACATCGAGCGCTTTCTCGCCCAGGCCCAGCGCGGCGGGCGCGCGGCCTTCGACGTCCAGGCCGAGGCGCTGCGCCAGCTCAACCGCGAGCTGACGACCCGGGGCATCCGCATCGAGCGCTTCGTGCGCGTGGCCTGTCCGACGCAGGGCACCACGCTGGCCTCGGGTCGGCTCGACCGCTGGGCGAGCGCGATGCTCAACCTGCTGGGCAAGGGCTTCGACGCGGCGGGCAAGCTGCTGCCGGGGGCCCAGCCGCTGGCGCTCGGCTACGGCCTGCTGAAGAAATTCCTGCTCGCGGTGGTCAGGCAGCGCTGCGATGCGCGCGTGCTGCCCGGCCTGGAGGCGATGATGCCGGATTCGCCCCTCGTCGCCCTGCTCAACGCGCCGGACGTCAGGATCGACGCGCCGCTGCACGTGGTGGCCGGCGATTTCGCCGGCGCGGGCCTGCTGCCCTGGCTCGGCGACTGCCTGAGCGAGGTGTTCTACGGCGGCGAAACCGACCTGGTGGTGAACACGCCCTCGATGAGCGGCGGCGCCGACCGGGCGCGGGGCATCCGCCGCAAGTCGCTGCGCGGTCCGCGGGTCACGCATTTCACCTACTTCGACCGCGACGAGAGCGCCCTGCCGCTGCTGGCCGCGCTGCGCGGCAACGACGCGGACTTCGAGACCCTGCCCGGACCGTCGCAAGCGCCCATCGCCCGCGGCGGCAAGCAGATCAAGGCGAAGGCCGACGCGCCCATCGCCTTCCTGCTGCCGGGCATCATGGGCAGCCACATCCGGCTGAACAACGACCGCATCTGGTTCGACCCGGTGGACATGTGGGCCGGCCACATGGCCAGGCTGCGCGTCGATGCCAAGGGCGTGGCGCCGGACGGCTGGCTGGACATGAGCTACGAAGGCCTGGCGCGCCATCTGGCCGAAAGCCACGAGCTGCGGCCCTTCGCCTACGACTGGCGGCTATCCATCGTCGCTGCGGCCGCGCGCTTCGGCAGCGCGCTCGACGCGGCGCTGGCGGAGACCGAAAAGCGCGCCCAGCCGCTGCGCATCGTCGCCCACTCGATGGGCGGCCTGGTGGCCCGGCTCGCGCTGCAAACGCGCTGGGAGCGCTTCAAGCGCAATCCCGGCAACCGCCTGCTGCAGCTGGGCACGCCCAACCGGGGTTCGCACGCCATCGCCGCCGTGCTGCTGGGCCGCGACGACTTTGTCCAGAAGATCGAGCGCTGGTTCGACTGGAAGCACGACATGAGCGAATTTCTCGACATCGTGCGCGACTTTCCCGGCGTGCTGGAACTGCTGCCCTGGCCGGACGCGACGGGCAAGGCCGACGACGGCGTGGACTATTTCGACGCCGCCCGCTGGCAGGACTGGCACGGCCAGGATGCCGACCCGAAAAAGGACAAGACCTGGCTGCCGCCGCGGGCCGCGCCGCTGCAGGCGGCCCGCCAGGCCATCGCCGCGATCCAGGCGGCGGCGCTCGACCCCGAGCGCACCATCTACGTCGCCGGTCGCGCGCCAACGCCCTGCGCCGTGCGGCTGGCCGACGGCCGCGTCGAGATCGGCTGGAGCGACGAAGGCGACGGCCGCGTGCCGTGGAAGACCGGCATTCCGCCCGGCGTGCCGGTCTGGTACGTGGATGCGGCCCACGGCGACCTCGCCGCGCATCAACCGGCCTTCGACGCCTATCGCGAGCTGATCGAACGGGGCAGCACCGCCGAGGGCGTCCTCAAGCGCCTGCCCTCGGCCGTGCGCGGCGCGCTGGCGCCCGGCTTCCGGCCGCGCGGGCTGGAAGGCCATGCGCTTTACCCGAGCGCGGACGAGGTGCTGGCGGCGGCCATCGGCGCGGCGCGGCCGGGCACCCGCGCCGCGCCGCCCGGCGAGCCGCCGGCCGAGATCGTCGTCGTGCATGGCAGCCTGGCCGGCGCCGAGGCGCCGGTGCTGATCGGCGCCTATGCCCACGACGGCCTGCGCGGCAGCGCGCGCTTTCTCGACGGCCATCTCGGCGGCCAGCTGGCGCGCAGCCACAAGCTCGGTCTCTACCCGGCCGAGACGCGCGACGCCAAGGTATTCCTGAATCCGGTGCCGCACGGCCGGCCCGGCGGCGCCATCGTCGTCGGCCTCGGCCCCGTCGGCGCGCTGATGCCGGGCGAACTGACGCGCACGCTCACCGGCGGGCTGCTCGAATACGCGCGCGGCCACGACCAATGCCACCGTCCCGCCGGCGCCGACTTTTCCGGGCGGGTGGAAGTGTCCGCCCTGCTCGTCGGCACCGGCTTCACCGGCCTCACGGTCGAGGCCGGCGCGCGCTGCCTCGCCGAGGCGCTGTGCGACGCCAACGCCAAGCTGGCCGAGTCGAACTCCCCCACGCGCATCGCCCGGCTTACGCTGTTCGAGGAAGCCGAGGGGCGCGCCATCGCCGCCGTGGCAGCCCTGCGCGAAACCGTGCGCGACGCCCGCTTCGCCGCCCTGCGCTTCGACGGGCGCCTGCGCGACGGCGTCGGCGGTTATCGCGGCCGCTGCATCGCCAGCGAGGGCCAGCCGGGCGCCTACCGCGTGCTGATCGCCGCCGACGGCCTCAAGGGCGGGCTGCGCTTCACCGTCATCGGCGACCGCGCCCGCAACGAAGTCGCCGCCGAGCCGGACCAGCGCCAGGCCATCGACGGCCTGATCGCCGCCGCCACCGGCTCCTTGCAGGATTCACCGCGCCTTTCCTGCGCACTGTTCCAGCTCATGGTGCCCAACGGCATGAAGGCCGCCGTCGCCGAGCTGCGCACCCTGATGCTTTCCGTGGAACCCGCGGCGGCCGCCTACCCCTGGGAACTGATGCGCGACACCGGCCAGGCCGACATGCCGCCGCTGGCCGCCCGCGTCGAGCTCGTGCGCCAGCTCGCCACCATCCACGGCCGCCCGCGGCCGCCCATCGCCGCGGCAAGGCGCGCCTTCGTCGTCGGCGACACGCGCTCGGGGCGCGCCGAGCTTCCCGGCGCGCAGCAGGAAGCCACGCTCGTCGCCAAGACGCTGCGCGAACATGACATCGACGCCGACCTGATCTGCCGCGCCGACGCGCGCGAGGTGTTCGAGGGACTGCTCTGCGGCAACTACCGCTTCCTGCACTTGGCCGGCCACGGCGAAGTCGAGGACCAGGAGACCGGCCTGACCGGCATGGTCCTCGGGCCGAAGACCTTCCTCACCGCCGCGCAGGTGGCCAAGCTGCCCTACGTGCCGGAATTCGTCTTCCTCAACTGCTGCCACCTCGGCGACATGCGGCCGGAGGCGGCGGCCGAGCGCCGGCCGCGCTGGGGCGAACTCGCCGCCAACCTCGCCGCGCAGTTCATCGAGATCGGCTGCAAGGCCGTCGTCGCCGCCGGCTGGGCGGTGGACGACCGGGCCGCCGAGACCTTCGCCCAGACCTTCTACACCGCCATGCTCGCCGGCAAGCGCTTCGGCCAGGCGGTGCTCGCAGCGCGCGCCGCCACCCACGCACGCCACCCCGCCGGCAACACCTGGGGCGCCTTCCAGGCCTACGGCGACGAGCGCTACCGCTTTCCGGTTCCCACGCCGCCGGAAAGCGCCGGCGGCTACAGCCCCCTGCCCAGCGACCTGGTCGCCGACCTCGACAAGATCGCCGCGCGCCTGCAGGGCGCCACCGACGCGGAGAAGCAGGAGTATTACGGCAGCCAACTCGCGGCCATCGAAACCGCCGCGCGCAACCCCGACTGCCGCACCGCCGTCGTCGAGGAAAAGCTCGGCGCCGCCTGGTCCGCCTTCGGCGACCAGGAACGCGCCATCGCCCACTACCGCGCCGCCCTCGATGCGGAACACGCCGGCGCCAGCATCCGCGCCATCGAAAGCCTCGCCAACCTGGAAATCCGCCAGGGCGCGAAGCTGGCCATGGCTGCGGACAAGGCGCGGCGGAGCGCCGGCG
>JANJVS010000152.1 GCA_024709955.1 Rhodocyclaceae bacterium
TAGATGGCCTCGAAGTTCACCGGCGCCAGCAGCACGGGCGGGAAGCCGGCGCGGGTGACGGCGTCGGAGATGGCTTCGCGCGCGTAGGGGAAAAGGATGTTCGGGCAGGCGACGGCGACGATGGGTTCCAGTTCCTCGTTCGGCACGTTGCGGATCTGGAAGATGCCGGACTGCGTGACCTCGACGAGGAACTGGGTCTTGTCGCCAAGCTTGGCGGTGACCGTCAGCGTCAGGCTGACGTCGAAGATGCCTTCGCCGATCGCCTCGCCGCCGCTTTGCATCTGCAGGCCGACCTCGGCGGCGTCGCGCTCGAGGAAGCACTGGGGCGCGTTGGGCACCTCCAGGGAAAGATCCTTGACGTAGAGTTTTTCGATGCTGAAGATCGGGGCGTTGTCCTGCCCTTGCTGCGCTTGCTCGCTCATGATGATCCTGGTCTGGCGGGTGGGAAAAGAGCGGGCATTCTACCCCGCCGCCGGGCGTCAGGCCGCGAGCAGCGGGTCGAGTCCGCCCTGGCGGTCGAGCTCGTGCAGGTCGTCGCAGCCGCCGACATGGCGGCCGTCGATGAAAATCTGCGGCACGGTGCGGGCGCCGGGAACGCGTGCCTCCATCTCGGCGCGGCGTTCCGGCTCGCGGTCCACGTAGATCTTCTCGATGTCGGTGACGCCCTTGCGCTTCAGCAGCGCCTCGGCGCGGACACAGTAGGGGCAAACGGCGGTGGCGTACATGACGATCTTGGCCATCGGATCTCTCCTCGCGGAATTATTTGCGGGTCATGGGCAGGCCGGCGTCGTTCCAGGCGTTCACGCCGCCGGCGAGGTTGAATACCTGCTGGAAGCCGGCCTTCTTGAGCACGCCGCAACCCGAGTTGGAGCGGTTGCCGCTCGCGCAGACGACGATGACGGGCTTGTCCTTGTGCTTCTCGATCTCGGAAAGGTGCTTGGCGAGATGGCCGAGGGCGATGTGGCGCGCGTTGGGAATGTGGCCGGCGGACCATTCGGCGGTCTCGCGCACATCGAGCACCAGCGCATCCTGGCGATTGATCAGCAGCGTCGCCTCGGCCGCGGAGATGTTGCTGCCGCCGGTGCCGTTGAACATCTGCCACAGCAGCATCCCGCCGCTGACCGCGGCGAGGCCGACCCACATCAAGTTTTGCTGAATGAATTCCATCGTGTTTCCTGTGTCAATGAGCATCAATGCCGCGCCGGCACGCCGCAGAACACCTCGCGCATCAGGACGATGAGCTGCAGGGTGCGCTGGTCGGCGACGCGATAATAGACCCGGTTGGCATCCTTGCGCGTGGTGAGCACGCCCTTGTCGCGCAGGATGGCCAGGTGCTGTGAAATGTTGCTCTGCGAGGTGCCGACCGCGTCGACGATGTCCTGCACGCAGACCTCCTGGTCGCCGACCACGCAGAGGATCTTCAGGCGCAGCGGATGGGAAATCGCCTTCAGGGCCCGCGCGGCGATCTCGACATGTTCCTCGTGATCCATCATTTCGGTGATGATTTTATCCATGGCCTGGTACTTTCGGACAGGGTTGCAAGCGCCTGAGCAAAGGCAAGATTTGAATATTCTATAATACTGTTATTCAAGCGCTTGCCTTGCTTTATTATCCGCGCTTATTCCCCCGTCGCGCATTTCCCTTATCCCCAGCTCCGTCATGACTGCCACCTACAAGCTCGTACTGCTTCGCCACGGCGAATCCACCTGGAACCAGGAAAACCGCTTCACCGGCTGGACCGACGTCGGCCTGACCGAGAAGGGTCTCGCCGAGGCCAAGACCGCAGGGCAGCTCCTCAAGGCACAGGGCTACGAGTTCGACATCGCCTACACCTCGGTGCTCAAGCGCGCCATCAAGACGCTGTGGACGGTGCTGGAGGAAATGGACCGCATGTGGCTGCCGATCGTGCATTCCTGGCGCCTCAACGAGCGCCACTACGGCGCGCTGCAGGGCCTCAACAAGGCCGAGACCGCCGCCAAGTTCGGCGAGGAGCAGGTGAAAATCTGGCGCCGCGCCTACGACACGCCGCCCCCGGCCCTGGACAAGACCGACCCGCGCTACGAGTCCGGCGACCCGCGCTACGCCGGCCTCGCTGCCGGCCAGTTCCCGACCACCGAATGCCTCAAGGACACCGTCGAGCGCTTCCTGCCCTACTGGCACGAAACCGTCGCCCCGATGGTCAAGTCCGGCAAGCGCGTGCTGATCGCCGCCCACGGCAACAGCCTGCGCGCGCTGATCAAGTACCTTGACGGCATCTCGGACGCGGACATCGTCAACCTCAACATCCCGACCGCCCAGCCGCTGGTCTATGAGCTCGACGCCGACCTCAAGCCGCTGAAGAGCTACTACCTGGCCGACCCGGAAACCATCGCGGCGGCCCAGGCGGCGGTGGCCAACCAGGGCAAAGCCAAGGGTTGACCCGGCCCGCCCCGCGCTTCCTCGCCGGCGGCGCCTGCCTGGCGCTGCTATTGGCGGCAGGCGACGTCCCCGCCGCCGACAGCCGCGCCGAGCGCGAGAAGGCCAGGCTCGAATCCCTGCGCGACCAGCGCAGCGCGCTGGAAAAACAGCTCAAGCAGAGCGAGTCGGCGCGCGCCCAGGCGGCCGACCAGTTGCGCGACGCCGAAAAATCCATCTCCGCCGTCGGCCGCAAGCTGCGCGCGCTCGGCGCCGAACGCGGCGCCGCCCAGCACGAACTGGCCGGCCACGAGCGCGAACTCGGGCGCATCGAGCGCCAGACCGCCGCGCGCCAGGCACAGCTCGCGCGCCTGCTGCGCCATCAGTTCCGCCCCCACGAGGCCGACGCCCTGGCCGTGTTGCTCGCCGGCGGCGATCCCAACGCCGCCGCGCGCGACCGGCACTTCCTCGCCCTGCTCTCCCGCGCCAAGGCCGAGCTGATCGCCGAGCTGCGCCGCGACGCGGCCGAGACACGCCGGCTCGCCGGCGTCGTCAAGACGCGCGGCGAGCACCTCGCCGAGCTCGCCAGGCGCGAGGAGGCCGAGCGCGCCGAGCTGCGCCGCCACCAGCAGGAGCGCCAGAAGGCGCTCGCCAAACTCGCCACCCAGATCAAGAGCCAGCGCCGCGAGATCGACACCCTCAAGCAGAACGAGCAGCGCCTCGGCAACCTGATCGCCGCGCTGGCGAAGCGCCCCGCCAAGCCCGCCCGGCCGCCAAAGGCCGCCGCGCCGGCGCGCGGCGCGCCCGTCGTGCCGCCCGGCGGCACGACGGCGGAACCGCTCGGCACCGGCGGCGCCTTCGCCAAGCTGCGCGGCCGCCTGGTGCGACCGGCCAGGGGCGGCATCGCCGGCCGCTTCGGCGCCCGCCGCGACGACGGCCAGTCCACGTGGAAGGGCCTGTTCATCGCCGCCGCCGAGGGCAGCGACGTGCGCGCCGTCGCCCCCGGCACGGTGGTGTTCGCCGACTGGCTGCGCGGCTACGGCAACCTGCTGATCATCGACCACGACGACGACTTCCTTTCCGTCTATGGCAACAACCAGACGCTGCTCGCCGACGTCGGCAAGAAAGTCGGCGCCGGCGAGACGGTGGCCACCGTCGGCGGCAGCCCCGGGGTGGGCGAAGGCCGGGCGGATTCGGGTTTATACTTTGAACTCAGGCATCGGGGGCGGGCGTTCGATCCGCAGAAATGGCTGGGCGCGCCGTAAGCGCCGCGGAGCGCCCCGGGATGCCCGTCCGTGCCTACACCGCAGAGGGTCCCATGCGTAGCAAATTGCAGCAAGTCGGTCTGGTGTTCGTCGGCCTCGTCGCCGGCGTGATGCTGAGCGTCAACTTCTCCGCCATCGCCCAGAAGAATGGCGCCGCGCCGCTACCGGTCGAGGAGCTGCGCAGCTTCGCCGACGTCTTCAACGCCATCAAGCAGGGCTACGTCGAGCCGGTCGAGGACAAGCAGCTCATCACCCATGCCATCAGCGGCATGCTCGCCAATCTCGACCCGCACTCGGCCTATCTCGACGCCGAGGCCTTCAAGGACCTGCAGGTGTCCACCCAGGGCGAATTCGGCGGCCTCGGCATCGAGGTCGGCATGGAGGACGGCCTGGTCAAGGTCGTCGCGCCCATCGAGGACACCCCGGCCTGGCGCGCCGGCATCCGGAGCGGCGACCTGATCATCAAGCTCGACGACACGCCGGTGAAGGGCATGACCCTCAACGACGCCGTCAAGAAGATGCGCGGCAAGCCGAAGACCTCGATCAAGCTCACCGTGCTGCGCAAGGGCGAGGCCAAGCCGCTCGAATTCACCATCGAGCGCGACAAGATCAAGGTGCAGAGCGTCAAGTCGAAGACCGTCGAGCCGGGCTACGGCTACCTGCGCGTCACCCAGTTCCAGGAAGAGACCGCGCCCGACCTGGTCAGGCACATCGACAAGCTCTACAAGGCCGATGCCGACGCCAAGGGCAGCGGTCTCAAGGGCCTGGTGCTCGACCTGCGCAACGACCCCGGCGGCCTGCTGCACGGCGCGGTCGGCGTCGCCGCCGCCTTCCTGCCGCCCAACAGCGTCGTCGTCACCACCGACGGCCGCGTCGAGGACGCCAAGCGCAAGTACGTCGCCGCCAGCGAGGACTACCTGCGCGGCGGCAACCGCGAGGACTACCTGAAGAAGCTGCCGGAGGCCGTGAAAAGCGTGCCGATGGTGGTGCTGGTGAACGGCGGCTCGGCCTCCGCCTCGGAGATCGTCGCCGGCGCGCTGCAGGACCACAAGCGCGCCATCGTCATGGGCACCCAGACCTTCGGCAAGGGCTCGGTGCAGACCGTGATGCCGCTGTCGTCGAAGACCGCGATCAAGCTCACCACGGCGCGCTATTACACGCCGAGCGGCCGCTCGATCCAGGCCAAGGGCATCACCCCCGACATCGTCGTCGAGGAAAGCGCCAACGGCGGTTCGCGCGAACGCCTGCGCGAAGCCGACCTCGAACGCCACCTCGCCAACGGCAAGGAGGAGGAAAAGCCCGCCCCCGCCCGGAAGGACAAGTCGGGCAAGCAGGACGACGGCGCCAAGGACGACCAGCATCTCGCCCCCTTCGAGCCGGCCTCGAAGAACGACTACCAGGCGATGCAGGCGCTGAACCTCCTCAAGGCCCTGCAGGTGGTGAGAAAATGAACTCCGCGCGCCCCCGCTCGCGCCGCCGGCCGCCAGGTCCGCCGTGCGCCGGCGCGGGACGCGAAGACATCGGAGGTGAGCAGCCATGATGAACCCGGAACGCGCCCGCCTGCTGCGCGACCAGGAACGCGGCCTGCACCGGCCGCACCCCCTCGTCCCGCAGACCGGCACCCGCAAGCAGCGCGAGCTGCGCTTCTGCAAGCTCAAGCACTGGCAGGTCCCCGAGGCCTTCGAGCTGTTGCGCACCCTGCCCAAGCTGGAGGTCGCCCCCGGTTCCCAGCCCAACGGCATCGCGGTCTGCTACGAGATCACCGACCACAGCATGGAGGAACTGGAAAGGCTGCTGCTCGATCGCGGCTTCCATCTGGAAAACACCCTCTACGCCAAGCTGATCCGCGCCCTCGTCTATTTCACCGAGGAAACCCAGCTGCGCAACATGGGCCAGCCTGAACGCCTCATCAAGAAGTCCCACGAGGTCTATTCGCACGCCTGGGAGCACCATCCCCACGGCGACCACGACGACACGCCGCCCGAGCTGCGCGAATACAAGTAACACGCCGCCGATACGGTAACGACCCGCTCGTGAACGACGACCAGCTGCTGCGCTACAGCCGCCACATCCTGCTGCCGCAGATCGGCATCGAGGGCCAGGAGCGGCTGCGCGCCGCGCGCGCGCTCGTGCTCGGCGCCGGCGGCCTCGGCTCCCCCGCCGCCCTCTACCTTGCCTCCGCCGGCATCGGCACGCTGGCGCTCGCCGACGGCGACACGGTGGACCTCACCAACCTGCAGCGCCAAATCCTCCACCGCAACGATGCCGTCGGCCGCGCCAAGGTCGACTCCGGCGCCGCCACCCTCGCCGCCCTCAACCCGGACTGCCATGTCGTGCCGTTGCACGAACGGCTGACGGGCGAACGCCTGGAACAGGAAGTCGCGCGCGCCGACGTGGTGCTCGACTGCTGCGACAACTTCACCACCCGCCACGCCGTCAATCGCGCCTGCGTCAGGCACCGCAAACCCCTCGTCTCCGGCGCCGCGATCCGCTTCGACGGCCAGGTCGCCGTCTTCGACACGCGCCGCGCCGACGCCCCCTGTTACCACTGCCTCTTCCCCGAGGCCGAGGACGTCGAGGAAGTGCGCTGCGCCGTCATGGGCGTCTTCGCACCGCTCACCGGCATCGTCGGCGCCGCCCAGGCCGCCGAGGCCCTCAAGCTCATCATCGGCTGCGGCACCTCCCTTGCCGGTCGCCTCCTGCTGCTCGACGGACTGGCGATGGCATGGCGCGACATCGCCGTGCCGCGCGATCCCGGCTGCGCGGTGTGTGCCGGGCGTTAGAGCCGAGATTCCTACCCTTCCGTGCCGCGCCGCTGCCAGGAGCTGACACAGCCGGCCTCCAGCGTGACGCGCATGCGATAACGCCCCTTGTAGGGCAGGTAGTTCCAGACCTCGCGGCGGTTGCCGCCGCGCTTGGGGCGCTCCACCGCGACGGGCTTGCCCAGCGCGTCCTCCAGTTCCTCCGCGCTTTGGCCTTGCCAGACCTCGCCCGCGAACAGCCGGCGGACCAGTTCCGCGTCCGGGTATTTGGCGCGCAGGTAGGCGGCGCGCCGCATGCGCTGCCACTGCCAATAGCCGGCGCCCAGGCCGACCATTCCCGCCACGACCAGCAGGGCCGCCAGCAGGCCGAACCGCTCGATCAGCTCCACGATGGCGAATGTCGGCAAGCCGACGACCGCCACGCTTCCGAGGAGCATCACGTCGGAGCGGGAAGGCTCCTTGGCGGCGGCCTTCCCCGTCATGCGCGCGCTCCCGGCTCCCGCCGCCCGTCAGGACGGGCGGCTGCTGGGCTGCGCGGCGGCGGCGAATCCGTCTCGCCTGATCGGAACGGCGGCATGGGGCATCCAGGAGGTCGGGCAGATGCCGGCGATTTTACGGAGAAAGCATCCGCGTGGCGCGGGGCCGCGCCGCCTCATCCCCTCAGGTGATTCGCATCCACCACCGCCAGCGCGGTCATGTTCACCAGCCGCCGCACGGTGGCGGTGGAGGTGAGGATGTGCACCGGCTTGGCGGCGCCAAGCAGGATCGGACCGACGGTGATGCCCTCGCCATTGGTCTCCTTCAATAGGTTGAAGGCGATGTTGGCGGCATCGACATTGGGCATGATCAGCAGGTTCGCCTCGCCCTTGAAGCGGCAGCCCGGGTAGAGGCGGTTGCGGATGTTCTCGTTGAGCGCGGCGTCGCCGTGCATCTCGCCGTCCACCTCCAGCTCGGGTGCGCGCGCGGTGATGATTTCGAGGGCGCGCGCCATCTTGCGCGTGGCGTCGGAAGGCACGCTGCCGAAGTTGGAATGGGAAAGCAGGGCGACCTTGGGCGCGACGCCGAAGCGGCGTACCTCGTCGGCGGCCATCAGCGCGATGTCGGCGACCAGGCCGGCATCCGGGTCCTCGTTCACGTAGGTGTCGCAGACGAACAGGGTGTGGCGCGGCAGCAGCAGCAGGTTCATCGCCGCGAAGCAATGGGCGCGGGCCTTGAGGCCGATGACGTCCTCGACGTGGCGCAGGTGCTGGGCGTGGCGGCCGACGGTGCCGCAGAGCATGGCGTCCACGTCGCCGCGCCGCAGCAGCATGGCGCCGATCAGCGTGGTGTCGGAGCGCAGCGCCTGCTTGGCCATCTCTGGCGTGACGCCCTGGCGGCCCATGAGCTGGTGGTATTCGTTGCAGAGGTCGCGGTAGCGCGGATCGGAGAGCGGGTTGACGACCTCGAAGTCCACGCCGGCGCGGATGCGCAGGCCGGCGCGCAGCAGGCGGTGCTCGATGACCTCGGGGCGGCCGATCAGCACGGGTTGCGCCAGGCCCTCGTCCTTGACGGCCTGCACGGCGCGCAGCACGCGCTCGTCCTCGCCCTCGCAATAGATAACGCGGCGCGGCGCCTGTTTGGCGGCGGCGAACACCGGCTTCATCACGAAGCCGGAGTGGTAGACGAAGCTGTTGAGCTGTTCCTTGTAGGCCGCCATGTCGGCGACCGGGCGGGTGGCGACGCCGGAATCGGCGGCGGCCTGGGCCACGGCCGGCGCGATCTTGACGATCAGGCGCGGGTCGAAGGGCTTGGGGATCAGGTATTCGGGACCGAAGCCGACCGATTCGCCGCCGTAGGCCATCGCCACCACGTCGGACGCCTCGGCCTGGGCCAGCTCGGCGATGGCGCGCACGGCGGCGAGCTTCATCTGCTCGGTGATCGTGGTCGCGCCGGCGTCGAGGGCGCCGCGGAAGATGAAGGGGAAGCAGAGGACGTTGTTCACCTGGTTCGGGTAGTCCGAACGGCCGGTGGCGATGATGGCGTCGTCGCGCACCGCCTTGACTTCCTCGGGCAGGATTTCCGGCGTCGGGTTGGCGAGCGCGAGGATCAGCGGCTTCGCCGCCATCTTGGCGACCATCTCCTGCTTGAGCACGCCGCCGGCCGAAAGGCCGAGGAAGACGTCGGCGTCCGCGATCACCTCGCCGAGGGTGCGCAGGTCGGTCTGCTTGGCGTAGCGCGCCTTGATCGGGTCCATGTCCTCGATGCGGCCTTCGTAGGCGAGGCCCTTGATGTCGGTGACCCAGATGTTCTCGACCTTGACGCCGAGATTGACCAGCAGGTCGAGACAGGCGAGCGCGGCGGCGCCGGCGCCGGAGGTGACGAGCTTGATCTCGTCGATCTTCTTGCCGACGAGCTTGAGGCCGTTGAGGATGAAGGCGCCGACGACGATGGCGGTGCCGTGCTGGTCGTCGTGGAACACCGGGATCTTCATGCGCTCGCGCAGCTTGGCCTCGAGGTAGAAGCACTCGGGCGCCTTGATGTCTGCGAGGGTGATGCCGCCGAAGGTCGGCTCCATGGCGGCGACGATGTCGATCAGCTTGTCGGCATAGAGCTCGTAGAGCAAGATGTAGAAAAAGTACATGCCGGCGAACATATTGAAAAGCACGCCCTTGCCTTCCATCACCGGCTTGGAGGCGAGCGGGCCGAGGTTGCCGAGGCCGAGGATGGCGGTGCCGTTGGACACCACGGCGACGAGGTTG
>JANJVS010000185.1 GCA_024709955.1 Rhodocyclaceae bacterium
CCCTCTACATGCTGCAGGTGTACGACCGGGTGCTGGTCAGCCGCAGCGAGCTGACCCTGCTGGTGGTGTCGCTGATCACGCTGTTCTTCTTCGCGGTGATGGCCTTCGCCGAATGGTCGCGCTCGCGCCTGCTGGTGCGCGCCGGGGTGCGGCTCGACGCGGTGCTCAGCACGCGCGTGTTCAACGCCAGCTTCGAGGCCAACCTCAGCCGGTCCGGCGCTCCGGCGCAGCGCGCCTTCAACGACCTGACCGAAGTGCGCCAGTTCCTCACCGGCAATGGCATCTTCGCCTTCTTCGACGCGCCCTGGACGCCGATCTATCTCGTCGTGCTGTTCCTGCTGCACCCCTTCCTCGGCATGACCGCGCTGGGCTTTGCCATCCTGCAGACCGGCGTGACCTTCGTAATCCACCGCCTTACCCAGACCTCGACCGCCGACGTGCTGCAGACCGGCGCCGACGTGAATGCCTACGTGCATGGCAAGCTGCGCAACGCCGAAGTCATCGAGGCCCTCGGCATGCAGGGCCACCTGCGGCGGCGCTGGCTCAACCGCCAGAAGCGCCACCTGCAGGCGGGCACCACCTCACAGGAGCTCAACCGGCGCATGCAGTCCGTCAGCAAGTTCGTGCGCTACAGCATGCAGTCCCTGATGCTCGGCGCCGGCGCCCTGCTGGTGATCGAAGGAGAGCTCACCGCCGGCGGCATGATCGCCGCCAACGTACTCATGACACGTGCCCTGGCGCCGATCGACCTGATCACCGCGAGCTGGAAAAGCTTCATGACCGCCCGCGGCGCCTTCGAATCCCTGGAGGACCTGCTGCGCGCCCACCCCGGCCGGGCGGCGCGCGCCGTGCATGCGGCCCCCGCCGGCCAGGTGCGGCTGGAAGACCTCGTCGCCACCGTCCCCGGTCGCGCCGAGCCGATCCTCCGGCGGCTTAACGCCGAGTTTCCCGCCGGCGGCAGCGTCGCCATCATCGGTCCCTCCGGATCGGGCAAGTCCACCCTGGCGCGCGCCCTGGTCGGCATCTGGCCGCAGCGCCAGGGGCGCGTGCTGCTCGACGGCGAGGCCATCGAAAGCTGGGAGCGCGGCGAGCTCGGCCCGCACATCGGCTACCTGCCCCAGGACGTCGAGATGCTCGAAGGCAGCATCGCCGAGAACATCGCCCGCTTCGGCGCGGTCGATCCCGAAAAGGTCATCGAGGCCGCCAAGCGCACCGGCATCCACGACATGGTGCTGCGCTTCCCGAAGGGCTACGACACGCCCATGGGCGAGGCCGGCAACCTGCTCTCGGGCGGCCAGCGCCAGCGCATCGGCCTGGCGCGCGCGCTCTACGGCGACCCGGCGCTGATCGTGCTCGACGAACCCAACGCCAACCTCGACGACGCCGGCGAGGCCGCCCTGGTCGAGGCCCTGCGCCATCTCAAGGCCATGGGCAAGACCGTCTTCCTCGTCACCCACCGCATGAACATCCTCGCCGCGGTGGACCGCATCCTGCTGCTGGTGGACGGCCAGATCCGCCTTCACGGCCCGCGCGACGAGGTCATCGCCGCGCTCAAGCCACCCGCCGCGCCCCAACCGCCCGCCGCCGCCGTCCAGCCCGCCTGAACCCACGCAAGACCGCCATTCACCCAGGAACGACCATGAACATGCCAAGCATGCCGCAGCAGAACCCGCTGGCCCCCGCCGCCGCCAACACCCCGGCCACCCTCGAAGGCGACCTCGCCCTGCCCGCCGACACGCGCAAGCCGATGCGCGTCGGCCTCTGGGCGCTCGGCGTCGGCTTCGGCGGCTTTCTCCTGTGGGCGAGCCTCGCCCCCCTCGACGAAGGCGTGCCGACCCAGGGCATGGTGGCCATCGACACCAAGCGCAAGGCCGTGCAGCACCAGACCGGCGGCATCGTCAAGCAGGTGCTCGTCAGGGAAGGCCAGTTCGTCAAGGCAGACGAACCGCTGATCCGCCTCGACGACGCCGTGATGCAGGCCACCTACTCCTCCGTGCGCCAGCACTACCTGACCTATCGCGCCATGGAAGGCCGGCTGCAGGCGGAGCAAACCGGCGCGGCGAAGATCTCCTTCCACCCCGACCTGGCCGAGACCGGCGACCCCTTCATCGGGCAGCTGGTCGCCAACCAGCAGCAGCTCTTCCAGTCGCGCCGCATGTCGCTGCAGGCCGAGCTGCAGGGCATCAAGGAATCCATCGAGGGCCAGGAGGCCGCCATCAAGGGCTATCAGGGCATGCTGGAGGCGCGCCAGGCCCAGCTCTCCTACCTGAACGAAGACCTCAAGGGCATGCGCGAACTGGTGAAGGAAGGCTATGCCCCGCGCAACCGCCAGCTGGAGCTGGAACGCATGGCCGCCGACACCATGGCCTCCATCGCCGAGATCCAGGGCAACATGCAGCGCGCCCGCAGCGCCGTCGCCGAGCTCAAGATGCGCGCCATCCAGCGCAATCAGGACTACCGCAAGGAAGTCGAAAGCCAGCTGGCCGAAGTGCGCCGCGAGGTGCAGGCCGACGCGGACAAATACACGGCGGTCACCAACGACCTGGCGCGCACCGTGATCCGCGCGCCCGCCGAGGGCCAGGTGGTCGGCCTCGTCACCCAGACCGTCGGCGGCGTGGTCGGCCCCGGCCAGAAGCTCATGGACATCGTGCCCGAGAACGAGCCGCTGCTGCTGGAAACCCGGGTCGCCCCCCACCTGATCGACAGCGTCAAGCCCGGCGCGAAGACCGACGTGCGCTTCTCCAGCTTCGCCCACTCGCCCCAGCTCGTCGTCGAGGGCGAAATCGTTTCCGTTTCCAGCGACCTGCTGGCCGAGCCGAGCCAGCCCCCCTACTACCTGGCCCGCGTCGCCATCACCCCGGAAGGAATGAAGGTGCTCGGCAAGCGCCAGCTGCAGCCGGGCATGCCCGTCGAGGTCATCGTCAAGACCGGCGAACGCTCGGTGCTGACCTACTTGCTGCATCCCCTGCTCAAGCGCATGGCCGCGTCCATGAAGGAGGAGTGAGATGAAGCGCCGCGCGAATTCCCGTCGCCTGCTGGCCACGCTCTGCGCCGGACTGGCGCTCGCCGCCGGTCCGGCCGCCGCCTTCGACCTGATGGATGCCTACCGCCTCGCCCTGAGCGCCGATCCCAGCTTCCAGGCCGCGCGCGCCACCGCCGAGGCGGCGCGCGAACTGCTGCCCCAGGCCCGCGCCGAGCTGCTGCCGCAGATTTCCATCAGCGCCAGCCGCAACAACAACAACACCGAGCAGACCTCGCAAAGCGCCTTCACCGGCCGGGACGTCACCCGCGAATACGACTACGTCGGCAAGAACGCCGCCCTCAGCCTGCGCCAGCCGCTGTTCCGCCTCGGCAGCGTGGCCCGCTACTACCAGGCGAGCGCCCAGGTGGACGCCGCCGAAGCCACGCTGGAAAAGGACACCCAGCAGCTCGCCCTGCGCGTTTCCGGCGCCTACTTCGACGCCCTGATCGCCCGCGAGAAGCTCGACAGCATCCTCGCCCAGAAGGACGCCTACGCCGGCCAGCTCGCCGCCGCCGAACGCAGCCTCGCCGCCGGCTTCGGCACCCGCACCGACATCGACGACGCGCGCGCGCGCCTCGACATGGCCGGTGCCCAGGAAATCGAGGCGCGCCATGCCCTCGGCGTCGCCGAACGCGCCCTGGCGGGCATCGTGAACCAGCGGGTCAAGACCGAAACCCTCGCCCGCATCGACGCCGGTCGTCTGCGCCTCGACCGCCCGGACCCCGCCGGCCTCGACGCCTGGCTCGTCCAGGCGGAGGAACAGAATCCCGAGCTACGCGCCATGCGCTCCGGCGTGGAAGCGGCGGAACGCGAGGTGGACAAGAGCCGCGCCGCCCACCTGCCCACCCTCGACTTGGTGGCCAGCCGCCGGCACAGCGACAGCGACAGCGACACCACCATCGGCAGCCTCTACCGCACCACCAGCGTCGGCGTGCAGCTCAATATCCCGATCTATTCCGGCGGCCATACCAATTCGGCGCTGCGCCAGGCCCACGCCAACCTGGAAAAGGCCCGCCAGCAATACGAAGCCGGCAAGCGCCAGCTCGAAGTCATGGTCGCCAAGGAATTCGGCGGCGTCGAACAGGGCGTCGCCCGCGTGCGCGCCCTCGAACAGGCCCTGCGCTCCGCCGAGCAGGCGCTGCACTCCACCCGCAAGGGCGTGCAGGCCGGCACGCGCAACAGCGTGGACGTGCTCAACGCCCTGCAGCAGCTCGCCAACACCCGCCACGAACTCGCCTCCGCCCGCGCCGCCTACGCCACCGGCCGCCTCAAGCTCAAAGCGGCGGCGGGCACCCTGACCGAGCAGGACGTCGCCGAGGTCAACGCCTGGCTCGGCGCGGATACGCCCCCGGCAATGCTGCCAAGCACCGAAGCAAAAGCCGAAAAGTCGGCGCTGATAAGTCGGTAACTCCGAGTCCGGTTATCCCGACTTTCGGTGCAAG
>JANJVS010000198.1 GCA_024709955.1 Rhodocyclaceae bacterium
GTGCTTGGCGACGAACTCGGGCAGCACCTTCCAGAGCGGCTGGTTCTTGTCGTAGTCGTCCTTGAACTGCTGCAGCGCGGTGACCAGCGTGTTCCAGCGGCCCTTGGTGATGCCGATGGTGAACATGATGAAGAAGCTGTAGAGGCCGCACTTCTCGACGATGACGCCGTGCTCGGCGAGGTACTTGGTGACGATCGCGGCGGGGATGCCGATGTCGTCGGCGAATTCGCCGTCCACGTCGAGGCCCGGGGTGATCACGGTGGCCTTGATCGGGTCGAGCAGGTTGAAGCCCTCGGCGAGCTTGCCGAAGCCGTGCCAGCGCGCGCCGGGCTTGAGCATCCAGGACTCGCGCTCCTCGATGCCTTCCTCGGAGAGGTCGTCCGGGCCCCACACCTTGAACCACCAGTCGGTGCCCCATTCCTCGTCCACCTTGCGCATGGCGCGGCGGAATTCGAGCGCCTCGGCGATCGACTCCTCCACCAGCGCGGTGCCGCCGGGTTCCTCCATCATCGCCGCCGCCACGTCGCAGGAGGCGATGATCGAATACTGCGGCGAGGTCGAGGTGTGCATGAGATACGCTTCGTTGAACACGTCGCGGTCGAGCTTGTGATTCTGCGCGTCCTGCACCAGGATCTGCGAGGCCTGCGAGAGGCCGGCGAGCAGCTTGTGGGTCGACTGGGTCGAGAACACCATCGACTCCTTGCAGCGCGGCCGGTCGGCGCCGATGGCGTGGTAGTCGCCGTAGAAGTCGTGGAAGGCGGCGTGGGGCAGCCAGGCCTCGTCGAAGTGCAGGGTGTCGATCTTGCCGTCGAGCATCTCCTTGATGTCCTCGACGTTGTAGAGCACGCCGTCGTAGGTGCTCTGGGTGATGGTCAGCACGCGCGGCTTGGCGTTCTTGTCGGCGATGAAGGGGTTGGCGTCGATCTTCTTCCGGATGTTCTCCCAGGCGAACTCGCTCTTCGGGATCGGGCCGATGATGCCGGAGTTGTTGCGCGTCGGCATAAGGAACACGGGAATGGCGCCGGTCATCATGATCGCGTGCAGGATCGACTTGTGGCAGTTGCGGTCCACCACGACGATGTCGCCGGGCGCGACGGTGGAATGCCAGACGATCTTGTTCGAGGTCGAGGTGCCGTTGGTGACGAAGAACAGGTGGTCGGCGTTGAAGATGCGCGCGGCGTTGCGCTCCGAGGCCGCGACGGGTCCCGTATGGTCGAGCAGCTGGCCGAGCTCCTCGACCGCGTTGCAGACATCGGCGCGCAGCATGTTCTCGCCGAAGAACTGGTGGAACATCTGGCCGACCGGGCTCTTGAGGAAGGCGACGCCGCCCGAGTGGCCGGGGCAGTGCCAGGAATACGAGCCGTCGGCGGCGTAATGGGTCAGCGCGCGGAAGAACGGCGGCGGCAGCGAATCGACATAGCTCTTCGCCTCGCGCACCACATGGCGCGCGATGAACTCCGGCGTGTCCTCGTACATGTGGATGAAGCCGTGCAGCTCGCGCAGGATGTCGTTGGGGATGTGGCGGCTGGTGCGCGTCTCGCCGTGCAGGAAGATCGGGATCTCGGCGTTCTTGAAGCGGATCTCCTCGACGAAGGCGCGCAGCTCGGCGATGGTTTCCTCCTCGTCGTTGGCGAGCTCCTCGTCGTCGACGGACAGGATGAAGGCCGAGGCGCGGCTCTGCTGCTGGGCGAAGGAGGTCAGGTCGCCGTAGCTGGTGACGCCCAGCACGTCGAGGCCTTCCTTCTCGATCGCGGCGGCCAGCGCGCGGATGCCGAGGCCCGAGGCGTTCTCGGAGCGGAAGTCCTCGTCGATGATGATGATGGGGAAGTGAAATCTCATGCTGGCACTCCTGAAGCTCAGGGAGAAAGACGGCGACCCGCCCCGGAAGCCGGGAGCGGGTCGCGATGATAGGTCCGCGGGTTTGCGCTAGCGTTAAATCTTGGGCAGGGTCACGCCGACCTGCCCCTGGTACTTGCCGCCGCGATCGCGATAGGAGGTCTCGCAGATCTCGTCGGACTCGAAGAAGATCACCTGGGCGCAGCCCTCGCCGGCGTAGATCTTGGCGGGCAGCGGCGTGGTGTTGGAGAACTCCAGCGTGACGTAGCCTTCCCACTCGGGCTCGAAGGGAGTGACGTTCACGATGATGCCGCAGCGCGCGTAGGTGCTCTTGCCGAGGCAGACGGTCAGCACGCTCCTCGGGATGCGGAAATATTCGACGGTGCGGGCCAGCGCGAAGGAGTTGGGCGGAATCACGCAGTAGCCCTTGCCGGAGACCTCGACGAAGGAGTTCGGGTCGAAGTTCTTCGGGTCGACGATGGTCGAATTGATGTTGGTGAACACGCGGAATTCGTCGGCGCAGCGGATGTCGTAGCCGTAACTCGACGTGCCGTAGGAAACGATCTTCTCGCCATTCACCTCGCGCACGAGTTCGGGGGCGAACGGCTCGATCATGCCGTGTTCCCGCGCCATGCGGCGAATCCACTTGTCCGACTTGATGGCCATCGGCGATACCCTTATTGATGTGTCGAAAACGCGATTATCGCCGATCAGGCCTTCGGAATCTCGTTTCTGCTGGTGTGGGTGACCCTGCCGTCGTGGTCGAAATGCACGTTGAAGCGCAGATCGGTGCCCGGGAAGGGGGAGGTCTCCTTCCAGTCCCAGACCTCCTCCCGCTTGAGCTCCAGGACCATGGTCGAGGCCGGCTTGCCCAGCAGGCGCCGTACCTGGTCGCGGGTCATGCCCGGCGCGACGCGGGCGAAGTTCTCGGCGGTGAGCACTTGCTCCATTGTCTTGAGCACGCCGTCCGGGCCGATGGTCAGCATGTAGTTGCGGCTGCCCTCGGGGGTGAAGGGGTATTCCCAGACCTGGTCGGCCCCTTCACGCCATTCCATGGCCGGCCGGCCCATTTTCTCGACGACCTCGGCGGCCGTGGACACGCCCGGGCGCAGCTCGCCCGTCCGGTCGCAGCCGAGCAGGGCAAGCAGCGCGCCGAGCATGGCGAGGCCGCGCATCAGGTGTTCTGGATGACGATGCTCGGGAACTTGGCGGAATGGTCCTTGGCCTGCTCGGCGATCTTGACGCCGATGCGGCGCGCGATGCCCTTGTAGATCGCGGCGACGCGGCCGTCGGGCTCGGCGACCACGGTCGGCTTGCCGGAATCCACCTGCTCGCGGATGTTGCGGTCGAGGGGCAGGGCGCCGAGCAGCTCCACCTCGTAGTCCTGGCACATCTTCTCGCCGCCGCCGGAACCGAAGATGTGCTCCTCGTGGCCGCACTTCGAGCAGATGTGGATGCTCATGTTCTCGACGATGCCGAGGATCGGGATGCCGACCTTCTCGAACATCTTGAGGCCCTTGCGCGCGTCGAGCAGGGCGATGTCCTGGGGCGTGGTGACGATCACCGAGCCGGTCACCGGCACCTGCTGGGCCAGGGTGAGCTGGATGTCGCCGGTGCCGGGCGGCAGATCGACCACCAGGTAGTCGAGCTCGTTCCAGTTGGTGTCGCCGAGCAGCTGGGTCAGCGCCTGCGTCACCATCGGGCCGCGCCAGACCATCGGCGTCTCGGGATCGATGAGGAAGCCGATCGACATGGCCTGGATGCCGTGGGCCTCGATCGGCTGCAGCTTCTTGCCGTCGGCGGTTTCGGGCTGGCTGTCGGGAATGCCCAGCATTTGCGGCTGGGAGGGACCGTAGATGTCGGCATCGAGGATGCCGACGCTGGCGCCCTCGGCGGCCAGGGCCAGTGCGAGGTTCACCGCCGTGGTGGACTTGCCGACGCCGCCCTTGCCGGAGGCGACGGCGATGATGTTCTTGACGCCGGGAACCAGCTTGACGCCCTTCTGCACCGCGTGGGAGACGATCTTCTGATAGACGTTGGCCGAGACGTTGCCCGCGCCGGCCGCCTTGACCGCGTCGATCACCATCTTGCGGATCGGCTCGATCTGGCTCTTGGCCGGGTAGCCGAGCTCGACGTCCACGGAGACGTCGCCGCCGGCGACCTTGATGTTCTTGACGCCGCGGCTGGAGACGAGATCCTTGCCGGTATTCGGGTCGACGACGGCCTTCAGGGCGTCCTGGATGGCTTGTTCGGTGAGGGACATGGGGGAAACCTCTCGGGAATCTGGGGTGGGAAGGGAAGCGGCCGATTCTACAGGCCGCAATCGCTGTGCTGGCAGATGGGGACGGCCGGGCCCGCTTCAAGAGACAATGGCGCCCATGACCCCATCCCGAAATCTCGGTTCCGACGGGACGGTGCGCGAATGCCGCCCCGGCTGCGCCGCCTGCTGCATCGCCCCCTCGATCTCCTCGCTGGCCAAGCCGGCGGGCGTGCCCTGCCGCCATCTCACGGCCGAACTGCGCTGCGCGCTGTTCGGGCTGCCGGAGCGCCCGGCCTGCTGCGGCGGCCTGCAGCCCTCCGAGGAAATGTGCGGCGAAAGCCGCGAGCAGGCGCTCGCTTACCTCGACGCGCTCGAACGGGCGACCGCCCCCGGCTGATAGAATTCCCCGTCAAATCACTTTCTTGCCCGTCCCGTTCCCATGACCGCCCGCCAGATCCTCGTCACCTCCGCCCTGCCCTACGCCAACGGCGCCATCCACCTCGGCCACCTCGTCGAATACATCCAGACCGACATCTGGGTGCGCTTCCAGAAGATGCGCGGCAACGAGTGCTGGTACGTCTGCGCCGACGACACCCACGGCACGCCGATCATGCTGCGCGCGGAGAAGGAGGGCATCACGCCCGAGCAGCTGATCGCCCGCGTGCATGGCGAGCACAGCCGCGACTTCGCCGGCTTCCACGTCGCCTTCGACAACTACCACTCGACCCACTCGGAAGAGACGCGCTTCTACGCCGAGGACATCTACGCCAAGCTCAAGGCCGCCGGCCTGATCGAGGTCCGCGCCATCGAGCAGTACTACGACCCGGTCAAGCAGATGTTCCTGCCCGACCGCTTCATCAAGGGCGAATGCCCGAAGTGCGGCGCCAAGGACCAGTACGGCGACAGCTGCGAATCCTGCGGCGCGGCCTACGCGCCGACCGAGCTGAAGAACCCCTACTCGGCGGTCTCCGGTGCCCAGCCGGTCTTGAAGAGTTCCGACCACTATTTCTTCAAGCTCTCCGACCCGCGCTGCCAGAGCTTCCTGCGCGAATGGACGCGCCAGGGCAGCCTGCAGACCGAGGCCGCCAACAAGCTGCACGAATGGCTCGGCGACGAAGGAGAAAACAAGCTCACCGACTGGGACATTTCCCGCGACGCGCCCTATTTCGGCTTCGAGATTCCCGGCGCCCCGGGCAAGTACTTCTACGTCTGGCTCGACGCGCCGATCGGCTACATGGGCTCCTTCAAGAACTTCTGCAAGAAGAAGGGCATCGACTTCGACGCCTGGTGGCAGCCCGACTCCACGGCCGAGCTCTACCACTTCATCGGCAAGGACATCCTCTACTTCCACGCGCTGTTCTGGCCCGCCGAGCTGCGGCACGCCGGCTACCGCACGCCGACCAACGTCTTCGCCCACGGCTTCCTGACCGTGGACGGCGCCAAGATGAGCAAGTCGCGCGGCACCTTCATCACCGCCGAATCGTATCTGACGCAGGGTCTCAACCCGGAGTGGCTGCGCTACTACTTCGCCGCCAAGCTCAACGGCACGATGGAGGACATCGACCTCAACCTCGACGACTTCGTCAGCCGCGTGAACAGCGACCTGGTCGGCAAGTACATCAACATCGCCAGCCGCGCCGCCGGCTTCGTCGCCAAGCGCTTCGGCGGCAAGCTGGAGGCCGCGCATCTTGTCGATCGGTTCGACGCCGCCCTGCCCGGCCTGCGTGACGCCGCCGCAGAGATCGCCGAGCACTACGAGCAGCGCGACTTCGCCCGCGCCATGCGCCGCGTCATGGCCCTGGCCGACCAGATCAACCAGTACGTGGACCAGAACAAGCCCTGGGAACTGGCCAAGCAGGCCGGGCAGGACGCCAAGCTGCACGAGGTCTGCTCGATCCTCATCAACGCCTTCCGCACCCTGTCGATCTACCTCAAGCCCGTGCTGCCCAAGCTCGCCCAGCGCGCCGAGGAATTCCTCAACATCGCCCCGCTGCACTGGGCCGACGCCGGCCACCTGCTGCCGCCGGCCCACGCCATCAACCCCTACGAGCACCTGATGACGCGCATCGAGGGCAAGCAGATCGAGGCGCTGCTCGCCGCCAACCGCGAGTCATTGGGCACAACGGCGGTGCCTGCCGCCGCGGCGCCCGTCGCCAAGGAGGCCGAATCCCCGCAGCGCCACGCGCAACATCAACAGAACGCCGAGGACAAGATGCAGCAGCCCGCCCACATTTCCATCGACGACTTCATGAAGGTGGACCTGCGCATCGCGCGCATCGCCAACGCCGAGCACGTCGAGGGCGCCGAGAAGCTGCTCAAGCTCACGCTCGACCTCGGCCCGCTCGGCACGCGCCAGGTGTTCGCCGGCATCAAGGCCGCCTACGACCCGGCCGCGCTGGTCGGCCGCCTCACCGTCATGGTCGCCAACCTCGCGCCGCGCAAGATGAAGTTCGGCATGAGCGAGGGCATGGTGCTCGCCGCCTCCGATCCCGAGGGCAAGACCGGCGGCCTCTACATCCTCTCGCCCGATTCCGGCGCCACGCCGGGCATGCAGGTGAAATGAGCACCTACCCCCCAGCCCCCGTCCACAGAAGGGGGGGCTTCCTTGCTCGCTGCGCTCGATGGCTCGGGGGAGCTCCGACCAATTTTCCGCAGCGGGCACTCGCTCCGCGAGTGCAAGTCAGTGCCTCGCCTTGGGGTCCCCCAAGGGGACTTCCTTCGGGGCGCGGCCCGGCGGCGAGGCGGTAAATGGAAGTCCGCCGCCTCGTCATCACCGGCAAGGTGCAAGGCGTCTGCTACCGCGCCAGCATGGCGCGCGAGGCGCAGGCCCTCGGCGCGACCGGCTGGGTGCGCAACCGCGCCGACGGCAGCGTCGAGGCGCTGGTCGCCGGCACGGACGAGCAGGTCGCCGCCATGATCGCCTGGGCCCGGCGCGGCCCGCCGGCGGCGCAGGTGGACCACGTCGCCGTCGAGCTCGGCGACGTTCAAGAGGCGGCCGGGTTCAGCGGCTTCGAGCAGCGCGCCTCCCTGTAATCTCGGCGCTGATGAAACAACCGCGCTACAAGGCGGTCGAGCAAAAAACGCTCTCCTCGCCGTAGCGGATCGCGGGACGGTGACCCGGGCTCAGCCGTAGATCACACGCACGTTTTCCGGCTGCAGCCAGCCGCGCAGTTGCGCGAACAGCTCGTCCTCCAGGCGCACGCGCCAGCTTTCCGGCAGGGTGAGCTCGGCCTCGGCCTCGCCGTTGCGGAAGCAGATGCGCACCGGGCAGGCGCCCGCGCCGGCGCGGAAGGGCGCCAGCAGCGCGTGCAGGCGCGCGGCGCTGGCGGCGTCGGAGCCGCCGCTCATTTGCCCATTGAGCGCCACCTTGAGCACGCGCGCGTGGCGGCCGCGCGCCTCGGCCAGGGTCATCAGCCGTTCGGCCGAGACGCGCAGGCCGCCGCTGTAGTCGTCGCGCTGGATCTTGCCCTCGACCAGCAGCAATTCGTCTTCCTTGATCTTGGCGCGCTCGGCGTCCCACAGCTCGTTGAATACCGAGACCTCGACCTGGGCGCTGGCGTCGTCGAGCATGACGATGGCCATCTTGCCGCGTCGCGTCATCTGCGTGCGCACGCCGAGCACCACGCCGGCGAGCAGCGCCGGCTCGCGCTGCGGCTCCAGCTCGCCGAGGCGGCGCCGCACGAAGGTCTTGAGCTCCGCCGCGTAGGCGTTGAAGGGGTGGCCGGAAAGGAAGAAGCCGAGCGCCTGCTTCTCGTTGAGCAGCTGCTCGCGCTCGTTCCAGCGCGGCACCTCGACGTA
Source organism: Rhodocyclaceae bacterium (assembly GCA_024709955.1). Lineage (GTDB taxonomy): Bacteria > Pseudomonadota > Gammaproteobacteria > Burkholderiales > Rhodocyclaceae > Sulfuricystis. Next base: position 7,895 of record JANJVS010000198.1, read on the forward strand.
GTGGCTGGCCGCCGGGATCTCGGCCTCGACCAGGTCGAACAACCCGCCCTGGTGCGCGTTGCGTTCGGCCTGGTCGGCGGCGTCGATGGCGATGCCGACCGAGGCGAGCAGCTTGGCGCGGTGGTCGTCGATGCAGTCGAAGGCGCCGGCGCGGATCAGCGCCTCGACGACGCGGCGGTTGACGACGCGCCGGTCGATGCGCTGGCAGAAGTCGAACAGGTCGGCAAAGGGGCCGTCCTCGCGCGCCCGGAGGATCGCCGTCAGCGCCGACTCCCCGGTGCCCTTGATGGCGCCGAGGCCGTAGCGGATGGTCTTGGCATCGACGGGGCGGAAGCGCACCACGCCCTGGTTGATGTCCGGCGGCAGGAAGGCGATGCCGTTGGCCTGGGCGTCGGCGAAGAAGAACTGCAGCTTGTCGGTGTCGGCCATTTCCGACGACATGGTCGCCGCCATGAAGGCCGCCGGGTGGTGGCACTTGAGCCAGGCGGTGTGGTAGGCGACCAGCGAGTAGGCGGCGGCGTGCGACTTGTTGAAGCCGTAGCCGGCGAACTTCTCCATGGTATCGAAGATCTCGTTCGCCTTGTCCGCGCCGATCTGGTTCCCGGCCGCGCCGGCGACGAAGATCTCGCGCTGCTTGGCCATCTCCTCGGGCTTCTTCTTGCCCATGGCGCGGCGCAGCAGGTCGGCGCCGCCGAGCGAGTAGTTGGCGATCACCTGGGCGGTCTGCATGACCTGCTCCTGGTACACCATGATGCCGTAGGTGTTGCCGAGCACCTTTTCCAGGCTCGGATGCGGCATCACCACCTTCTCGCGGCCGTGCTTGCGGTTGATGAAGTTCGGGATGAAGTCCATCGGGCCCGGGCGATAGAGCGCGTTCAGGGCGATCAGGTCTTCCAGGCAGTCGGGGCGCGCCTGCACCAGCGTGTCCTTCATGCCGCGCGATTCGAACTGGAACACCGCCGTGGTGTTGGCCGCCTTGAAGATTGCCTCGTAGGTCGGCCTGTCGTCGAGGGGCAGGTCTTCGAGCCTGACCTCGACCCCCTCGACCTCCTTCACGAACTGCACGGCCTCGTTGAGGATGGTCAGCGTGCGCAGGCCGAGGAAGTCGAACTTGACCAGGCCGGCCTTCTCGACGTCGTCCTTGTCGAACTGGCTCACCGTGGCGCCGCCGTCGGCGGCGTAGAGCGGGCAGAAATCGGTGAGCTTGCCCGGCGCGATCAGCACGCCGCCGGCGTGCATGCCGACATTGCGCGTCATGCCTTCGAGCTTCTCGGCGAGGCTCCACAGCTCGCGCAGGCCCTCTTCCTGCTCCAGCCGCTCGTTGATCGCCGGTTCCTTCTCGCGCGCGTCCTTGAGCGTGATGCCCAGCTCGTTGGGGATCAGCTTGGCGAACTGGTCCACGAAGTTGAAGCCGAGATCGAGCACGCGGCCGACGTCGCGGATCACCGCCTTGGCCGCCATGGTGCCGAAGGTGGCGATCTGCGAGACCGCGTGCTGGCCGTAGTTGTTGCGCACGTAGTCGATCACCCGGTCGCGGCCTTCCTGGCAAAAGTCGATGTCGAAGTCGGGCATCGAGACACGCTCGGGGTTGAGGAAGCGCTCGAACAGCAGTTCGTAGCGCAGCGGATCGAGGTCGGTGATGCCGAGGCTGTAGGCCACCAGCGAGCCGGCGCCCGAGCCGCGCCCCGGCCCGACCGGCACGCCGTTGTTCTTGCCCCAGTTGATGAAGTCCGCGACGATCAGGAAGTAGCCGGGGAAGCCCATCTGCACGATGGTCCTGATCTCGAACTCCAGCCGCTCGGCGTAGCGCGGCCGCTGCGCGTCGCGCTCCGTCTCATCCGGATAGAGATGGGCGAGGCGCTTCTCCAGCCCGGCGCGCGACAGCTCGCCGAGGTAGTCGTCGACGGTCATGCCCGGCGGCGTCGGGAACTCGGGCAGGCGGCTCTTGCCGAGCACCACGGAGAGGTTGCAGCGGCGCGCGATCTCCAGGCTGTTGGCCAGCGCCTCGGGCAGGTCGGCGAACAGGTTCGCCATCTCGTCCTGGGTCTTGAAGTACTGACCTTCCTCGAAGCTCTTCGGGCGGCGCTTGTCGCCCATCACGTAGCCCTCGGCGATGCAGACGCGCGCCTCGTGGGCGCGGAAGTCCTCGGCGTCGAGGAACTGCACCGGATGGGTCGCCACCACCGGCAGGTCGAGTTCGGCGGCGAGCTGCAAGGTCGCGGCGATCAGGCGCTCGTGCACCGGATGGTCGGCGCGGCCGGTGGGCCGCTGCACTTCGAGATAGAAGGCGCCGGGGAAGAGCCCCGCCCAGTGGCGCGCGCACTCCGCCGCCTTGTCCGCCTTGCCGGCGATCAGCCACTGGCCGACGTCGCCGAAGTGGGCGCCGGACAGCACGATCAGACCGCCGTTGTCTCCCTCGGCGAAGGCCTGGCGCGCGATCTCGGCGCGGCCCTGGCGGCGCGGCCGCAGGTAGGCGGACGACAGCAGCTCGCAGAGCCGCAGATAGCCGCCGCGGTCCTTCGCCAGCAGCAGCACGCGCGTCGTCGTCTCGCGGCCCGGATCGGCCGCTTCGTCCTCGGCCACCCAGACGTCGCAGCCGATGATCGGCTTGACGCCCGCGCCGCGGGCGCCCGTGTAGAACTTGACCATGCCGAACAGGTTGGCGAGGTCGGTCAGCGCCAGCGCCGGCATGCCGTCCGCCACCGCCCGCGCCACGGCATCGTCGAGGCGCGTCAATCCATCGGTGATGGAATATTCGCTGTGGAGGCGGAGATGGACGAAGCGCGGCGGGGACATGGGCCGCGAATTTTACCCCCCCGCCCCCGCGCGCCGCCATGAAAAAGTCGGCCTGCCGACTTATCGGTACAGGCTAACTTCGGTGATTAACGAAGTTAAGCACCGAGGGTGCGGCCGGAACCAAAAAGTCGGCGCTGGTGGAACGGTGGCTAGCCCTGCGCGGCGGCCCAGATCGCCAGGCCCTGGGCGTCGAGGTCGACGTCCATGCGCCAGAGATCGAGGATCTCGGCGTCGGGCAGGGTGACGCCGTGGGCGCGCGCCTCGGCGAGGAAGTAGCGTTCGAGTTCGGCGCGGATTTGCGGCAGCGGGTCGGCGCCGGCCGCCGCGCGCGCGATGCGCACGAAGTCGTCGAGGCGGCGCAGCATGGCTTCCGCCAGCGGCCGCGGCGGCGCCAGGCGGCTGAAGTGGGTGAGGTACACCGCCTCCGGTTCGAGGGCGAGCATGCGCTCGACCGAGGCGCGCAGGTCGGCGGGATCGAACTGGGAGGGCGTGGTCGAGGGGAACAGCAGCGGCCGGCCGGCGACGTCGCATTCCCGATAGGCGATGCCGAAAGTGTCGCCGGTGAAAATGCCCTTGGCCGCGCGATCATGGATGAAGACGTGATGCTTGGCGTGGCCGGGCGCGTCGTAAAAGGCCAGTTCGCGGCCGCCGAGGGGCAGCGTCATGCCGTCGGTCGTCTCGACGACGCGCGCCGCCGGAATCGGCAGCAGCTCGCCATAGAGCGCGCGCGCCGTGTCGCGGCCATAGACCTCCTCGGTCGCCGCCATCAGCTTGGCCGGGGCGATCATGTGGCGCGCGCCGCGCGGATGCACCACCAGCCGGGCGTTGGGGAAGGCCCGCATCATCGCCCCCGCGCCGCCGGCGTGGTCGAGGTGGATGTGGGTGAGGATCACGTAGTCAACGCTTGCCGGGCCGAGGCCGAGCTCGGCGAGCGCGCGCTCGGCGCGCGGCAGGCTGGCGTTGCTGCCGGTATCGACGAAGGCGGCGCGGCCGGCGTCGACGATCAGGTGGATGGCCGCCAGCTGGTGGCGCACGTAGCCGGCATCGAAGGCGTGGATGCCGTTGCGGTAGTCGATGAGCTTGAATTCCATGGGACGCGAGCGGAACGGTGGGTGGCTGGGACGGGGCGGAAGTGTAGCCTGTCGGGCGCCGCGCCGCATTCACCGGCGCCGGGGCAAAGGGCTATACTCGTTGCCAGCCCGCCTTCCCCGGCCGTCCGCCGCATTCCCCGTGAACCAGCTGCTCCATCACGTCGACCTGATCACCCGCAGCCGCAACCGCGGCGAGATCGAGGCGGCCGTCATCACGGCGGCGCATGTGCTGCTGGGGGCCGGGCGCACCGAGCTGCACAAGCTGTTCATGCCTCCCGGCGACGTGCTGGTCGGCCTGGCCGCGGAGATCGCCCCGGAGACCGGAGGCGCGGCGGTCACCCACGACGACGGCTTCTCCTGGCCGGAACGCATCGGCTCCATCGAGCACAGCCCGCATTTCGAGCACTGCCTCGCCGAGGGCCGCCGCTGCGCGGACACGCTCCCCGACGGCACCTGCCGCACCATCCTGCTGGTCCGCGACGCCCGCCACGAGCCCTACGCCTTCCTGTCCATCCTGCGCGCCCAGCCGCTGACGGCGGACGAGCAGCAGACCGCGGCGGGCCTCGCGCAGCTGCTGGCGAACTGCCTGGCGATGCTCGACTACAGCGAGACCGACAGCCTGACGCGCCTGCTCAACCGCAAGACCTTCGACGAATACCTGATCAAGATCCTCACCAGCATCCCGGCCCAGGACGACTCGTTCGGCGACGCGCTGCACCTGCCGCAGCGCCGCCAGGCCAATCCCGCGGCGCGCGACCACTGGCTGGGGGTGATGGACATCGACCACTTCAAGTCGATCAACGACCGCTTCGGCCACCTGATCGGCGACGAGGTGCTGATCCTCATGGCGAACCTGATGCGCGAGAGCTTCCGCGCGCAGGACCGGCTGTTCCGCTTCGGCGGCGAGGAATTCGTCGCCCTGCTGCGCCCCGCCGAGTTCTCCCACGCCCACGCCACCTTCGAGCGCTTCCGCGCACTGGTCGAGGGCCACGAGTTTCCCCAGGTCGGCCGCGTCACGGTGAGCATCGGCTTCACGCGCATCAAGCTCGGCGACACGCCGTCGCGCATCCTCGACAATGCCGACGAGGCGCTCTACTGGGCGAAGGAGCACGGCCGCAACCAGTGCCACGCCTTCGAGACCCTGGTGGCCGAAGGCAAGCTCGCGCCGCGCCAGGCGCCGGAATCCGAGCTGGTGCTGTTCGACTAGGCGGCGGGGATTTCCTCGCCGAGCCAGCGCAGGATCGGCGCCCACTGCTCCCAGTCCTGCGCCGCGCGCGAGGCCGACAGATCGAAAACGGTCATGCCATGGGCGGCGGCCTGCACGTAGTTCTGGGTGTCGCGCAGGTGGGCGATCACCGGCAGGCCGGTGTGGGTGAGAAAGCGCTCCAGCTCGCCGGCGGCGCGCGTGCGCGCATCGACGCGCATGCCGACCACGCCGATCTCGACGCGATGCTTGCGCACCTTCTTCTCCTCCAGCAGCTCGTCGAGGAAGCTGCGCGTGGCGAGGATGTCGAACAGCGAGGGCGCCAGCGGCACGACCACGCGATCCACCATTTTCAGCACGTGGGCGAGCTTCTTGCCGTGCAGCCCCGCCGGCGTGTCGAGCACCACGTCGGTGACGCCCGCGGGCGGCCGCGCCGGTTCGTCGGGCCGGATCTCCCAGGTGGCGATGTAGGGCAGCGCCGGGGAGCGGATGCGCAGCCACTCGCGCGCGGACTGCTGGCGGTCGATGTCGCCGAGCATCACGCGCCGGCCGTTTCTCGCCAGCCAGCCGGCGAGGTTGGTCGCCAGCGTGCTCTTGCCGACGCCGCCCTTGGGATTGGCTATGAGGATGGATCGCATGGGTCGACTTTATCACCGGGCCGCCGTGCCGGAAACTTGATCCGAATCCTGTCCCATCCGCCAGTTTCTCGCTAATCTTTACGGCGCTCATATCCTCGGGGGAGGGCCGCCATGTTCCTGTTCGACCTGATTTTCGGCAAGCGCAAGCAGCCCGAAGAGCCGGCCGCCGCGCCCGCGGAACGACAGGACGCCAGCGCCCCCGGCACGCGGATACGCCACGATCCGCAGCTCATCGCCCGCCTCAAGGACGACCACGACCTGCTGCTCGGCATCCACGCCGCCATCGCGGCCGCCGCCCAGGCCGGCGACTTCGCCCAGGTGCAGCAGCGCCTCGACCATTTCCGCACCGTGCTGATGGACCACCTGCTCAAGGAGAACGTGCGGCTCTACGTCTATCTGGAGCACCTGCTCGCGCAGGACCCCGCCAGCCACCGGCTGATCCGCGAGTTCCGCCACGACATGGACGCCATCGGCCGCACGGTGGTCGCCTTCCTGACCAAGTACAAGTCCGTCGCCAGCCAGCCCGAGCTCGCCGCCGGCTTCGCCGCCGAACTGGCCGCCATCGGCGAGGTGCTGGCGGCGCGCATCCGCCGCGAGGAAGACAGCCTCTACGCGCTGTACCTGCCGCCCGCCTGAGGCGGCGCGCTCAGGGCAGCAGCACCGTCGAACCCGTGGTCCTGCGCTCCGCCAGGTCGACGTGGGCGCGCGCCGCGTCCCTGAGCGCGTAGGTCTGGTTCACCTCGATCCGGAGCTTGCCGGATTCCACCATGTCGAACAGCTCGCCCGCGCTCCGCAGCAGGTCGGCGCGCTGGGCGACGTAGGTGAACAGGGTCGGCCGCGTCAGGAACAGGGAGCCGCGCTTCGACAGCTCCTGCGTATCCAGCGGCGCCACCGGCCCGGCCGACTGGCCGAAGGTGACCATCATGCCGAGCGGGCGCAGGCAGTCGAGCGACTTCATGAAGGTATCCGCCCCCACCGAGTCGTAGACCACCGGCACGCCCGCGCCGCCGGTGATCTCCCTGACCCGCGCGACGAAATCCTCGCGCGTATAGACGATCGGATGGTCGCAGCCGTGCGCCTTGGCCAGCACGGCCTTCGCGTCCGAGCCCACGGTGCCGATCACCGTGGCGCCGAGCGCCTTCGCCCACTGGCAGACGAGCAGACCGACGCCGCCCGCGGCGGCGTGGATCAGGATGGCGTCGCCCGGCTGCACGCGGTAGGTGCGGCGCAGCAGGTACTGGGCGGTCATGCCCTGCAGCATCATCGCCGCCGCCGTGCGGAAATCGATCGCCGGCGGCAGCGCCACCAGCCGGTCGGCCGGGATGTTGCGCGCCTCGGCATAGGCGCCGAGCGGGCCGCCGGCATAGGCGACGCGGTCGCCCACCTTCACCGCGGTCACCGCCGCGCCGACCGCCTCGACCACGCCGGCGCCCTCCAGGCCGAGGCCGCTCGGCGGCTGCAGCGGATAGCGCCCGCTGCGGAAATAGACGTCGATGAAATTGAGGCCCACCGCCTCATGGCGCACGCGCGCCTCGTTGGGGGCGGGATCGGGCAGCGCCAGCTCTTCCCAGCGCATCACCTCCGGACCGCCGGTCTCGTATATGCGGATCGCGTGATTCATCCTTGGCTCCTCTCACGGGGTTGGACATGCGTTTCTTGTGAGCGAAGAAACTACGCCCACCGCGGAGGAAACTCAAGCTCCCGGCGGGTGCGATTCACCGTGTCATCAGCGCCGGGATTTCGGGCAAGCGCCGGCAAGGCCGCGGCCTTGCCATATGATTTCACCCAAGGGCATGTGCGAACTCCTCAAGACGCTCGAAGACGCCGGCATCCGCTACGTGCTGGACGGCGACAACCTGCAACGCTTCATCGCCTGCGCCAAGGCCACCGCCTGGCGACCGCTCGCCCCCGTGCCCATCGACGCCCTGGCGGACCGCGAACTCCTGGAGCGCTGGCACGCCGAAAATGGCATGCGCGCCTTCAGCCTGCCACATCCGGCCGGCGTATCCACCGTGATCGGCGTACTGATCAAGCCGCCGGTCCCTTACGAAGAGCTCCGCCGCGACGCCAGCCTCGTCACCATCGGTGCACTGCGTATCCCCGTCGCCTCCATCGACCACCTGATCGCCATGAAGACCGGCACCGGCCGCGGCCAGGGCCAGGTGGACATCGAGGCCCTGCGCAAACTCCAGACGGGCGGCACGCAATGCTGAGCGGCGAAGAGAACTACAAGCTGCTGATGGAAATCCAGGCCAACCGGGATTTCATCTTCCAAGCCTACCGGCAGAACCCGGACTTGCAGAAGCACGCGGAGCCGCGCATCCGGCAGCTGCTAGGTTTGGTGGAGCAGGACGTGACGGGTGGATCGTCCCCGCTTGATCGCAAAGCCGGGGAGCAGTGATGCAGCCGGGATGTTGTCGTTCTAACGGTGCGCCTTGCGCGCGTAGATAGTAGCGTCACTGGCCGCCAAGAGCGCCCAGAACACCGCCACCCCGAGCATGCCGTAACCCAGCCTGGGCGGAACGTCATAGAAATGGCCGAGCCAGCCGAGCAACACCGGCCCTACGAAAAGCGCCGCCATGAGTGCCCCAATCGTCAGTAGAACAACGCCAAGCTGAAAACGTTCCTGCAACAATTGGGCAAGGCCTGGCACGAGTAAGGATAGAGCAAACGCCACGACGGGCTCCGGCGAACACATTTGAGGCACGGTCGAGATGCGCGCCCAAGCGGTGCTTAGCCTCTTGGCGTCGCCCAGCAGGTCGGCCATACGCCGCGCGGTTACCGGCGACGCCGGAAAGCCCGAATAAGCGCGGCCATCGCGGGCCGTCACTTCGATTCGATCACGACCGCCCAGACGCGCCATCCATCCGACAACCGGCCGGATGCGAGCCGAGCAGTCACGCCGTACCAAGGCCACCAGCAGCTTGGCATCATTGCCCGGACCGGGCCGGAATATCAGCAGACGCCGATCCGTCAGCATCCATGCGTTCAGGTTGAAGGCCGGGAACAGTCGGGAGGTTTGTACCATCAGCACTTCCCGCACCACCTCGCCCGGCCCGAGCGCATCCTGGGCCATGGTCGACTGCTGTAACCATCTGACCGCGCGCACTGACAGCAGTGCCTCGAATTCTGGCAGCCGCGCTCTCAGACCAATCCGGTGACCGAGCCAATAGAACAGCGCAATGCCGGGCACTAGAAAAAGAACCGCCGGCAACATGACGGCCACAGGCGGCGCAATCAGCGGCTTGAGAATAGCGAGCAGGGCGGTCGCAATCGAGTGGAACGGTTCGATGAGCAGTTGCAGAACGATAACCGCAACCAGCAACGGCCAATACAAGCGGATGCCGTCAAGCAACACTGCCTTGCCGTGCAGGCTGGGGGTCGCAAGCCTCGCCAGCACGGCAGTGCGCCGCTCGACCGGCGCCGGCCGCATTTTCCAGAAGGCATAAGCGACGATGGCCAGCAGTCCGAACGCGCCAGCAGCTACTTGTGCGGACAACAGAATCCCTGCCCAGCGCTGGCGTTCGGCCCGCGACAACGCTAGTACGCCGACAACCTCATCGCCACCCCAGGTTCCCAGATAACGGCCAGCGGTGTCGAACCTTTGTAGCGAATAGTTGCTGCGATCAGCCAGCAGCAGCGTATCGCCGAGCCAGGCGAAGGCCACCGGCTCCGAATCTTCCGCGCGTGACGGGTAGTGGCGCAGCAAGTCGCCTTGCGCCGTCAGGTCTACCACCACGCCCTTGTCCATGCCGTTCCGCAGCACACTGACGGTGACCACCCCGGCCGGCCCTCGTCGCACCAGGGCAGGGAAACGCGCTCCGGCCGTTTCCGGCACGGGGATAAAGGTTTCTTCCGCCAAGGTGTCGCCGTTCAAGGCACGGAGCTTGCCGTGATTGGTATCGACGACCCACCAACGCCCATCCTCGTACCACAAACCATTAGCAAACCGAAACAGCCCCACCGGCGACTCGGCAATGCGTTTGCCATATTCGTCAAATAGCAACACCCGATGGTCACCGCTGGTCGCCATCGCGATCCGTCCGTCACCGGCAGCGGCCAGATGAAATGTTTCGCGGTAGGCCAGACCAATGCTTTCTGGCTTGACGCGGCTCACAACCCGCCCATGGCCATCCAGCACCAGCCACTCGGACAGGCCAATGACGCCCGCCAGCATGCGCATCCCGCCATCGGCGCCGGGGGGCAACGGCGTCAGCGCGTTGAGTGGCCCTGGCAAGCCCAGCGAACGCAAATCCACGCGCCGCTGAATCTCGCCTTGGGCACTCACGATAAGCAACTCCTGATCGACGGTCAGCCACACACTACCGTCGGGTGCCGGCTCAAGCAGGCGCGGTCCCAGGCTGTCCGTCCGCCGACTGCCGGCATGAATCGCCAAAGCGGCACAAGCCATGGTGGCCAAAAGAAGCAGAACAATCACAACCTCGGGCCAGCGGGATCGGTTCATGGCGAGCATAAAGAGAGAGAAGGTTGCAGAAAAATCATGCTTCCGGAAGGCAGCGTCGCGCCAACGCCCGGCGGCCTGGTAACTGTTTCCCGACCTAACCCGGCTTTTAACTATCCGCCATAGGTATTGCCAAGTGTCATAATACCTGCAAATTAATGACATAACCAAACGCCCCTGCAGCGCCGAGCGGAGGGGGCTAACTGCGCGGACTGGACGACTTGGCGCAATCACCGTGCCGCGAGCGCCGACTTTTCGACTTGCCGAACCCAGGACATTCGTTGGGAACCAAGATGGCCTGTTTTTCCATACAGGCAAATCTGCCATGCTTGCGACAAGTTCTTTTGCATACCCGTCCGTAATGGCCGCCACGGTGCCATACCCCCCCCGAGAGGTGCGCTATTTCCCGACGGCAAGAAATATCGCCGCTCTTTCAGTAGGCTACATCCATCCGGCCAGCATTACCGTGTCGATGTGCTTGTAGCGCGCCATTCCTTGCCCCAACAACCAAATCCACTGGAGCCTTGATATTCCATTTGGTTCGCGGCAAAGTGGCGCCATGACACTACTTTTTCCACAGCGTCGTTAGCCATTCACGGAGATACCTTGGAAACTCTTCTCGGCATTGTTATCGGCATAGTTGCGACGGTCATAGTCAGTCACTACTATTTCCGACGCTCAATCAACAAGCGGTTGAGTATCCGAGCTACTTCGACCGCAGTCGAGTCTCCCGAAATGGGGTGACGTATTGGTGTGGTCGTGACATCTACATCGGCTATTTGCTTGCCGGAGAATGGGTCGGCATCGAAGCGGTCGGCGACGGTCAATGGGATGTGTATTTCGGGCCGCTACGCCTCGGCGGCCTCGACGAACGGGAGGCCAAGGGGCGTCAAGGCAACTACTTGACGCTCAAGGTGTGACCCATGTCCTTGAACTAATCCGTTACCGATGTGCTTGACTCGTACAGGGCGTGTTTCTTTGGGTACTTTCTTGTCACGCGACAAGAAAGTACCTCGCCCGCCGGGGCGCGTCCCGGCAGGCTTGAATCCGCGATACCGCGCAAGGAACGAGCACCGCGAAAAGTCGGCGCTCGTGAGACGGTGAATCAGCGCCCGTAGGCGCCGTCCCCGCCAAGCTCAATCGTATTTCCGCTCGTCCGCAATCACCTTGCCATCGTTCGGCAGGCTCCCGACGAACACCACCTCCCCCCGCAGCTTGGTGAGCTCGCGCAGCGACTCGGCGACGGCGCCGGCCAATGCGGCGTCGCCCGCGCCCTCGCAGTGCAGCGTCATGGCGTCGACGCTGTCCGGGTTGGTGACGACCAGCCGCGCGCGGGCGATCTGCGGGTGGCGCTTGACCACCGCGGCGACCTGCTCGGGATGCACGAACATGCCCTTGATCTTGGTGGTCTGGTCGGCGCGGCCGAGCCAGCCCTTGATGCGCATGTTGCTGCGGCCGCAGGGCGATGCGCCGGGCAGCACGGCGGAGAGGTCGCCGGTGCCGAAGCGGATCAGCGGGTAGTCGGGATTGAAGAGGGTGACGACGACCTCGCCGACCTCGCCGGCCGGCACGGGCTCGCCGGTGCCGGGGCGGACGATTTCGAGGATGACGTTCTCGTCCACGACCAGGCCCTCGCGCGCCGGGGTTTCGTAGGCGATCAGGCCGAGGTCGGCGGTGGCGTAGGCCTGGTAGCCCTCGATGCCGCGCGCACGCAGGGCTTCGCGCACCGGCGGCAGGAAGGCCTCGCCGGAGACCAGGGCCTTCTTCAGCGCCGGGATCTTGATGCCGAGTTCGTCGGCCTTGTCGAGCAGGATGCGCAGGAAGGAGGGCGTGCCGACGTAGGCATTGGGCTGCAGGTCGGCCATCGCCTGCACCTGCTGTTCGGTCTGGCCGACGCCGCCGGGAAAGACGGTGCAGCCGAGCGCCCGCGCGCCGGCTTCGAGCATCCAGCCGCCCGGCGTCATGTGGTAGGAGAAGCTGTTGTGCACGAGGTCGCCGGCGCGCACGCCGGCGGCGTAGAGGGCGCGCGCGGTGCGCCAGTAGTCCTTGGCGCGTCCCTCGGGTTCGTAGATCGGGCCCGGCGAGGAGAACACGCGGCCGAGCTGGTCCCAGCCGGCGGCGGCGAGGCCGCCGAAGGGGCGGCGGTTTTTCTGCAGCTCGATGAGTTCGTGCTTGCGCAGCACCGGCAGCGTCGCCAGCGCGGCGCGCGAGGTGATGGCGGCGGGATCGATGTCGCGCAGACGCTCGGCAAAATAGGGCGTGCCGGTCTTGGCGTGGGCGATCTGGCCCGGCAGCCGCGCCAGCAGGTCGCGCTCGCGCGCGGCGGGGTCGCGGGTTTCGAGGGCGTCGAAATGTTCGCTCATGCGAGCCAGCGCTTTCTTCTTCTGTAGTGCTTCACTTCGCGGAAGCTCTTGCGCCCCTGGCTCGACAGGCCGAGGTAGAACTCCTTGACATCCTCGTTGTTGCGCAGGTCGGCGGCGTCGCCTTCCATGACGACGCGGCCGTTTTCGAGGATGTAGCCGAAGTCGGCGTAGCGCAGCGCGACCATGGTGTTCTGCTCGGCGAGCAGGAAGCTGACCTTCTCGCGCTGGTTGAGGTCGCGCACGATCTCGAAGATTTCCTCGACGATCTGCGGCGCCAGGCCCATCGAGGGCTCGTCGAGCAGGATCATCTCGGGGCCGGCCATCAGCGCGCGGCCGATGGCGCACATCTGCTGCTCGCCGCCGGAGGTGTAGCCGGCCTGCGAGGCGCGGCGCTGCTTGAGGCGCGGGAAGAATTCATAGACCTTGTCGAGGCTGCGCTTGAGCTCGGCGCGCGAGATCGCGCGCGTGTAGGCGCCGGTGAGCAGGTTCTCCTCGATGGTCAGGTGGGCGAAGCAGTGGCGGCCCTCCATCACCTGGATGACACCGCCCTTGACCAGGTCGTTGGGCGTCAGCTGGTCGATGCGCGCGTCGCGGAACTGGATGTCGCCCTTGGTCACCTCGCCGCGCTCGGCGCGCAGCAGGTTGGAGATGGCCTTGAGGGTCGTGGTCTTGCCGGCGCCGTTGGCGCCGAGCAGGGCGACGATCTTGCCCTGGGGCACTTCGAGCGAGACGCCCTTGAGCACCAGGATGACATGATCGTAGATGACCTCGATGTTGTTGACGGAAAGATAGGCGCTCATGTCCACTCTTTTGAAAATGGCGCTGGCGGGACGACGCCAGCAAAGTCGGCGCTGGCGGGACGGTGTGCCGTCCCGCCAGGCCTGTCGCGGTGCTTACTTCTTGGCCTCGGCGGCGCAGTTGCGCGGCGTGATGCCCTTCTCCTTGGCGAACTTGGCGGCGTCGGCCTGGAACAGCGGGTGGATCAGCTGCTTGTTGCCCTCGATCCAGTCGGTCAGCACCACCCACTTGGCGCCGTCCCACTGCTGCAGCTTCACCTTGCCCGAGCCTTCATGGTTGTCGCAGGAGGTCTTGACGTCCGGCAGCAGGCCGGTGGCGCCGATCTGCTTGAGGCGCGCCTCGGTGATGTTGAGGTTCTCCAGGCCCCAGCGCACCTGCTCGCCGTTCATCGCCTTGCCCTTGCCGTGCTTGGCCTGCGCGGCGCGGATCGCCTCGACCGACAGCACGGCGGCGGAGACGCCGCGGTTGTAGAGGATGGTGCCGAGCTTGGAGGTGTCCTTGAGGTTGCCCTTGCCGGCGCCATAGACGGTCTTCTCGATGTCGGCGATCAGCGGCACGTCCTTGCCGGCGACGTTCCAGGTGGCGGACATGTAGCCCTTGGCGGCGTCGCCGGCCGGCACGGTGTCCTCCTCGGAACCGGCCCACCAGGAGCCGATCATGCGGTCGCGCGGGAAGCCCATCTTCTGCGCGGTCTTGATGGCGGTCATGTTCATTACGCCCCAGCCCCACATGATCACGTAGTCGGGCTTCTCCTGGCGGATGCGCTGCCACTGGGCGCCCTGCTCGTTGCCCGGGTGGGCGACCGGGATCTGCACCAGGTCGAACTTGTTGAGGCGCGATTCGGCCTCCAGCGCCAGGATCGGCTCCTTGCCGTAGGCGGAGTCGTGGTAGAGATAGACGATCTTCTTGCCGGCCAGGCTGCCGGCGTTCTTGTCCTTGAGGAACTTGATGATGGCGGAGGCCTGCATCTGGTAGGTGGTCACCAGCGGGAAGGCCCACGGGAAGACGGAGCCGTCCACCGCGGAGGTGAGGCCGTAGCCCATCATGGCGAGCGGCAGCTTGTCGGCGGCGGCTTTGTCCACGAGGGCGTAGGAGATGCCGGTGGACATGGTGTGGATCGGGCCGGGGGCCTTCTGCGCCTTCGACTTCATGCGCTCGTAGCACTCGACGCCCTTGGCGTTGTTGTACTCGGTCTCGCACTCCTCCCAGGTGATCTGCACGCCGTCGATGCCGCCCTTCTGGTTCACGTAGGACAGGTAGTCGATGAAGCCGCCGTAGAAGGACTGGCCGTTGGCGCCGTAGGGGCCGACGCGGTAGGAGGGCAGCATGAAGAACTGCTCCTCGGCGGCCTGGGCGGCGGGGATGGCGGCGCCGAGGCAGGCGGCGGCGACGGATGACGCGATGGCGAGCTGCTTGAACTGCTTGATCATGGGTGTCTCCTCTTCGTTAGTGTTGGTAAACCGCTGGAAACCGCATCGCTCTCGCTAGTGCGGGAAAGGCCACAGACGCAACTTCTCCTTGCCGATCTGCCACAGGCGGGCGAGACCGTGGGGCTCGACGATCAGGAAGAACATGATCAGCGCGCCGAACACCATGAGCTGGATGTGGGACACCGTCGCGCCGTCGAACGGCAGGCCGAGCAGCCCCGCGAGCGCCGGCAGCGAGATGTCCAGGAAGATCGGCAGCAACAGGATGAAGGCGGCGCCGAGGAAGCTGCCCATGATGCTGCCGACACCGCCGACGATGATCATGAACAGGATCTTGAACGACAGGTCGAGGGAGAAGCCGTCCGGCTCCACCGAGCCGAGATAGCAGAAGGCGTAGAGCGCGCCGGCGACGCCGCAGTAGAAGGAGCTGACGGCGAAGGCGAGCAGCTTGGTGCGCATCAGGCGGATGCCGATCACCTCGGCCGCCACGTCCATGTCGCGCACCGCCATCCACGCCCGGCCGGTCGAGGAGCGCACCATGTTCTTCGCCAGCAGCGCGAGCGCCACGACGATGGACAGCACCAGCAGGTAGCGCGAAGCGGGCGTGTCGAACTTGAAGCCGAGGATCTCGACGCCGGGCACCGAGATCACGCCGGAGGACGAGTTGTTCGACAGGTAGGGAAACTTGGTCAGGCACCAGACGATGAAGAACTGCGCCGCCAGCGTCGCCACCGCGAGGTAGAAGCCCTTGATGCGCAGGCTCGGCAGGCCGAACAGGATGCCCACGCCGGCGGCGGTGAGGCCGGCGAGGACGAAGGACAGCAGCACCGGCATGCCCTCGACGCGCACCTGGAAGTTGTAGGCCGCGTAGGCGCCGACCGCCATGAAGGCGGCGGAACCGAGCGAGAGCTGGCCGGCGTAGCCGGTCAGGATGTTGAGCCCCAGCGCGGCCAGCGAGAAGATCAGAAAGGGGATCAGGATGGCGTTGAACCAGTAGTTGCCCGCCACCGCCGGCACGACGAGGAAGGCGACGGCGAGCAGGATGCCGATGCCGACGCGGTCCTGGCGGATCGGAAAGATCTGCTGGTCGGCGGCGTAGCTGGTCTTGAATTGTCCGGTTTCACGGTAAATCATTCGTTCAGCCCTTGTGCGTCAGACACGATCGATGTGTTTCTCGCCAAACAGCCCTTCGGGCCGGACGAGGAGGAACAGCAGCGCCATCACGTAGGGGAACCAGCCCTCGATGCCGCCGAAGTTGCCGCCGAACCAGCCGGCCAGCACCGGCGGGATGTAGATCTCGGCGAGTTTCTCGGAGGCGCCGATGATCAGGCCGCCGACGATGGCGCCGGGCACCGAGGTGAAGCCGCCGAGGATCAGCACCGGCAGCGCCTTGAGCGCCGTGAAGGTCAGCGCGAACTGCACGCCGTTGCGCGAGCCCCACAGCATGCCGGCGACCAGCGCGACGAAGCCGGCCACCGCCCACACCAGCGCCCAGATGTGCTGCAGCGGGATGCCGATCGACAGCGCGGCCTGGTGGTCGTCGGCCACGGCGCGCAGCGCGCGGCCGACGCGCGTGTATTGGAAGAACAGCGCCAGCAGCGCCACCAGCGCCAGCGCCAGGCCGGCGGCGACGAGATCGAACTTGCTGACGACGATGTTGTAGCTGTCGAGGATCCAGGGGATCGGCTCGTCCACCAGGCCGATGTCGAGCGGCCGCACCTCGTTGCCCCACAGCAGCGGCGCGAAGCCGTCGATGAAGAACGACAGGCCGATGGTGGCCATGAACAGCGCGATCGGCGGCTGGTTGACCATCTTGCGCAGCACGAACTTCTCGGTGGCGATGCCCAGCAGGGTCATGATGCCGAAGGCGAGGATCAGCGCCAGCCACAGCGGCGCGCCCTTCTCCATGCAGCCGACCACCGACAGCGCGGCGAAATACACCATGGCGCCCTGGGCGAAGTTGAACACGCCCGAGGCCTTGAAGATCAGCACGAAACCGAGCGCCACCAGCGAGTACATCACGCCGGAGAGCAGGCCGCCGATCAGGACTTCGAAGAAGAATTGCATATCAAGCCTTTCGAAGGGCCGCCCCGAGGAAGGCGGCGCCCCCTGTGGGGGCAGCGAACGAAGTGAGCGTGGGGGCCATATTTCCCGTTCCCCTCAGTGCTGCGTGCCGAGGTAGGCCGCGATGACTTCCGGATTGTTCTTGACCTCGTCCGGCACGCCGTCGCCGATCTTCTTGCCGTAGTCGAGCACGACGACGCGATCGGAGATGTCCATGACGACGCCCATGTCGTGCTCGATCAGCACGATGGTGGTGCCGAACTGGTCGTTCACGTCGAGGATGAAGCGGCACATGTCCTGCTTCTCCTCGACGTTCATGCCGGCCATCGGCTCGTCGAGCAGCAGCATCGAGGGCTCGGCGGCCAGCGCGCGGCCGAGCTCGACGCGCTTCTGCAGGCCGTAGGGCAGGCGCCCGACCGGGGTCTTGCGGATATGCTCGATTTCGAGGAAGTCGATCACCTCCTCGACCTTGCGGCGGTGCGCCAGCTCCTCGCGCTTCGCCGCCCCCCACCACAGCGCGTGCTGCAGGAAGTTGCACCGCATCTTGAGGTTGCGCCCGGTCATCAGGTTGTCGAGCACGCTCATGCCCTTGAACAGCGCGATGTTCTGGAAGGTGCGCGCGAAGCCGGCCGCGGCCGCCTCGTGGGTGTTCATGTCCTTGCGGTGCGCGCCCTGGAAGATGATTTCGCCCTGCTGCGGGTGGTACACGCCGTTGATGACGTTGAGCATCGAGCTCTTGCCGGCGCCGTTGGGGCCGATGATGGCGCGGATCTCGTGCTCGCGCACGTCGAAGGAGATGTCGGTCAGCGCCTTGACGCCGCCGAAGGAGAGCGAGATGTTCCTCAGGTCGAGGATGACGTCGCCGATCTGTCTTGCCATGTTCTGCCTTCCTAAGCGGCGCTCTTGGCGGCGGCGCGCGGGAACACGCGCGCGTCGCGGATGACGAGGTCGGCGGCCACCTTGCCGGTGCGGCCGTCCTCGAAGCGCACCTGGGTTTCGATGAACTGGGAGCTCTTGCCGCCGTAGAGCGCGTCGATCAGCACCGCGTACTTCTCCGAGATGAAGCCGCGCCGCACCTTGCGCGTGCGCGTCAGCTCGTCGTCGTCCGGGTCGAGCTCCTTGTGCAGGATCAGGAAGCGGTGCACCTGCGTGTCGGCCACCATCGTGTCGTGGGCCAGCTCGGCGTTCACCTGTTCGACGCATTCCTGGATCAGCTGGTACACCTCGGGCTTGGCGGCCAGGTCGGTGTAGCCGGCGTAGGGCAGGCCGCGCCGCTCCGCCCAGTTGCCCACCGCGCCGATGTCGATGTTGATGAAGGCGCACACCATGTCGCGGTCGTGGCCGAAGGCCACCGCCTCCTTGATGTAGGAGAAGAACTTGAGCTTGTTCTCGATGTAGTTGGGCGCGAACATCGCGCCGTTGGTGAGCTTGCCGACGTCCTTGGCGCGGTCGATGATCTTGAGGTGGCCGTCCTCGTCGAGGAAGCCGGCGTCGCCGGTCATGAAGTAGCCCTCGGCGTTGATCGACTCGGCGGTGGCGTCGGGCCGCCGGTAGTACTCCTTGAGCAGCATCGGGCCCTTGACCAGGATCTCGCCGTTCTCGGCGACCTTGATCTCGACGCCGGGCGCCGGCAGGCCGACCGAGTCGAGCTTGATCTGGCGGTCCGGCTGCAGGCAGACGTAGGCGCAGGTCTCGGTCTGGCCGTAGAGCTGCTTGAGGTTGATGCCGATCGAGCGGTAGAAGCGGAACAGGTCCGGCCCGATCGCCGCGCCCGCGGTGTAGGCGACGCGGATGCGGCTCATGCCGAGCACGTTCTTCAGCGGCCCATACACCAGCAGGTTGCCCAGCCAGTACTGGAAGCGGTCGCCGCCCGACACCGGCTTGCCGTCGAGGATGTCGGCGCCGCAGCGGCGGGCGACGTCCATGAAGTGGTGGAACATCCTGCGCTTGAGCGCGCTGGCGTCCTCCATGCGGATCATCACCTGGGTGAGCAGGTTCTCGAACACGCGCGGCGGGGCGAAGTAATAGGTGGGGCCGATCTCGCGCAGGTCGTTCATCACGGTCTCGCCCGACTCCGGGCAGTTGATCGTGAAGCCCGCCACCGTGGCCTGCGCGAACGAGAACAGGTGGTCGCCGACCCAGGCCATCGGCAGGTAGGACAGGATGTCCTCCTTGTCGGTGAGCTTGTCGAACTGGATCGCTCCGCGCGCCGCAGCGATGAAGGCGCCGTGCGTCTGGCACACGCCCTTGGGCTTGCCGGTGGTGCCCGAGGTGTACAGCATGATCGAGATGTCATCCGACGCCCCCTTGGCGATCTCGCCATCGAGGAAGTCCGACTGGTTGCGGTCGTGGATGCGCCCCATCACCTGCAGCTCGTCCAGGCCCATCAGCACCGGCTGGGTGTAGTGGCGCATGCCGCGCGCGTCGTCGTAGATCACATGCTCGAGCATCGGCGCGTCGGGCAGGATCTCGAGCATCTTGTCGACCTGCTCCTGGTCCTCGACGATGGCGAACTTGATCTCGGCATCCTGCAGCACATAGATCATCTCCTGCGCCACCGCGTCCTGGTACATCATCACCGGGATGCCGCCGAGGCACTGGCAAGCGGCAACCGACCAGTACAGCCGCGGCCGGTTGTCGCCGACGATGGCGATGCGGTCCCCGCGCTTGAAGCCCAGCTGCGCCAGACCGCAGGCGATCGCCCGCACGTTCTCGGCCACCTGCGCCCAGCTATAGGTCTGCCAGATGCCGTATTTCTTCTCGCGCATGGCGGGCCGCTGCGGCCGCACCTGCGCATGGTGCATCAGGTAACGCGGAAAGGTATCCAGCCCCCCTTCCTGCCCTGCATTCCGCCCTTGGTTGTCGGACATGCCCCTTTCTCCTCCGGTGTCGTGCTGCCTGTCTCCTCACCCGGTCCCCCTCGGCTTGTTCTGCGGGGCCGGACGCGACACGGCGTGCTGCCCGTGTCGATTCAGGCTGCAGTCTCGCAAGGCATGTTTGCGCAACTGTTTGTGGAATGTACTGAATTGTTGCAGTTGCCGGGCCGACCCGGCGCAGCGCCGGGCGAAGGCGTCCGGCGCTCGAATCGCGCT
>JANJVS010000209.1 GCA_024709955.1 Rhodocyclaceae bacterium
CTGCCCGGCCTGATCGACTACCTGAAGACCTGGCTGGTCGAGCACATCATGCGCTCCGACCGCGAGCTGGTCACCATCCTCGGGCCGCGCGCCCATTCCCGCTA
Organism: Rhodocyclaceae bacterium; assembly: GCA_024709955.1. Classification (GTDB taxonomy): domain Bacteria; phylum Pseudomonadota; class Gammaproteobacteria; order Burkholderiales; family Rhodocyclaceae; genus Sulfuricystis. The sequence continues at coordinate 105 of JANJVS010000209.1, forward strand.
GCCACCCGCCATGAAGATCCACCAATTGCCCCTCGGCGCCCGCTTCGAGTACGACGGCGCGGAATACGTCAAGACCGGCCCCCTGGTCGCCAGCGGCCAGGGTGGCCAGCGCCTGATCCCGAAATACGCCGTGCTGCGGGTGCTCGGGGAAGGCGCGGCCGCGTCCCCGCCGCCGCCCCGCGCCCTCGACCGGGCGGCCGTGCTCGCCGCCGCCGAACGCTTCCACGGGCGCTGCGCCGCGCTCGTGCCGCCGGAGAGGCAGGACGAGCTGGCGGCCGCGCGCGCCGATTTCCTGCGCGACCTCGACCAGATCACGCCCGCGCCCGGCGCCTGAGCGGCCGGCGGCGGCGACGTGGTTTAATGCTCCCCGCAAGCAGGGAGCCGGCCGCCGCGCCGCCATCCCGCCCGCCCCGGCCACCGCACCGATGCCCCTCGTCGATCCCCGCACCTTCCTCCTCGTCGCCAACCTGCTCGGCATGCTCTGCGCGCTCGTGCTCTGGGTGCAGGCGAAGAGCTTTCCCGACGACATCGAGGGCCTGCGCGACTGGTCCCTCGCCGTGGTGCTGATCGGCTTCGCCTCCGGGCTCGCCTCGCTGCGCGGCATCGTCCACGACGGCTTCTCCATCGTCGCTGCCAGCGGCCTGCTGCTGCTCGGCCAGCTGCTCCTCATCATCGGCCTGCAGCGCTACAGCGGCAGGACGCCGGTCTGGCGGCCGACGCTGGACGTGATCGGCGCGATCCTCGTGCTGATCGCCTGGCTGACCTTCGGCACCCACCATTACCAGGGGCGCATCTTCATCATGGCGCTGGCGCACATCGGCTTCTTCGGCTACGGCGCGCTGCTGGCCTGGCGCGCCGAGCCGCGCGGCTTCGGCGGGCGCTTCCTCGCCGTCGCCTTCCTGCTCGGCGCCGCCGTCGCGCTCTGGCGTCTCGCCACGCTGTCCATGGCGGGCGGCCAGCCCGACGAGGCCTTCGACCGCAACCTGATCCAGCAGATCTATCTCGGCATGTTCTCCCTCGGCGTGCTGGGGCTGTCGATCGGCTTCATCCTGCTCGCCAACGAGCGCCTGCGCGTCGAGCTGGAATTCATGGCGACGCGCGACCCGATGACCGGCGCGCTCAACCGCCGCGCCTTCTTCGCCCGCGCCGCGATCGAATGGGCGCGCCGCGAGCGCGCGCAGCGCCCGCTGGCGGTGATCACCTCGGACATCGACTTCTTCAAGAAGGTGAACGACACCCATGGCCACCACGTCGGTGACCTCGTCATCAAGGATTTCGCCCGGCGCGCGTCCGCCATGCTGCGCGTGCCGGACATCCTCGCGCGCTTCGGCGGCGAGGAATTCGTCATCCTGCTGCCGGATACCGACCACGCCAACGCCTGCCAGGTGGCGGAGCGCATCCGCCGCGAGATCGAGACGCAGCGCGACAAGACCCTGCCGAAGTTCACCGTCAGCCTGGGCGTGGCGGTCACCGCGGGCCAGGCCGGCCAGGCGGCCGACATCGAGGCGCTGATCGCCGAGGCCGACGCGGCGCTCTATCGCGCCAAGCAGGGCGGCCGCAACCGCGTCGAGGCGTAAAAAAGCCGCCGGCTCTTTCAAGCCGGCGGCTTCTTCAATCCAACCCGCGATGCCGCCCGTAAGACAGTGGCTACACGACGGTCCGCTTCCAGCCGCTTCAGGTTCGTCTACCGCGACGATCACAACGGCGACTCCCGGTTGCGAACCACACTTCAGGCGCTTACTCCCTGAGGCAGGCACCGCAGGTATTTCCTCGACGTGTCCTCGTTGCTTGCTCCTTTGTCACGTCCCGTCGATTTCATTATCGGCAATACGGCCGAAATGTGAAGGACAAAAAGTCGGCGCCGGTGGCACGGTGACCGCTGCCTTGGCCGCCACGACTTTTCGGCGCAGGCTCACTTCGGCGCATGCCGAAGTTAAGCGTAGCGGCCGGAGCCAAAAAGTCGGCGCCGGTGGCACGGTGGGAGGGCCGCTTCCGCCACGCTGATAAAATTCGTCCCCCTTTTTATTTCCCCGCCCGCCGCCATGACCAAGAAAGTCTTCATCCGCACCTTCGGCTGCCAGATGAACGAGTACGACTCGGACAAGATGGTGGATCTGCTCGCCGGCGCGGAGGGCGTGGTCAAGACCGACAAGCCCGAGGAGGCGGACATCATCCTCTTCAACACCTGCTCGGTGCGCGAAAAGCCGCAGGAGAAGGTGTTCCACGAGCTCGGCCGCGTGAGGAAGCTCAAGGAGACCAAGCCCGGCCTGCTGATCGGCGTCGGCGGCTGCGTCGCCAGCCAGGAGGGCGGGGCGATCGTCGAGCGCGCGCCCTACGTCGACCTCGTCTTCGGCCCGCAGACCCTGCACCGCCTGCCGGAACTCATCGCCGCGCGACGCGCCTCCGGCAAGGCGCAGGTGGATGTCTCCTTCCCAGAGATCGAGAAGTTCGACACGCTGCCTGCCGCGCGCGTCGAGGGCGAGGCCGGCAGCAGCGCCTTCGTCTCGATCATGGAAGGCTGCTCGAAGTTCTGCACCTTCTGCATCGTGCCCTACACGCGCGGCGAGGAGGTCTCGCGCCCGCTCGACGACGTGCTCAACGAGGTCGCCGCCCTGGTCGGCCAGGGCGTCAAGGAAGTGACCCTGCTCGGCCAGAACGTGAACGCCTATCGTGGTCTCACCCACGAAGGCGACACGGTGGACCTCGCCTTCCTCATCGAGACCCTCGCGACGATCCCGCAGATCGAGCGCATCCGCTACACCACCTCGCACCCGCGCGAGATGAGCCAGCGGCTGATCGACGTCTACGCGACCACGCCGAAGCTCGCGCCGCACCTGCACCTGCCGGTGCAGTCCGGCTCCGACCGCGTGCTGGCGGCGATGAAGCGCGGCTACACGGTGCTCGAATACAAGTCGCTGGTGCGCAAGCTGCGCGCCGCGCGGCCGGAGTTGTCGCTGTCCACCGACTTCATCGTCGGCTTCCCCGGCGAGACCGAGGAGGACTTCGAGAAGACCATGAAGCTCATCGACGAGATCGGCTTCGACGCGAGCTTCTCCTTCATCTTCAGCCCGCGCCCCGGCACCCCCGCCGCCGAGATGGCCGACGACACGCCCGCCGAGCTCAAGACCCAGCGCCTGATGCGCCTGCAGAAGCGCATCGAGGAACTCGCCTTCGCCGTCTCCGAGTCCATGGTCGGCACGGTGCAGAAGGTGCTCGTCGAGGGCCGCGCCCGCAAGGACGAGCACGAACTCGCCGGCCGCACCGCCAACAACCGCATCGTCAACTTCAAGGGCAGCGCGCGCCAGATCGGCCAGTTCGTCGACGTGACGATCACCGCCGCGCTGCCCCACAGCCTGCGCGGCGAGGTGGTGATCCGCGAGGACTGAGGCGCGAAAACCCGGTGTTGGCGGGACGGTGCGCCAACCCATCGGCATGCGCTGGCATCGATATTGCATAACGAGTCCATCCATTCACCGGAGGATTCGCCAGATGCCGAACTTGCCGACCACGATGGGCCTCGCGCTCGCCACCCTGCTCTCCGCCTTGCCGGCAACGGCGGCGGAATTTGCCGTGAAGGATTTGTCCGGCCAGACGTATTGCCTACCGGCGGCATTCCAGGAAGCCCTGTCGGCCCGCGCGCCTTCCACGCCCCTCTGTTCGCCCCATCCCCCGGGAACGATCGAAGTCGTCATCACGCCCAAGGCGGCCGAACTGCCGGTCGAGTGCCACGACGACGGGGCGGGCGGCAGCTTCTGCATGTACGCCGCGGACATCTATCTCGCCGCGCAATACCAGGGCCGGTGGTACGCCAAGACGACCTCCCACGCCTGGACGCCCGTGGACGATCTCGCCCAGCTTCCCGCCGCGTCGCACTGGGCCCCCTGGGGCGGAACCGCCAGCCTCGGCTTCCAGTTCTACGCCAACAGCATCGACCTGAATACCAGCCGGGTCGTCGCATTGCCCGAAGGCACCGAGGTATACATCGGCATCACCCCGGCGGGCACCCGGAGGTTCGCGCCCGAGATGGTGACGAGAATCTATCCGTTGCCTTCGCCCTGACGGCAACGCACCGACCGAAAAGTCGGCGCTGGCGGGACGGTGCCAGCCGTCCCGCCGCAAACCGCCTACTGTTCCGTATAGGCCGAGAGCTTGCCGTCCTTGACCTGCACGCGCGCGCCCTTGGCGAACGGACTCTTGTCGGCCTCGAAGTCGAAGTCCCGCTGCTCGCCGCTATCGAGCTTGACCGTGACCTTGACCATCTTCTTGGTCTTCAGCTTTTCCTCGATCTTGTGGCCGACATAGGCGCCGCCGGCGGCGCCGCCGACCGTCGCGACGGTCTTGCCCGTGCCGCTGCCCACCTGGCTGCCGAGCAGGCCGCCGGCCACGCCGCCGGCGACCGCGCCGAGCAGGCTGCCTTCGCCTTCGACCTTGTAGCGATCGACCGCGATGACGTAGCCGCAATCCGGCCGACATTGGTCGGGCCGCGCGGTCGCGCGCTCAGCCGCCACGGCGCCGCCCTTGCCGCCGGCGTTCTGGTGATCCCGGTACTCCGTCCAGGTGACCTGGCCATCCCGGTCGGCGTCGATGGCGTCGAAATTCTTCTTCAGGACATCGAATTCCTTGTCCTTGGCGACCGTCTTGTCGAGCTCCTTGCGCGAGAGACCGCCGCTGTCGTTCAAGTCCGCCTGCTTGAACTTCGCCGCGAACCTGTCCTGGGCCTGGGCCAGGAAGCGCTCGTATTCGTCCGGCACCACGTGGCCGTCGCCGTCCCGGTCGATGGCCTTGAAGTTGTCCCGGATGGGCTTGAGTTGCGCGGACCTGGTCTTGTCCAGCTCCGTCTTCGACAGCCCGCCGCTGTCGTTCAAATCGGCCTTCCTGAAATCGGCCAGCCAAGCTGCGGCCGGTTTGTCGTCCGCGTCGGAGGCCATGGACGCGCCGGGAAGCAGCAGCGCCGACGCAAGCAGCAGGGTCATCGTCTTCATACATCCTCCTTTCCAACCGCTCGGTTGCGGAACACGGCCTCGCCACCCGAAATCGAATCCGTTGGCAAGGAAACAATGCGCATGATGCGCCGCCGGCGGGCAAAGCGAAAGTCGGCGCCGGCGGGACGGTGCCAAAAAGTGCGGGGCGTCATGAAAGTTGCGCGCCTGCGGCGCGGCGGCGCGGGACCATGGCCACCCCTCACATCGAGCTAAGGTAATAGTAATATGCCGGCATGAAGGGCGCGACAGCCGCCCGCATGACGAGGGTATCCATCATGATCCGCCATATCTTCCTGCTGGCGTTCGCGTGCGTCGCCGGCCTGGCGCGTGCCGCCGGCGGGCCGGTGTACATCGGCCTGGACGCGGAATTCGGCCACAAGACCAGCACCTCGGCCCAGGCCATCCAGCAGGGCATCCAGATCGCCATCGACGAGATCAACGCCGCCGGCGGCGTGCTCGGCGGACGCAGGCTCGAACTGGTGACGCGCGACAACCGTTCGGTGACGGCCATCGGCGTGGACAACCTGCGCGAGCTGGCGGCGATGCCCGATCTCGTCGGCGTGTTCGGCGGAAAGTTCAGCCCCGTCTATGTCGAGTGCCTGCCGGTCGCCCACCAGTTGGGCGTCCTGCTGCTCGATCCCTGGGGCTCGGCGGACCGCATCACCGACCACGACCACCGGCCGAGCTACTCCTTCCGCCTCTCGCTCAAGGATGCCTGGGCGGGACCGGCCTTCGTGCGCTTCGCCCGGGAGCACCACGGCGCGACGCGCCTCGGCGTGCTGCTGCCCAACACCGCCTGGGGACGCAGCAACCAGGCGGCGATCGAGGCGGCCGCCGCCAAGGGCGGCGCGACCATCGTCAGCCAGCGCTGGTACAACTGGGGCGACGCCTCGCTGATGAGCCAGTACGCCGAGCTGCGCGCCGCCGGCGCCCGGGCGCTGATCCTCGTCGCCAACGAGACCGAGGGCGCGCTGCTGGTCAAGGAGGTCGCCGCCCTGCCCAAGGAACAACGCCTGCCCATCATCAGCCATTGGGGCGTCACCGGCGGCGAGTTCGCGAAGATGACGGGCGACGCCCTGCACGAAGTCGATTTCGCGGTGATCCAGACCTACAGCTTCATCGGCCAGGATTCCCCGGCCGCGCGGCGCGTGCTGCAGGCCCTGCGCGAGAAATACGGCATCGACGGCGCCGAGCGGGTGAAGAGCCCGGTGGGCGTGGCCCATGCCTACGACCTGACCCACCTGCTGGCGCGGGCGATCGCCAAGGCGGGCGGCACCGACCGCGCAAAAATCCGTGCCGCCCTCGAACAGCTGGGGCCCCACGACGGCCTGGTGCGGAAATACGCCAAGCCCTTCAGCGCCGAGCGGCATGACGCGCTTACCCCGGCCAACATCTTCTTCGCCCGCTACACCGCCGACGACACCCTGGTTCCCATCGACCGCCGGCGGCGCTGAAAGGCATCATGCAGCCGCTACTCCGCTGTTTCGACGAGGACCGCCCCTTCGCGGAGCGCATCCAGCGCGCCGCCTTCGCGATGACGATGCTGATCGTCGTCGTCCTCGGCGGCATTTCCCTGTTTTTCCGGCTTTACGAGATTCCGGCGGAGCAGGACGGCATCCACCGCAACGCGGCCAGCATGATCGGCGAAATACTCGCCGGCGACATCGACAACCGGCTCGGCGACCTGCGCCAGCTCAGCCAGAGCTCGCTGGTATGGACGGCGCTGACGGACACCGCCGGCCGCGAGGCCTATCTGAAGCCCTTCCTCGCCGCGCGGGAGAAGGAGGCCGGACAGGGCGAGTTGATCCTGCTCGACTATCGCGGCCGTCCGGTGATCGGCACGCCGCCGGCGGGCTTCGACCCGGCGGCGGTGCAGCGGCTGGTGGCGAGCACCCTGGCCGGGCAGCGCGCCGGCTTCATCGTCGCCCCGGGCAAGCCGGCGCGCATGTTCGCCGCGTTTCCGGTGCCCTATCCCTACTCGCGCGAGGCGATCGGCGTGCTGGCGGGCACGCTCGACCTGTCGCCCCAGTTCCACCGGCGGGCGACGGCCCTCGGCGGCCGGCTGGGCATCGACCTCTTCCATGGGGAACGGCTGATCGACAGCGCCGCGAACGGCGACGGCGCCCGCCATTTCCCGGTCGCCCACTCCCTCGCCCTCGCCGAACCGATCGCCGGGGAGCAGCTGCGGCTGGAGCTCTACGCGACCGCCAATCCCTGGGTGAAGCCGGTGGTGAGCCAGACCCTGATCGCGCTGTTCGGCGCGTTGCTGCTCGGCTTCCTGGTCTGGCGCGCGGCCGGCCTGTTCGCCCACCGCATCACCCAGCGCCTCGACCGGCTGGCCGACTCCTGCGCCGCCATCGCCGGCGGCAAGGAGGTGGCCATCCCCGACGATCCGGCCCGCGACGAGATCGGCATCCTCGCGCGCACACTCCGGCAGACGATGGAAGCCCACCGGCAGGTCAACGAGCACATGGCCGCCCTGGTGGAAACCAGGACCCGCGAGCTGGCCGACAGCGAGGACCGCCTGCGCGGCGCGATCGACGCGCTCGACGAGGCCTTCGCCATCTTCGACGCCGAGGATCGGCTGGTCTATTGCAACCAGAAATACCGCGACACCTATCCATCCGTCGCCGACCTGATCGAGCCGGGCCGGAGCTTCGGCGCGATCATCCGCGCCTGGGCGGCGCGCGGCCAGGCGGACATGGCGGATGGCGACATCGAGTCCTGGGTCGCCAAGCGCGTCGCGGCCCACCGGGAGGGCTGCATGCTGATCCAGCGGGCGGACAACGGCCGCTGGGTACGCATCGTCGAACGCCGGACCGCCGCCGGCAACATCGTCGGCTTCCGCGTGGACATCACCGAGCTGATCCAGGCCAAGGAGGCGGCCGAGGAGGCCAACGTGGCGAAGAGCCGCTTCCTCGCCACCATGAGCCACGAAATCCGCACGCCGATGAACGGCATCCTCGGCATGGCCCAGCTGCTGCTGCGCCCCGACCTGGAGGCGGCGGAACGCAACGACTACGCGCGCACCATCCTCAACTCGGGCCAGTCCCTGCTCAGCCTGCTCAACGACATCCTCGACCTCTCCAAGGTGGAAGCCGGCAAGCTCGGCCTCGAATCGGCCGTCGTCGAGCCCGACCAGATCGCGCACGAGATCCAGACCCTGTTCGCCGAAGCCGCGGCGGCCAAGGGGCTGGCCCTCACCGCCGCCTGGGACGGTCCCCCCGGCCAGCGCTACAAGAGCGATCCGCACCGCCTGCGCCAGATGCTGTCCAACCTGGTGAGCAACGCCATCAAGTTCACCGCCCAGGGCGGCGTGCGCATCGAGGTCCGCGAGACCGGCCGCGACGACGCGGGGGCGCTGCTCGAATTCTCGGTCGCCGATACCGGCATCGGCATTGCGCCGGAAAAGCAGTTCCTGTTGTTCCAGCCGTTCTCGCAGATGGACAGCTCGACGACACGCCAGTACGGCGGCACCGGCCTCGGCCTCTCCATCGTGCGCAACCTGGCCCGCCTCATGGGAGGCGAGGTGGGCGTGGACAGCCGGGTGGGGGAGGGCGCGCGCTTCTGGTTCCGCGTCCGCGCCGGCTGCGTCGCGGCGGGAGAGGAAAGCCGCCAGGCCCCGCGCGCCCCGGCCGGCCACGATCTCGCCGCGCCGCCCTCCCTGGCCGGCCGCGTGCTCGTCGTCGAGGACAACGTCGTCAACCGCAAGGTGATCGCCACCCTGCTGGCCAAGCTCGGCCTGACCGTCCTGCTGGCGGAGGACGGTCAGCAGGGTGTCGAAACCGTTCGCGCCGGCGCCGCGCCGGACCTCGTGCTGATGGACGTGCACATGCCGGTGCTCGACGGCTACGCCGCCGCCGCGCGCATCCGCGCCTGGGAGGCCGAACGGGGGCAGCCGCGGCTGCCGATCGTCGCCCTCTCGGCCGATGTTTTCGAGGAGGACCGCCAGCGCTGCCTCGCCGCCGGCATGGACGACTTCCTCGCCAAGCCGGTGGACATGCGCGCCCTCGCCGCCCTGCTGGCGCACTGGCTCGGCGCCGCTTCGCCGCCACGGTCCGGGGCCTGACGCAAAAACTCGGCGCTCGCGGGACGGTGAGCGACGGCCGCGCCGAATTGAGCGACAATCGCCCCGCGCCATCGGCCCCGCGTCGGCCCGGCGCCGCTTTCGCATCCACCCGGACCCCACCATGGAAATCCTGTTCCTGATCGCCCTCGTCCTGCTCAACGGCCTCTTCGCCATGTCGGAGATCGCCCTCGTCACGGCGCGGCGCGCGCGGCTGGCGAAGCTGGCGGAGGACGGCGACGGTTCCGCCGCCGTCGCCATCGCGCTGCACGACGAACCGACGCGCTTCCTGTCCACCATCCAGATCGGCATCACCTCAATCGGTATCCTCAACGGCATCGTCGGCGAGGCGGTGCTCGCCGCGCCCTTCGCCGAGTGGATGCACGGGCTGGGCCTCGACGAGGAGACCAGCGGCATCGCCGCCACCGCGCTGGTGGTGGTGGTGATCACCTACGTCTCGATCGTCGTCGGCGAGCTGGTGCCCAAGCGCATCGGCCAGTTCAACCCGGAGGGCATCGCCCGCTTGGTGGCGCGGCCGATGCAGCTGCTCGCGCTGCTGACGCGCCCCTTCGTGCGCCTGCTGTCCTTCTCCACCGACGCGCTGCTGCGCCTCATGGGCCAGCGCGAGCAGCCGGGGCAGGGCGTCACCGAGGAGGAGATCCACGCCATGATCGAGGAGGGCTCGGAGGCCGGCGTCATCGAGCAGCGGGAGCGCGAGATGGTGCGCAACGTCTTCCGCCTCGACGACCGCCAGATCGGCTCGCTGATGATCCCGCGCGCCGACATCGTCTATCTCGACGTCGAGCGGCCGCTGGAGGAGAACCTGCAGTGGATCGCCAGCTCCGATCATTCGCGCTTCCCGGTCTGCCGCGGCGGGCTGCACGACATCCTCGGCATCGTGAACGCCAAGCAGCTGCTCAACCAGAAGCTCAAGGGCGGCGCGACCGACCTGGCGGCCCACCTGCAGCCCGCCGTGTTCGTGCCCGAGACCTTGAACGGCATGGACCTGCTCGGCCACTTCCGCGCCTCGGGTATGCAGATGGTGCTCGTCGTGGACGAATACGGCGAGGTGCAAGGCCTGGTCACCCTGCAGGACGTGCTGGAAGCCGTGACCGGCGAATTCAAGCCGCGCAACCAGGAAGATGCCTGGTCGGTGCAGCGCGAGGATGGCTCATGGCTGCTCGACGGCCTGATCCCGATCCCCGAGCTCAAGGACCGGCTGGGCTGGAAGGCGGTGCCCGAGGAGGACAAGGGCCGCTACCATACCCTGTCGGGCCTCATGATGCTGCTGCTCGGCCGCCTGCCCATGACGGGCGACAAGGCCGCCTGGGAAAACTGGGAACTGGAGGTCGTCGACCTCGATGGCAAGCGCGTGGACAAGGTGCTGGCGAGCCATCTGCCGACCGCGACGGAAGCCGGCGCGGAACCGCCCGCCGCCGACCAGAGCTAGCGCACACTCACTCCGCAGCCAGTTCGCCGAGGCGCTTCACCGCCCCCGCCACGGTCTCGCTCCAGGGATTGCCGCAGTTGAGCCGCAGACAGTTGCGGTAAAGCCCGCTCGGCGAAAACAGGTCGCCGGGCACGCAGGCGATGTTCTCGGCGATGGCGCGCCGCCACAGGGCGGCGGTATCGACGTCCTCCGGCAACTCGACCCAGAGCACCAGGCCGCCGAGCGGACGCGCCATGCGCGTGCCGGCGGGAAAATGGCGTTCCACCGCCGCCATGGTCTGCTCCACCTGGCCCTGGTACTGGCGCCGCAGCACGCGCACCTGGCGCTCGTAGGCCCCCGATTCCAGCATCTCGGCCAGCACGCGCTGGGTGATCGGGTTGGTGCCGCCGCTCGACAGCATCTTCTGCAGGGCGACCGCCTGGCGATGCCTGCCGGCCGCGACGAAGCCGATGCGCAGGGCCGGCGACAGGCACTTCGAGAAGGAGGCGCAGAGCATGACGTTGCCGGCGCTGTCGAAGGACTTGATCGGCCAGGGCCGGCGCGCGTCGAAGCAGAGGTCGCCGTAGATGTCGTCCTCGATCACCGGCACGCCGCGCGCCGCCATGAGCTGCGCGAGTTTGCGCTTGCTCTCGTCGGGCATCACGCTGCCCAGGGGGTTGCTCGCATTGGCTACGAGCAGCACGGCGGCGACCTGGCCGCTGCGGGTGGCAAGATCGAGGGCGGCGACGGACATGCCGGTCTCGGGCTCGGTGGGTATTTCCAGCGCCTTGAGGCCGAGGCTTTCCAGCAGCTGCAGCATCACGTAATAGCCGGGCGACTCGACAGCCACGGTGTCGCCTGGCCTGGTGACGGCGCGCAAGCAGAGGCTCATCGCCTCGGTGCAGGAATTGGTGACGACGATCTCGTCGGCGTCGAGGGGCCCACCCCAGGCCAGCGAGCGGCGCACGAGCTGGCGCACCAGCGGCGGATCGTTGATGTCGGTATGGCTCGCGCCGTTGAGAAGCAGGGGAAAACGGCGCGCGACGCTCGCGTAGCGCCGGTGCAGGGCGGCCACCGGCAGCAGCTCGGAGGCGGGCAGGGCGGCGCCCAGCGGCACGACGCCGGGGCGCTGGTTCGCCTGCAGCACGGCGGCGAGGCGCTGGTTGAGGTCCACGGCCACCGGCGCCTCGGGCGTGGCGCGCCCCCCGGCGGAAACGAGGGCGGGCGGCCGGGCGCGCACGAAGAAGCCCGATTGCGGCCGCGCCTCGACGAGGCCACGCATTTCGAGCTGGCGCATCGCCTGCACCGCCGTCGAGATCGAAACCCGCCGCTCCTGGGCGAGGCGCCGCACCGATGGCAAGCGCTCACCCGCGCGCAACACACCGCCGGCGATCAGGCCGGCGAAGTCGTCCGCCAGTTTTTCGTAACGCAGTTCAGCCATCGCGCCTCTCCTTGCCACCCGTACAGTTTGCCGGCCCCACTACCAATACAGTTCAGCGATCCCGAATCTGTAACGATCACAATAATTTTTTTCTGAGACTGTACCACTACCGACGCCCTTCCTACACTGACTGCCTATCGAGCGGGAGATTTGCCATGCGGACAAGGGAAATCGAGTTGCGACACGACCGTCCCCTGCGGATCGGGCGGGCAGGCGCGGTCGTCGAGTGCCGGGCCGGCACGGTCTGGGTCACGAACCCGGCGCTGGGCGGTGACCTGTTCCTGCGCGCCGGCGAACGCCAGAAGCTACCGGGGGGCACGACCCTGGTCGAGGCCCTGGGCTGGGCGCGCATCGCGCTCCATCCTCCGGCGACGCTCCGGCGCCGCATCGTCGCCACGGTCGCGCGCTTCTTCCTCGACTGGGCGCACCGGCGGGCTTCCCGCTACTCGGGCATTTACCTGAGCGGCCGCTGACACGGCTTGCGCCGCCGCCTGTTTCACGGCGCGACACATTCCGCGCTACAAGGGGCGGAGCTTTTTGCTATCTTCCCCGCATGAGCACGCATCCCGGCGCCTGCGAACTGTGCGAGAGCCCCGGCGGCGAGGTCCTCTGGCAGGACGGACGCTGCCGGGTGATCCGCGTGGCCGGCGCCGAGGCACAGGCCTTCCCCGGCTTCTGCCGCGTGATCTGGAAAGAGCATGTGCGCGAGATGTCCGATCTCGCGCCGGCCGACCGGCGCCATCTGCTCGATGTCGTCGGCGCCGTCGAGGCCGCCGTGCGCGCGGCCGTCGCTCCCGCCAAGATCAATCTCGCCAGCCTCGGCAACGTCGTGCCCCATTTGCACTGGCACGTGATCCCGCGCTGGACCGACGACAGCCATTTCCCCGCGCCGATCTGGGCCGCCGCCGCGCGTCCGGTGCCGGCGCGGCCGCAGCCCGCGAGCGCGGCTCTCGTCGCCGCGCTGCTTTCCGAGTTGGGAGTCGCCCCATGAAACTCGATCTGCCCCCCACCGGCACCGACCAGCCCCCGCTGTTCGCCGACCTCGACCAGTGCCGCGCCTGGCTCAAGACCCTGCCCCTGTCGAATCCGGTCCAGGCCCAGGCGCAGCTGTTGCGCCAGCTCGGCCTGCTCAACCGCCACGACCTGCCCGGCGGCGAGCGGCTCGTTCTGCTCGAGGCGCTGCGCGAACCCATCCATTTCGTCCAGGGCGAGGCCGCGAAGAAGTTTTCCGGCAAGCCGCTGCCGCTGGTGCCGCCAGAGCATGCGGCCCACGAGTCCTCCCACGGCCTCTGGCAGGCGCTGGCGAACGGTTATCTGCGCTGCCTCGACGCCTGCCTTTCCGGCGCGGCCGAGCTGAAACCCCGCGCCGCCCAGATCTGCCAGCGCGCCCTCGCGGCGCTCGCCGAGGATCACCTGGACCAGGTACGCGCCGGCCATCAGCCGGCGGGCGGGCACTGGCGTCAGGCCCATGCGATCTACGCCGGCGCCGAGGAGCTGCAGGCGGCGGCGACCGCCTGCGAGGACGGCCTGCGCGCCGCCCAGCCGATGACCCCGGCCGCCGCCTACGCCGAACTGATGCTGCTGCACGCCGCCAGCCTGCACGAACTCGCGCCGCGCCAGCAGGCCTGGGTGATGCGCTGGGCGCGCCGCTGGGCGGGCAAGGTAACGATCCAGGCGACGGCCCCAGCCCTCGATTCGCCGGCCCTGCCGCTGTGCGTCGACCTGGCCGGCGGCGCGCCGGCCGGTTTCAAGCCCCTCGCCGGCCCCGGCGCCCGCTGGCTGGTCACCACGGAGCTGCGCAAGAGCCTCAAGCGGCGCCTCAAGCTGCTCGCCGAGGGCGGCGCGGAAAACACCCCGGCCCGGCTTGGCCTCGGCGACGACTGCGGCCAGCCCCAATGCGGCGAGGTGCTGCGCCGCGTCTACCCGCGCTGGGTCAAGGGCGGCATCCTGCGCCGCCACGAGCGCCACCCGATGAGCGGCGCCTGCCGCTTCGTCGTCGGCGTCGACGCCATCCATTACTACCTGTCGGAACGCCAGCCCTTCAAGCCGCCCGGCAGTACCAGCACCGAGGACCTGCGGCGCCAGCGCGACGAGCTCGCCACCTTCGGCCGCGTCGCCGCGCGCTTCGAGGACGAATACAGCCAGATGCACGGCTACCAGCTGGAAAACTGGGAACTCGTCGAGGACTGGGGCATGCTCGACCAGTCCGCCGGCGGCCTGCGCCTGGTACGTCCCCTCAAGCAGGAGGGGGGCCGTCTCGGCGTCGGCCAGCTGGTCGCGGTGCAGCCGGCCGGCGCCAGCGGCCTGCTGCTCGGCGTGGTGCGCTGGGCGCAGGTCGCGGACGATCATCTCGCCGCCGGCATCCAGTTGCTGCCGGGCAAGCCCCTGCCGGTGGCGGTGCGCGGCACCGGCGTGATGGCGACCAAGGAAAAGTACCGGCCCGGCTTCCTGTTGCCGCCGGTCGAGGCCCTCAAGCTGCCGGCCAGCATCGTGCTGCCGCCGGCCAGCTACAAGCCGGAACGCATCATGGAAACCTGGGCCGACGGAACGACGCGCCAGTTCAAGCTCAAGGCCGCCCTCGACCGCGGCGCCGACTTCGAGCGCGCGGCCTGCGAGGAATACCTGCAGCGCTAACCCGCGTCGCCGTCGCCGATCTTCCAGGCGCCCCGGCCGGGCGGCGCGTTGCGCGCCCGTTCGTATTCGAGCATGGTCCGCGCGTAAGCCGCCAGCTTCCTGTCCTGCTGGCGCGCCCGCTCGCGCAGCAGGATCACCAGCAGCGCCGCCAGGCAGCCCATGGTCACCCAGTCCTTGAGAAAGTCGCCCACGGCAAGGGCGAGCCAGTCGATGCAGACGAGCAAGTCATCGCGGCACAACGGCATGCTGATCCCGAAAACTCGGTGCTGACAGGACGGTGGTCAGGTCAGCAGCGGATGCATCCAGGCGAACAGCACCTGGTCCTGCGCCTCGGCCAGCCGCGCCAGGTCGGCGAGGTCGAGCACCAGCGCGAGCACCTCCTCCTCCGGCCAGCCTTCCAGTTCATAGGCCTCGGTCGCCGCCAGCTCGTAGGCCACCTGAGTGAGCGCCTCCTCATCGAGTTCGGCGAGCCGCGCCCTGGCCTCGTCGTCGATGCGCAGCACCCAGGCGCCTTCGTCGGCGACCAGCACGGGCTCGTGGAGAATGGCGGCATGCTCGAACTCGTCGCCCGTCAGCAGGCAGTGCAGGGTGGCGAGCTTGGCGATGTCCAGCCCGCGGCGCTCGATGCCGCTCCATTCATCGAGGGGGTGCATGGATGCGCCGATGGCTTCGAGTTCGCCCTCCTCGGCGGCGACGATATTGACCAGAATGCCCAAGGCGATGCTCCGGAAACTTGAAAGGGGCTATTTGACCACGCCGCGACAAAGTCGGCGCTGGCGCGACGGTGGCTTCAGCCGACGCGCTTGGCGGGAAAGGACGCGGCGAAGGTGCTGCCGCTGCCGAGCTTGCTCCTGATGGCGAGCGTGGCCTGGTGGCGTTCCAGCACGTGCTTGACGATGGCCAGCCCCAGCCCGGTGCCGCCGCAATCCCGCGAGCGGCCGCGGTCCACCCGGTAGAAGCGCTCCGTCAGGCGCGGGATGTGGCGCGAATCGATACCGATGCCGGTGTCGGCCACCTCGAACGCCGCGCCGCCGTCCTGGGCGTGCCAGCGCAGGGTGATGCGGCCGCCGCTCGGGGTGTAGCGCACCGCGTTGCTGGCCAGATTGCTGAAGGCGCTGTGCAATTCGCGGCTGCTGCCGAACAGCACCGCCGGACCGCTGCTTTCCAGCAGCACCTCGTGGCGTCCGCCGGACAGGGCCACGGTTTCCTCGCGCACGGCGGCGAGCAGGGCCTCGACGTCCACGGCCTCCTCCTGCGGGGGCGCGTCGGTTTCGAGGGTGGACAGGGTGAGCAGGTCCTCGATGAGGCGCTGCATGCGGCGCGCGTGGTCGAGGGCCAGGTCGAGGTAATGGGCCACCTCCTCGGGCGGCGTGTCGGCGACGCCATCGCGCGCGGTTTCGAGGAAGCCGAGCACCACCGTCAGCGGCGTGCGCATCTCGTGGGAGACGTTGGCGACGAAGTCGCGCCGCACCGTCTCCAGCCGGTCGAGCTGGGTCAGGTCCTCGACGAGCAGCAGGGTGCGTCCGGCAGAGAAGGGCGCCCCGCGGATATGCAGCACCCGCCCCGGGCTCCGCAGCGGCCGCACCGTCAGCGGCGCCCGCGCCTCGCCCGCCTGCTTCTGGCGGCGGAGGAATTCGATGAACTCGGGCTCGCGCACCAAGTGGGCCACCGGCATGCCGATGTCGCGCTTGCCGTCGAGGCCGAGCAGCAGCTCGGCGCGCGGGTTGATCCACTCGATGGTGCCGCCCGGGTCCAGGATGACCACGCCCTCGGGCAGGGCCTCGGCGGCGAGGCGGAAACGCTCCATCATCTCCTGGAGCTCGGCGCGCTGCTGGGCGGCCTGGCGCGCGCGGCGGTGCAGCGCCATGAAGGCGCGCCCCCAGGCGCCGCCCGCCTCGGGCAGCGGCGCCCCGAGGGGCTGCTCCGCCCACTCCGTGAGCCGGGCAATCTGCCGCTCGTGGCGCGCGAGCAGCAGCAGGGCGAGGGCGCCGACCGCCAGCAGGGCCGCCAGCGGCCCGACGAGGAACCAGGCCGGCAAGCCGATGGCGGCGAGCCAGGCGCCGGCCTTGAGCGGGCCGCCGTGGTTCAATCAGGCCTCGGCGACGGAGAAGCGGTAGCCGCTGCCCCGCACGGTCTGCACCAGCCGGTCGAGCCCCGAGGATTCGAGGGCGGCACGCAGGCGGCGGATATGCACGTCCACGGTGCGCTCCTCGACGAAGACATGGTCGCCCCAGACCTGGTCGAGCAGCTGGTCGCGGGAATGCACGCGTTCCGGATGGGTCATGAGGAAATGCAGCAGGCGGAATTCGGTGGGGCCGAGGTTGACCGGGGAACCGGCCGCCGTGACCCGGTGGGCGGCCGGATCGAGCCTGAGTCCGCCGGCCTCGACGGCGTCCTCGCTGGCCTGCGGCCGGCCGCGCCGCAGTACGGCCTGGATGCGCGCCTGCAGCTCGCGCGGCGAGAAGGGCTTGGTGACGTAGTCGTCGGCGCCGCTCTCCAGCCCGGCGACCTTGTCGCGTTCCTCGCCCTTGGCGGTGAGCATGATGATCGGCACGCCGCGGGTGCGGCCGTCGGCGCGCAGGCGGCGCGCCAGGTCGATCCCGCTCATGCCCGGCAGCATCCAGTCGAGCAGGATCAGGTCGGGCAGGCTTTCGTTGATCTGGCGCAGCGCCGTCTCGGCATCCAGCGCCGCATGCACGGCATGGCCGGCGCGGCGCAGGTTGGCGGCGATCAGGGCCTGGATGGCGGGTTCGTCTTCGATGACCAGGATGTTGGCAGGCATGGCGCGACCTTGATGATAGTGAACGCGAGTCTATTGCAGCCCCATGATGGTTTTGTGACAGCCGCCGCGCGCCGGCAAGAGCGGCGCCTTGCGCTATGATAGACGACCCCCATATGGTGCGGACCCCCACCACTTCCATCATCGACATCATGGCCGGACTCGACCGCAACACGCCCATCCCCACCGAGATCAAGCTGCACCAGAAATCCCGCGAGATGGAGCTGACCTTCTCCGACGGTAGCAACTTCCGTCTTTCCTTCGAATTCCTGCGCGTCTACTCCCCCTCGGCGGAGGTGCGCGGCCATGGCCCGGGCCAGGAGACCCTGCAGACCGGCAAGCGCAACGTGGACATCGCCGCCGTGGAGCAGGTCGGCAACTACGCGATCCAGCCGGCGTTCTCCGACGGCCACGACAGCGGCATCTACTCCTGGGATCTGCTTTACAAGCTGGGCGCCAACAAGGACGCGCTCTGGGCGGACTATCTGGCCCGCCTTGAAGCCGCCGGCGCCAGCCGCGACGTCGATTCGACCACCCTGCCGCCCAAGAGCGGCGGCTGCGGCAAGCACTGAGGAATCGTCATGACGCAAACCCACTTCGGCTTCGAAACCGTGCCCGAAGGCGAGAAGGCCAAGCGGGTCAAGGGCGTGTTCTCCTCGGTCGCCGACAAGTACGACCTGATGAACGACCTGATGTCGGCCGGCCTGCACCGCCTCTGGAAGGCGTTCACCATCCAGGTGGCCGGCGCGCGCGCGGGCGACCGCGTGCTCGACATCGCCGGCGGCACCGGCGACCTGAGCTCGGCCTTCCGCAAGGCGGTCGGACCCACCGGCGAGGTCTGGCTCACCGACATCAACAACGCCATGCTGACGCGCGGCCGCGACCGCCTGCTCGACGAGGGCCGCCTCGGCCCGGTGGCCCAGTGCGACGCCGAGAAACTGCCCTTCCCGGACAACCACTTCGATATCGTCACCGTCGCCTTCGGCCTGCGCAACATGACCCACAAGGACAAGGCGCTGGAGGAAATGCGCCGCGTGCTGCGCCCCGGCGGCCGGCTGCTGGTGCTGGAGTTTTCCCGCGTCTGGGAACCCTTGAGCCCGGCCTACGACCTCTATTCCTTCAAGATCCTGCCCTGGCTCGGCCAGAAGATCGCCAACGACGCCGACAGCTACCGCTACCTGGCCGAATCGATCCGCATGCACCCGGACCAGGACACGCTGAAGTCGATGATGGAGGAGGCGGGCCTCGCCCGCGTCGATTACTTCAACCTGACGGCAGGGGTTGTCGCCCTGCACCGCGGCTACAAGATTTGAACCGAGAGGCCGGGCCAGCGAGCCCGCCCCGACAATCGAGGAGACACCAGTCATGAAGAAGACCCTGATCACCCTGCTCGCAGCGGCCGTCACCTTCGCCGGCCTCGGCTTCGGCGCCGCCGACGCGGAGGCCAAGCGCCTCGGCGGCGGCAAGTCCTTCGGCATGTCGCGCAACACCACCGCGCCGTCCCAGCAGGCGGTGCCGCCCAAGCCGGCGAGCCCCGCCCAGCAGGCCGCGCCCGCGTCGGCCGCCAGTGCCACGGCAGCGACCCAGCCCGGCAAGCGCGGCTGGCTCGGCCCGGTCGCCGGCCTCGCCGCCGGCCTCGGCCTCGCCGCGCTCGCCGCCCATCTGGGCTTCGGCGAGGAGATGGCTTCCTTCCTGATGATCCTGCTGCTGGTCGGCGGCGCCTTTTTGCTGTTCCGTCTCCTGACGCGCTCGCGTCAGCCCCAGCCCGCGCTGCGCTATGCGGGCGCGGCCCTCCCGCGGGACGAGCCCATGCGCTTCGATCCCCCGAATCTCGGCGCTGGCGGCACGGTTAGCGCGGCCATTCCCGCCGGCTTCGACGTCGAGGGCTTCCTGCGCCAGGCCAAGCTCAATTTCGTGCGCCTGCAGGCGGCCAACGACCGCGGCGAGATGGACGACATCAAGAGCTTCACCACCCCCGAGGTGTTCGCCGAGATCCAGATGCAGTACGAGGAACGCGGCCGCGCGTCCCAGCGCACCGACGTCCATGAGCTCGAAGCTGAGCTGCTGGAGGTCGCCAGCGAGCCCGGCCGGCATATCGCCAGCGTGCGCTTCCGTGGCCTGCTGAGCGAGGAGCGCGACGCCGCCCCGACGCCCTTCGACGAGGTCTGGCACTTGACCAAGCCCGCCGACGGCGGCAGCGGCTGGACGGTCGCGGGCATCCAGCAGGTCGCCTGATGATCGAGTCGGCCGTCCTCGCCGCCCTCGACCACCTGCTGGCCGGCGCCAACTGGGCGCGCGCGCGCCTTGCCCCCTTCGCCGGCCGGGCCGCGCGCATCGAGATGCCGCCCTTCGCCTTCCGCTTCGTCATCGATGCGGAGGGCCGGGCCCGCCCGGACGACGCAGAGGGCGCCGCCGACGTGATCATCCGCCTGCCCGCCGACACGCCCCTGCGCCTGCCGCGCGGCCTCGACACCCTGATGGCCGGCGCCAGCGTGGAGGGCAACGCCGAATTCGCCACCGAGCTCTCCTTTGTCTTCCGTCATCTGCGCTGGGACGCCGAGGAAGACCTGGCCGGCCTGGTGGGCGATGCGGCCGCCCATCGCATCGTCGCCGGCGCCGGCCGCTTGATCGCCTGGCAACGGCAGGCGGCGCGCAATTTCGCCGCCAACCTCGCCGAATATCTGGCGCGCGAGAATCGCATGCTCGTCGCCGGCGACGAATTCGCCGCTTTCCGCGAAGACATGAACCGTCTCGCGACCGACCTCAACCGCTGCGAAAGCCGCCTTGCGCGACTGGGCGGCTGATCAATCCCAACCCACACCAGAGGAGGAAACCCATGCACAAGAACCTGACTTGCCTGGCGGTCCTGGCCGCCTGCGCCGCCGCCCCCGTCCTCGCCGCCGACGAGGCCAGGCTCCTCGAGGAAGGCCGCGGCATCGCCGTCAAGATGCCGCCCAAGCTGCTCGACGTGCTCAACGACGAGATCGCCAAGGGTGGCCACGCGGCGGCCATGTCGGTCTGCCGCGAGAAGGCACCGCAAATGGCCAAGAACCTTTCCGAACAGACCGGCTGGGCGATCCGGCGCGTCAGTCTGAAGAACCGCAATCCGAAGGCCGTGCCGGACGCCTGGGAACGCGCCGTCCTGGAAGAGTTCGAGCGCCGCGCCGCCGCCGGCGAAAAGCCGATTTCCCTGGAAAAGGGCGAGCTGGTCAGCGTGGACGGCAAGCAGGTCTATCGCTACATGAAGGCGCTGCCGACCCAGGATCTCTGCCTTGACTGCCACGGCATGCCCGAGCGCATCAGCCCCGCCGTGCAGGCCAAGCTCAAGGAACTCTATCCCGACGACAAGGCCGTCGGCTACGGACCCGCCGAGATTCGCGGCGCCATCACGATCAAGAAGCCGCTTTAATCAGCGTCGCGGCCGGAACGAAAGTCGGGGTTGTGGATTGGTGCGCTCACCGTATTCCCAGCACCGACTTTTGCCGGTCGGCGCCGGCGCGCGTTTTTCAGCCCTCGTCGTCCAGCATCAGCAGGGCCGCGTGTTCCACCTCTTCCGGCAGGCGCACGAGACGCAGGGTGGCCTTGAGCCAGCGCGTGCCGCCCTTCGGCGGCACCAGCCCGAGGCGGATGCCGCCGTTTTCCGCGCCGAGGTCGCCACGCAGCAGGCGATGCACCGGATGGGCCTGCTGCGCGAGGGAGGCGCCGCCGGCATCGAGCCAGCGCAGGTTCAGCTTGTCCAGCCGCGTGCCCGCCGCCAGATGCATGTCGAGCAGGCTTTCCGCCGCGCTGTTCGCCAGCAGGATGCGCCCCTGCGCATCGACCACCAGCACCGCCACGGGTAAGGCGGAAAACACCGCGAGGAATCCCTCCGCCGTCTTGCGCCGCGCGGCTTCCGCTTCCATATATTCGGTGATGTCCTCCTTGACCGCCATGTAATTGGCGATCTTGCCCTCCGCGTCGAAAACCGGGGAAATCGAGGCGCGCTCCCAGTAGAGCCGGCCGTCCTTGCGCCGGTTGTGAAAGGTGCCGCGCCACTCCTTCCCGCCGGTGATGGTCTTCCACAACTGGCGGTATTCCGTCGGCGTCGTCTCCCCCGACTTGAGCAGGCGCGGGTTCTGGCCGATCACCTCATCCACGCCATAACCGGTGGTCTCGACGAACTTCGGGTTGGCATAGATGATCTTGCCTTCGGCGTCGGTGACGATGATGGTCGCCGGGCTCTGTTCCAGCGCGTGCATCAGGAGGCGTTGGCGCTGGCTCGCCGAGGTGTATTTTTCGCGCGACAGGGCGGTGGCGACGCGCTTGGCGCTGTCCTGGGCGCGCGCCCGCGCATCGCTTTCCTTGAGCCAGGTGCGTAGGGTGTTGGTGGACACCCCATATTCGCGCGCCAGGTCGAGCAGCGGCGTCTTGCCTTCGCGCATGCGCTCGACCGCCTGCTCCTTGCTTTGCTTGCTGTGACGCATATCTCTCTGTTGTATTTATTGCGAAATCCGAATCATAACGGCCGGCGGCCTCATGAAGAAAAAAAGGGCAGCCCCGAGGCTGCCCTTTTTCACGCATCCGCTCGGCGGCTTATTTCCGCCGCAGCTTCTGGATCGCCGCGAGCTGCGCCACCGCCTCGGCAAGTTCGGCCTGGGCCCGCGCGTAATCGAGTTCGGCGCTGCGATCGCTCATCGCTTCCTCGGCCTTCTTCTTGGCGTCGAGGGCCTTCGCTTCGTCGAGGTCCTTGCCGCGGATCGCGGTGTCGGCGAGCACCGTCACCAGCCCCGGCTGAACCTCGAGCACGCCGCCGGCGACGAAAATGAGCTCTTCCTGATCCTGCTGCGGCAGCTTGAGGCGCACGGCACCCGGCTTGATGGTCGTCATCAGCGGCATGTGGCCGGGCAGGATGCCGAGCTCGCCGGCCTGGCCCGGCAGCACGACAAACTCGGCCAGGCCGGAGAAGATCGACTCCTCCGCGCTGACGACATCGACATGAACGGTCATTGACATGGGGTATCCCCTTTACTGGAGCGTCTTGGCCTTCTCGAAGGCTTCCTCGATGCCGCCGACCATGTAGAAGGCCTGCTCGGGGAGGCTGTCGCATTCGCCGTCGACGATCATCTTGAAGCCCTTGATGGTGTCGGCCAGCGGCACGATCTTGCCGGGCGAGCCGGTGAAGACTTCCGCGACGTTGAACGGCTGGGACAGGAAGCGCTGGATCTTGCGCGCGCGGGAAACGGCGAGCTTGTCCTCGGGGGCCAGTTCGTCCATGCCGAGAATCGCGATGATGTCGCGCAGTTCCTTGTAGCGCTGCAGGGTGGCCTGCACGCGGCGGGCGACACTGTAGTGCTCGTCGCCGACGACCAGCGGGTCGAGCTGGCGCGAGGTGGAATCGAGCGGGTCGACGGCGGGGTAGATGCCCAGCGCGGCGATGTCGCGCGACAGCACGACGGTGGCGTCGAGGTGGCCGAAGGTCGTCGCGGGCGACGGGTCGGTCAGGTCGTCCGCCGGCACATACACGGCCTGGATCGAGGTGATCGAGCCGGTCTTGGTGGAGGTGATGCGCTCCTGCAGGCGGCCCATTTCGTCGGCCAGCGTCGGCTGGTAGCCCACGGCGGACGGCATGCGGCCGAGCAGCGCGGACACTTCGGTACCGGCCAGGGTGTAACGGTAGATGTTGTCGACGAAGAAGAGAATGTCCTTGCCTTCGTCGCGGAACTTCTCGGCCATGGTCAGGCCGGTCAGCGCCACGCGCAGACGGTTGCCGGGCGGCTCGTTCATCTGGCCGAACACCATCGCCACCTTGTCGAGCACCTTCGACTCTTCCATCTCATGGTAGAAGTCGTTGCCCTCGCGGGTGCGCTCGCCGACGCCGGCGAACACCGAGTAGCCGCCGTAGGACTTGGCGATGTTGTTGATCAGCTCCATCATGTTCACGGTCTTGCCGACGCCGGCGCCGCCGAACAGGCCGATCTTGCCGCCCTTGGCGAACGGGCAGATCAGGTCGATCACCTTGATGCCGGTGGGCAGCAGGTCGACCGAGGGGGAGAGTTCGTCGAACTTCGGCGCCTTGTTGTGGATCGGGCGCCGCTCGTCGGTCGGGATCGGTCCGGCCTCGTCGATCGGGCGACCCAGCACGTCCATGATGCGGCCGAGGGTGCCGGTGCCGACCGGCACGGAGATGGGAGCGCCGGTCGCCTTGACCGACATGCCGCGGCGCAGGCCGTCGGAGGAGCCCAACGCGATGGTGCGGACCACGCCGTCGCCGATCTGCTGCTGGACTTCGAAAGTCAGACCGGCCTCGGCGTTGCCGACATCGGCCTCGTCGAGAACCAGCGCGTCGAACACCTTGGGCATGGACTCACGGGGGAACTTGATGTCCACCACCGCGCCAATACACTGAACGATGCTTCCGTTGCTCATGGTCGTTTCCTTAATTTACTAAATGCATTAACCCGCTCATCAGCCCGCAATTGCCGCGGCACCGCCGACGATTTCCGAGATTTCCTTGGTGATCGAAGCCTGGCGCGCCTTGTTGTAGACCAGCTGGAGTTCCTTGATCACGTTGCCGGCATTGTCGGTCGCCGCCTTCATGGCCACCATCCGCGCGCTCTGCTCCGAGGCCATGTTCTCGGCCACGGCCTGGTAGATCAGCGCCTCGATGTAGCGGATCAGCAGGTCGTCGATGACGACGCGCGCGTCCGGCTCGTAGAGGTAATCCCAGCTGCCCTTCGGCGTGCCGAGGCGGTCGGCGGACAGGGGCAGCAGCTGCTCCAGCACCGGCTCCTGGCGCATGGTGTTGACGAACTTCGTGTAGGCGATATACACCATGTCGAGCTCGCCGCCGTGGAAGGCGTCGATCATGACCTTCACCGGCCCGATCAGCTTTTCCAGGTGGGGCGTGTCGCCGAGATGGACGACCTGCGAGATGACGTTGGCGCCGAGGCGCTGCATGAAGCCCAGACCCTTGTTGCCGATGCAGGTCGCGTTGATGGCGGTGGCGCCCTCGGCCTCCCACTGGCGCATGGCGTTGAGGGTCAAGCGCAGCACGTTGGTGTTGAGACCGCCGCACAGGCCCTTGTCGGTCGTCACCAGAATCACGCCCACGCGCCTGGGCTTCTGGCCCTCGATGGTCTTGGCGAGGAAGGGGTGACGGTACTCGGTCACGTTGGCCGCCGCGAGGTGGGCGGCCAGACCGCGAATCTTCTCGCTGTACGGGCGGGCGGCGCGCATCCGCTCCTGCGCCTTGCGCATCTTGGACGCGGCCACCATCTCCATGGCCTTGGTGATCTTGCGGGTGTTCTGGACCGACTTGATCTTGGTGCGAATTTCCTTGCCGCCTGGCATGGCGTTTCTCCGCTGTCAGTTAATCGGTCAAGCCCAGGTCTTCTTGAACGCGGCGACGGCGCCGGCGAGCTCGGTTTCGCCGTCCTTGTCCAGATCCCGGCTCGTTTCGATCTTGTCCATCAAGGCCGCGTGCTGCTGGCGCATGTACTGGTGCAAGGCCGTTTCGAAGGCGAGAATCTTGGTGTTGTCGACGTCGTCGAGGTAACCCTGGTTCGCGGCGAACAGCGAGACCGCCATTTCGGCCACGGACAGCGGCGCGAACTGCGGCTGCTTCATCAGTTCGGTGACACGGCGGCCGCGCTCGAGCTGCTTGCGGGTGGCGTCGTCGAGGTCGGAGGCGAACTGGGCGAAGGCCGCGAGTTCGCGGTACTGGGCAAGCGCGAGACGCACGCCGCCGCCAAGCTTCTTGATGACCTTGGTCTGGGCGGCGCCGCCGACGCGGGACACCGAGATACCGGCGTTCATGGCGGGACGGATGCCGGCGTTGAACAGGTCGGTCTCCAGGAAGATCTGGCCGTCGGTAATCGAGATGACGTTGGTCGGCACGAATGCGGAAACGTCGCCGGCCTGCGTTTCGATCACGGGCAGGGCGGTCAGCGAACCGGTCTTGCCCTTGACTTCGCCGTTGGTGAATTTCTCGACGTAGTCCTCGCTGACGCGCGCGGCGCGTTCGAGCAGGCGCGAGTGGATGTAGAACACGTCGCCGGGATAGGCTTCACGGCCGGGCGGGCGGCGCAGCAGCAGCGAGATCTGACGGTAGGCCCAGGCCTGCTTGGTCAGGTCGTCGTAGATGATCAGGGCATCCATGCCGCGGTCGCGGAAGTACTCGCCCATCGTGCAACCGGCGTAGGGCGCCAGATACTGCATCGCGGCCGAGTCGGAAGCGGATGCGGCGACGACGACGGTGTATTCCATCGCGCCCTTTTCCTGGAGTTTCCGTACCACGTTGGCGATGGTCGAGGCCTTCTGGCCGACCGCCACGTAGATACAGAACATGTTCTGACCCTTCTGGTTGATGATGGTGTCGACGGCCACCGCGGTCTTGCCGGTCTGGCGGTCGCCGATGATCAGTTCGCGCTGGCCGCGGCCGACGGGAACCATCGAGTCGATCGCCTTGAGGCCCGACTGCACCGGCTGGGAAACGGACTTGCGCCAGATCACGCCCGGCGCGACCTTCTCGACCTTGTCGGTCAGCTTGGCATTGATCGGACCCTTGCCGTCGATCGGCTCGCCCAGCGCATTGACGACGCGGCCGAGCAGTTCGGGGCCGATCGGCACTTCGAGAATGCGGCCGGTGCACTTGACGGTGGCGCCTTCGGAAATGTGCTCGTAGTCGCCCAGGACCACGGCGCCGACGGAGTCGCGCTCAAGGTTCAACGCGAGGCCGAAGGTGTTGCCGGGAAATTCCAGCATTTCGCCCTGCATGACATCGGCCAGGCCGTGGATGCGGCAGATGCCGTCGGTCACGGACACCACCGTGCCCTCGTTGCGGGCGGTGGCGGCAAGCTGCATGTTCTGGATCCGGCTCTTGATCAGATCGCTGATTTCGGAGGGATTGAGGTTCATGGAAAAACTCCTAGTTCTTGAGCGAGGCGGCCATGGCGTTCAATTTGCCACGGACGGAAGCGTCGATAACCTGGTCGCCCAGGGCGATGCGCACGCCGCCGATCAGTTCCGGCGCGATTGCGACGGTCGCCTTGATCTTGCAGCCGAACTTGCGCTCCAGATCGGCGACCAGATTGGCCAACTGCGCGTCGTCGAGCGGAAATGCCGAGCTCACCACGGCCTCGCGCGTGCTTTCCTGGGCGTTCTTCAGCTCATCGAAGAGCACGCTGATTTCCGGCAACACGGTCAGGCGGC
This sequence comes from Rhodocyclaceae bacterium, assembly GCA_024709955.1. GTDB lineage: Bacteria > Pseudomonadota > Gammaproteobacteria > Burkholderiales > Rhodocyclaceae > Sulfuricystis. The sequence goes on from JANJVS010000209.1 coordinate 26,625, forward strand.
GGTTATCCACCAGCACGCTGGCGAAATTGCGCTGCTCGGCCGACAGTTCGCCCGCCACGCCGACGAACAGCTCCGTCAGGGCGGCGGGGCTCACGCGCGGATCGGCGATGCATTCGAGCATCCGGGCATCGGCGGCGGCGGCGGCCATGCGCTCCAGCGCAGACTGCCAAGCCGCCAGCGCGCCGCCGGACCTGGCCAGCTGGAAGGCGGCTTCGGCGTAGGGGCGCGCGACGGTGACGTTCTCGGCCATGGCGATTACAGTTCCGCTTTGAGCTGGTTGAGGAGGTCGGCGTGCCTGGCCGCGTCGATCTCCTTGCGGAGAATCTTCTCGGCGCCGGCGACAGCCAGCTGGGCGACCTGGTCGCGCAGGGCCTCGCGGGCACGCTGGGCCGCCACGGCGGCCTCGCCCTCGGCTGCGGCGCGGGCAGCGGCGACGATCTTCGCCGCTTCGGCGCGCGCCTCGTCGAGAATCTGCGCGCCCTGGCGCTCGGCACCGGCACGCAGTTCGTTGGCCGTCTCGCGCGCCTTGCGCAGCTCGTCGGTGGCGCGGCGTTCGGCCAGCGCCAGATCGGATTTCGCCTTGTCCGCCGCCGCCAGACCGTCGGCGATCTTGGACGCGCGCTCGTCGAGTGCCTTCATGATGGGCGGCCACACGAATTTCATCGTGAACCACGCCAGGATGAAGAACACAACGAGCTGGGCGAATAGCGTTGCGTTCAGATTCACGGTTCTCGCTCCTTCAAGCGTTCAAAGGGGAGCCGCCGCTTACTTGATGAACGGGTTGGCGGTGGTATACCAGAGGGCGATACCGGTACCGATAATGAACGCGGCGTCGATCAGACCGACCAGCAGGAACATCTTGGTTTGCAGGGTGTTCATCAGCTCGGGCTGACGGGCGGATGCTTCCAGGAAGCGGCTGCCCATGATACCGATACCGATACAAGCGCCCGCGGCGCCGAGACCGATGATCAGGCCGGCGGCCAGCGCGACGAAACCAACGATGCTTTCCATGACGACTCCTTGTGTTTAAAAAATGAGGGTTGAAGGTGGGGTTAAAACGAAAACTCAGTGACTCTCATGCGCCTGACCGATGTACACCAGGGTCAGCATCATGAAGATGAAGGCCTGCAGGGTGATGATCAGGATGTGGAAGATGGCCCAGATGGTGCCGGCGATCACGCCGCCGAGCCAGAGCAGGCCGCTGCCGAAGGTGCCGGCCCAGGCGGCGCCCATCAGCGCGATCAGCATGAAGATCAGTTCGCCGGCGTACATGTTGCCGAACAGACGCATGCCGTGCGAAACGGTCTTGGCGACGAACTCGATCAGCTGCATGGCGAAGTTGATCGGCCACAGCACCGGGTGGGCGCCGAAGGGCGCGGTGAACAATTCGTGGATCCAGTGGCCGAGGCCCTTGATCTTGACGCTGTAATAGAGGCAGATCAGCAGCACGGCGAGCGACATGCCGAGGGTGGCGTTGAGGTCGGCGGTCGGCACGACGCGCAGGTAGGCGTGGCTGGGATCGTGGCCGGCGGCGCCGTAGATGCCGCCCCAGATGTTGGGCAGCAGGTCGAGGGGCAGCAGGTCCATGGCGTTCATCAGGAAGATCCAGACGAACACGGTCAGCGCGACCGGAGCGACGAACTTGCGCGACTCGGCGGAATGCACGATGCCCTTGGCCTGGTCGGAAACCATCTCGACGAGAATCTCGACGGCGGCCTGGAAGCGGCCCGGCACGCCGGAGGTGGCCTTCGCGGCAGCGCGCGCCATGAGCAGGACGGCCAGCAGGCCGAGACTGACAGAGAAGAACAGGCTGTCGAGGTGGAAAACCGACCAATCCACCAATGAAGTCTGCGTGCCGCTCTTCAGGTGGGTCAGGTGGTGGACGATGTATTCGGAGGCGGTGGGGGCGTGCTCGGTAGCCATGTTCAGGTCTTAAGCAATAACGCGAAAAGATTTACAAACAGCACGACAAACAACCCGGCGATGAGCGCCGGCCAATTCACTTCCATCACGCGCGGCAGCAGGAGCAGCAACGCGATCACGGCGGACAGCTTGACGGCTTCGCCGACCAGAAATCCGGCTGCCCCGGTTTGCCGTGTCGCCACCGCCAGACGCAGGCGCAGGGCGAACAGCAGATTGGGCAGGAAGTAGGCCGCGCCGCCCGCCAGGGCAGATAACGCCGCCCCCGACCCTTTCAGCAGGCCGGCTAGTGCCGCCACCGCCAGGATCGAGGCCGCCTGGAGCAACGCGATTTTCAACATGCTCCGGCCAACCTTCCTTCTGTACCGTTTTCCGTCGGGCCGCCGTGGGCTCACGCGCCAGCGACCCTGCTCTACCGCACAAAGCGCGGCAATATAACGATATATGGAGGATAAGTCAATATAGCTGCTGCCATGCAACAAATTTATTGACGACCATTATTGTCGGTTTTTAGGTACGCAATCGCTTTAGGATTCCATCGAGCTGGTCGAGACTGGAAAAGCGGATCGACAGCGCGCCGACACCCTTGCGGTTGGCGCTCACTGTCACCGTGGCGCCTATGGCATCGGAAAGCTCCTCTTCGAGCTGGACGAGATCGCGACTCTTCTCTCCGCCCGCCTTGTGGGCGGGCGGATTGAGTTCGCGCGCGACACGCTTCTCGGTCTCGCGCACCGAGTATCCCTTGTCGGCGATCTCGGCGGCGAGACGCCCCTGCTCGGTCTTGGGCACGGCGAGCAGGGCGCGCGCATGACCCATCTCGATATCGCCCGCCATCAGCAGGTCCTGGGCGGGCTTGGCGAGCTGCAGCAGGCGCAACAGATTGGACGCGGCGGAGCGGGAGCGGCCGACCGCATCGGCGGCCTGCTGGTGCGTCATGCCGAATTCGTCGATGAGGCGCTGCAGGCCGGCGGCCTCTTCGAGAGGATTGAGGTCCTCGCGCTGGATGTTCTCGATCAGCGACATCGCCAGGGCGGCATCGTCGGGAATCTCGCGGATCAGCACCGGCACCTCGGTCAGGCCGGCGATCTGCGAGGCGCGCCAGCGCCGTTCGCCGGCGATGATCTCGTAGCGGCCATGAGCGATCGGCCGCACCGAGATCGGCTGGATCAGGCCCTGGGCCTTGATCGAGGCGGCGAGATCTTCGAGGGACCCCGGGTCCATGCGCGTGCGCGGCTGGTATTTGCCCGGCTGCAGGTCGCCGATCGGCAGGGTGTCCTGGCGCTGGCTTTCCGCCTCGTTCTCGTTGCCGGCGAGCAGGGCCTCCAGGCCGCGCCCCAATCCCTTCTTGCGTTGAATCATGCTGCCCCTTTCTCTTCAGTCGGCGCGGCTTCCCAGGCCTTGACGCGCTCGATCATTTCCTGGGCGAAGGCCAGATAGGCCTGCGCCCCCTTCGACGCCTTGTCGAACAGCACCCCCGGCACGCCGTAGCTCGGCGCCTCGGCGAGGCGCACGTTGCGCGGCACCAGGGTGGAGAACACCTTGTCGCCGAAATGCTGTTCGAGCTGGGCCGAGACCTGGTTCGACAGCGTCGAGCGCGGGTCGAACATCACGCGCAGCAGGCCGATGATCTTGAGGTCGCGGTTCAGATTGGCATGCACCTTCTTGATGGTGTTCACCAGGTCCGACAAGCCTTCGAGCGCGTAGTACTCGCACTGCATCGGGATGATGACGCCATGGGCCGCGCACAGGCCGTTGAGGGTCAGCATCGACAAGGAGGGCGGGCAGTCGATCAGCACGAAGTCGTAGTCGTAGCGGTGCTCGCGCAGCGCGCCCTTGAGGCGCATCTCGCGCAGGTCGAGATTGACCAGCTCCACCTCGGCACCCGCCAGGTCGCGGTTGGCCGGCAGCACGTCGAAGGCGGCGGCGGGCGAGGTCTGGCGCACGTCCGCCAACGGCTTGAGGCCGACCAGCAGCTGGTAGACCGAGCGGTTGCTCAGGCCGCGCTTGTCGATGCCGCAACCCATGGTGGCGTTGCCCTGCGGATCGAGGTCTACCAGCAGGGTGCGCTTGCCGGCCAGGGCGAGGGCGGCGGCCAGGTTCACCGAGGTGGTGGTCTTGCCGACCCCGCCTTTCTGGTTGGCGATGGCGAAGATGTGCATCAGACTCTCTCCAATCGAAGCAAATGCCGCTGCGCCCCCAGGCCGGGAACGCCCAATTCCTGACTCGCCGCCAGCTGCCAGCCGGCGGGCAATGCCGCGACCTCGTCCGCCGGATAGACACCCTTCATCGCCCACAGGCAGGGGGCGAGATGGCCGGCGAGACCGACGAAGTCGGCGAGGCTGGCGAAGGCGCGCGAAATCGCCGCGTCGAAGGTATCACGAAGCTCCTCGACCCGGCCGCAGTGAACGACGACATTGTCGAGACCAAGCTCGATCTTCGCCTGGCGCTGAAAGGCGGCCTTCTTTTCCACCGCCTCGACCGAGGTGATCGACCAGCCGGGCCGGGCGATGGCGAGCACGATGCCGGGCAGGCCGGCGCCGCTGCCGATGTCGGCGAGGCGGACACACCGTCCCGCCAGCGCCGACTTTTCCAGCACGGGCAACACGGCGAGCGAGTCGAGCAGATGATGGGTGACCATCTCCCGCGGATCGCGGATCGCCGTCAGGTTGTACACCTTGTTCCATTTGACCAGCAGGGCGAGGTAGGCGGCGAGCCTGTCCTCGGCCCCGGCGGGCAGATCGAGCCCGAGCGCGGCGATGCCCTCGGCCAGATTCACTGGCGCCCCCTCAGCTTCTTGAGATGCACGAGCAGGATCGAGATCGCCGCCGGGGTGACCCCCTGGATGCGGCTCGCCTGGCCGACGGTCTGCGGCCGATGCTGGGCGAGACGCTGGCGCACCTCGATGGAGAGTCCGTTCAGTTGCGCGTAGTCGAGGTCGGCGGGGATCGCCATGGCTTCCTGCTGGGCCATCTTCGCCACGTCCTCCTTCTGGCGCTCGATGTAGCCGTGGTACTTGGCCTGGATGTCCACCTGCTCGATGACCTCCGGCGCCTCGATGGCCACGCCGGCACCGGGCAGGGTCATCAGGTCCTGGTAGCCGATCTCGGGACGGCGCAGCAGGTCGAACAGCGAATATTCGCGCTCGATCGGCTTGCCGAGCACGCGCTCCACCTCGTGCATCGCCACCACATTGGGGTTGATCCAGACGCCCTTGAGGCGCTCCACCTCGGCGGCGATGGCGTCGCGCTTGCGGTTGAAGGCCTCCCAGCGCGCGTCGTCCACCAGGCCGAGACGCCGGCCGACCTCGGTCAGCCGCAGGTCGGCGTTGTCCTCGCGCAGGGAAAGGCGGTACTCGGCGCGGCTGGTGAACATGCGATAGGGTTCGGTCACGCCGCGCGTGATCAGGTCATCCACCAGCACCCCGAGGTAAGCCTCGTCGCGGCGCGGCCACCAGCCTTCCTCCCCTCTCGCCAGGCGCGTGGCGTTGAGACCGGCGAGCAGCCCCTGGGCGGCGGCCTCCTCGTAGCCGGTGGTGCCGTTGATCTGCCCGGCGAAGAACAGGCCGCCGATGGCCTGGGTCTCCAGCGTCGCCCGGAGGGCGCGCGGGTCGAAGTAGTCGTATTCGATGGCATAGCCGGGCCGGGTGATGTGGGCATTTTCCAGGCCGCGGATCGAATGCACCAGCTCGAGCTGCACGTCGAAGGGCAGGCTGGTGGAGACGCCCTGCGGGTAGTACTCGTGGGTGCTCAGGCCCTCGGGCTCCAGGAAGACCTGGTGGCTGTCCTTGCCGGCGAACTTGTGGATCTTGTCCTCGATGGACGGACAGTAGCGCGGGCCGACGCCCTCGATCACTCCGGTGAACATCGGCGAGCGGTCGAGGCCGGCGCGGATGATGTCGTGGGTGCGGGCGTTGGTGTGGGTGATCCAGCAGGGAATCTGGCGCGGGTGGTGCTCCGGTTTGCCGAGGAAGGAGAACACCGGCACCGGCGTGTCGCCCGGCTGCTCCTGCATCGCAGAGAAGTCGATGGTCTTGCCGTCGAGGCGCGGCGGCGTGCCGGTCTTGAGACGGCCGACCGGCAGCTTGAGTTCGCGCAGGCGCGCCGCCAGCGAGAGGGAAGGGGGGTCGCCGAAGCGGCCGGCCCGGTAGTTTTCCAGGCCGACATGCACCAGGCCATTCAAGAAGGTGCCGGCGGTGAGCACCACGGCCGGCGCCTCGAAGCGCACGCCGAGCTGGGTGACGACGCCGGCGACGCGGTCGCCGACGACGCTGATGTCGTCCACCGCCTGCTGGAAGATCGTCAGGTTCGACTGGTTCTCCAGCCGTCCGCGGATCGCCTGGCGGTAGAGCGCCCGGTCGGCCTGGGCGCGCGTCGCGCGCACCGCCGGCCCCTTCGAGGCATTAAGGGTGCGGAACTGGATACCGGACTCGTCGGTGGCCGCCGCCATCGCGCCGCCGAGCGCATCGACCTCCCTGACCAGATGGCCCTTGCCGATGCCGCCGATGGATGGATTGCAGGACATCGCACCGAGGGTCTCGATGTTGTGGGTCAGCAGCAGGGTGCGTGCGCCCAAGCGCGCGGCGGCGAGCGCGGCCTCGGTGCCGGCATGGCCCCCGCCGATCACGATCACATCGAAGCGGGTTGGAAATATCATTTCGGGCAAGCTTCGGTGAAGGCCGACACCCGCGCGGCGGGGAGCAGGCCGTAGCTGGAACGTTGCGTGAATGGCATCGGGAAAAGTCGGTGCTGGCGACACGGTGAGGGCCGCGCGCCCATCGAAAAAGAGGCGCAATGATACGCCGCCAAACCTGGCATCGCCAGATGCGAGGGCCACGTTTCACGTGAAACAACAGGCGCCGTGTTTCACGTGAAACAAACCCGAGCAGCCCGCCGGCTCCAGCGCCCCCGGTAGTCGAGCGGAAAAATGACCATGCGCAATGCATCGATCAACCTATAATGAACTTTCGACAATCACCGTTTGCCAGGAGGACGCTCCATGAAACAGATGATCGCAGCCCTGTTGTGCGCCGGCATCGCCGGCCTGTCCCATGCACAGGAACCCGAAACCGCTTCCTTCACCGCCGCCTGCGCCGGTGGCGGCCAGAAGGCGGTGTCTTACGACTGGACGGTTTTCTCCAGCACCATTTCCTATACCGCCACGCTGACCGACTGCACACCCGCCGGCGACGACCGCAAGTTCAACGGCACCATCACCGGCAACGGTACCCTGACCCCGTCGACTTCCGGCTTCACCGTCTTCATGACGGTGCAGGAAGAGCTGACCGTCAGCGGCGTCGACACCGGCAGCATCAGCTGCACGACGGGACTGCAAGGAGAACTCAACTCGACGAACGCCAGCTTCAACGGCACCGTCACCAAGAACAACTGCAGCTTCACGGTCAACGCCTCCAGCGTCGACCTCGTCGAACTGCTGACGGACATCAGCTACCAGTAAATAAAAAGGGAGGGCTTGCCCTCCCTGTCCCGAGCGCGGCGCGCCGTCAGGCGGCGTGCTTGCCGCCCAGACCCAGATAGGCCTCGACCACCTTGGGGTCGTCCTCCAACTGGTCGGAGGGTCCTTCAAGGGCGATCTCGCCGGTCTCCAGCACGTAGCCGTAGTCGGATACCTGCAGCGCGGCGCGCGCGTTCTGCTCCACCAGCAGCACCGCCACGCCGAGCTTGCGCAGATCGGCGACGACACGGAAAATCTCGCGCACGATCAGCGGCGCCAGGCCGAGGCTCGGCTCGTCGAGCATCAGCAGACGCGGCTGCGCCATCAGCGCCCGGCCGACCGCGAGCATCTGGCGCTCGCCGCCCGAGAGCGTGCCGGCCATCTGCTGGTGGCGCTCCTTGAGGCGCGGGAAGATCGCATACACCTTCTCCATCGTCTCGCCCTCGTCGCGGAAGCCGAGGCGGCGTCGCATGAAGGCGCCGAGCAGCAGGTTGTCGGCGACGCTCATCTCGCCGAACAGCTCGCGCTTCTCGGGCACCAGGGTCATGCCGCTGGCCACCATGCGCTCGATGTCGATATGGGCCGGCGCCTCGCCGCGGAAGCGCACCTCGCCGCGCGCCACCGGCAGCACGCCCATGATCGCCGAGAGCAGCGTGGTCTTGCCGGCGCCATTGGGGCCGATCACGGTGACGATCTCGCCGGGACGCACCTTGAGCGAGACATGGTGCAGGGCCTCGACCTTGCCGTAGGACACGCAGAGGTCATTCACCTCGAGAATCGGCGCCACTTCTTCCACTCCCGTCATTCCGCTCATTCCACGCCACCCAGATAGGCCTCGATCACCGCCGGGTCGTTCTGCACCTCGTGCGGCAGCCCCTCGGCGATCTTCTTGCCGAACTCCATCACCACGACGCGGTCGGCCAGGTCCATGACGAACTCCATGTCGTGCTCCACCAGCAGGATGCCCATGCCCTCGGCGCGCAACTGCTTGAGCAGCTCGGCCAGGGCCTGCTTCTCCAGGAAGCGCAGACCGGCGGCCGGCTCGTCGAGCAGCAGCAGGCAGGGATCGGCCGCCAGCGCGCGGGCGATCTCGACGATGCGCTGCTTGCCGAGCGGCAGGCTGCCGGCGGCGTCGCGCAGATGCTCGCCCAAGCCGACGCGCGCGCACTGGCGCGCCGCCTCGGCGAGCAGCCGCGCCTCCTCCTCGCGCTCCAGGTGCAGCATCGCCGACGGCACGCCGTGGCGGCCGCGCATGTGGGCGCCGAGGGCGACGTTCTCCAGCACGCTCATCCCCGGCAGCAGGCGCACATGCTGGAAGGTGCGGCTCATGCCCAGGTGCGCGATGGCGCGCGAACTGCGGCCATCGACGCGCTCGCCGCGGAAGCGCACCTCGCCCGAGGTCGGCGGATTGACGCCGGTGATCAGGTTGAACAGCGTGGACTTGCCGGCGCCGTTCGGGCCGATCAGCGCGAGAATCTCGCCGGCATCGACATGCAGGCTCATGCGATCGTTGGCGACCAGGCCGCCGAACTGCGTGACCGCGTCCCTGACTTCCAGCAGCGGCGTGCCCGCCGCCGGCACGGCGCGGCGCGGCAGCGGCTCGCCGGAAAACTCGGCGCCGGCGGGACGGTGCGCGCCGCCCGCGGCGGGCAGCCAGCGCGCCAACCAGGGCCAGAGACCGTCGCGCGCGCGATGCAGCACGAAGATCATCAGCAAGCCGAAAGCGATCACCTCGAAGTTGCCCGAGGCGCCGAACAGCTGGGGCAACAGGTCCTGCAGCCACTGCTTGAGCACAGTGATCACCGCCGCGCCGACCAGCGCGCCCCAGACATGGGCCGCGCCGCCAATCACCGCCATGAACAGGTATTCGATGCCGATGTGCAGGCCGAAGGGCGTCGGATTGACGAAGCGCTGCAGGTGGGCGTAGAGCCAGCCCGACAGGCAGGCGAACAGCGCGGCGACCAGGAACACGATCATCTTGGCGCGCGCGGTGTCGACGCCCATCGCCTCGGCCATCACCACGCCGCCCTTGAGGGCGCGGATGGCGCGGCCGGCGCGCGAGTCGAGCAGGTTGCTCGACAGCCACAGCGCCGCCAGCAGCACGACCCAGATCAGGTAGTAGAAATGGCGGCCATCGCGCAGCTCGACGCCGGCGATGCTCAGCGGCGGGATGCCGCCGATGCCGGTGTGGCCGCCGAGGAATTCGAGGTTGCCGAACAGGAAATACAGCGAGATACCCCAGGCGATGGTGCCGAGCGGCAGGTAGTGGCCCGACAGACGCAGCGTCAGCGCCCCGAGCAGCAGGGCGACCAGGGCGGTCAGCAGCAGGCCGGCGGCGAGGCCACCCCAGGGATTGGCGAGCCAGGCCGGCAGGCCGGCGGCGGTGGTCAGCCAGGCAGTGGCGTAGGCGCCCATGCCGACGAAGGCGGCCTGGCCGAAGGAGGTGAGGCCGCCCACGCCGGTCAGCAGCACCAGGCCGAGGGCCACCAACGCGTAGAGGCCGATGTAGTTGAGCAGCGTGACGTGAAACTCGGGCAGCACCAGCGGCCCGAGGGCAAGCAGGACGACGAAGAGGGCGACGAGGCGGCGCGCGGTGAGCAGTTCCCGCATCATTCCTCCTCCTCGACATGGCGCGTGGTCAGCGAGCGCCACACCAGCACCGGGATGATCAGCGTGAACACGATCACCTCCTTGAAGGCCGAGGCCCAGAAGGAGGAGAAGGATTCGAGCAGGCCGACCAGCAGCGCGCCGGCCGCCGCCACCGGGTAGCTCGCCAGCCCGCCGACGATGGCGCCGACGAAGCCCTTGAGGCCGACCAGGAAGCCGGTATCGTAGTAGATGGTGGTGATCGGCGCGATGAGAATGCCGGAGAGCGCGCCGATCGCCGCCGCCAGCAGGAAGGACAACTTGCCGGCCAGCGTGGTCGAGATGCCCATCAGGCGCGCGCCGGCGCGGTTGATCGCGGTGGCGCGCAGCGCCTTGCCGTAGAGGCTCTTCTCGAAGAAGACATAGAGGGCGACGATCAGCACCGCGCTGGCGCCGACCACCCAGAGGCTCTGGCCGGTGACGGTGAGGCCGCCGATGTCGAGGGACAGCTCGGAGAAGGCCGGCGTGCGCGAGCCCTCGGCGCCGAAGAACAGCAGGCCGAGGCCGACCAGCGCGAGGTGCAGGGCGACCGAGACGATCAGCAGGATCAGCACCGGCGCCTCGGCGATCGGCTGGTAGGCGAGGCGGTAGAGCTGCGGACCGAGCGGCACCACCAGCGCCAGCGTCAGCAGCACCTGGAGCGCCAGCGGCCAGTCGCGCGGTCCGGCGCCGAGCACCAGCGCCGCGACGGCGAGCGGGTAGAGGATCTGCCGGCCGAGCAGCCCGGCGAGGCGCCGGCCGCCCTGGCGCGCAATGACAGGAGCATCGATGGCGGCGACCAGCGCGCCAAGCGCGAGCAGCAGCCAGAGGGTGCCCGGCGTGCCGCCGGCCTGCAGACTGGCCAGCGTCAGCGCGCCATAGGCGACGAATTCGCCCTGCGGGATGAAGATGACGCGGGTGACGGCGAACACCAGCACCAGCGCCAGGGCGAGCAGGGCGTAGATCGCCCCGTTGACGATGCCGTCCTGTCCGAGGAGCAGCGCGATTTGCAGATCCATCTCAGTCCATTCAAACGACGAGGGCGCCGGAACGGCCCGGCGCCCTCGTTTTGTTGCAGGCGGCGCTTACTGGATCAGCTTCCAGTCGCCGTTTTCGACCCTGACCATCACGCGCGCGCGCTGGTCGAAGCCCAGGTGGTCCTGCGCCGACATGTTGACGATGCCGTGCGAGACCGTGACGTTCTTCAAGCCCTCCAGCGCGTCGCGCAGCGCGGCGCGGAACTCCTTGCTGCCCGGCTTGGCCTTCTTGAGCGCGGCCGGCACGGCGTTCTGCAAGAGCAGGCCGGCGTCCCAGGCGTGGGCGCCGAAGGTGGAGGTGGTGCCCTTGCCGTGCGCCGCCTCATACTTGGCGACGTAGTCGGAGGCGACCTTCTTGATCGGGTTGTCGGCCGGCAGCTGCGCGGCCACCAGCACCGGGCCGGCGGGCAGGAAGGTGCCCTCGCAGTCCTTGCCGCAGACGCGCAGGAAGTCCTTGTTGGCGACGCCGTGGGTCTGGTAGTAGGCGCCCTTGTAGCCCTTCTCCTTGAGCGCCTTCTGCGGCAGCGCGGCGGGAGTGCCGGCGCCGGCCACCAGCACGGCGTCCGGCTTCGCCGCCATGACCTTGAGCACCTGGCCGGTCACCGAGGTGTCGGAGCGGTTGTAGCGCTCGTTGGCGACGATGGCGAGCTTGCGCGCCTCGGCGATCTTGGAAAACTCGCGGTACCAGCCCTCGCCGTAGGCGTCGGCGAAGCCGATGAAGGCGACCGTCTTCACGCCGGCGTTGATCATGTGCTCGACGATCGCCGTGGACATCTGGATGTCGTTCTGCGGCGTCTTGAACACCCAGCGGCGCTTGGCGTCGACCGGATCGACGATGGCGGCCGAGGCGGCCATCGAGATCATCGGCGTCTCGGCCTCGGCGGCGACGTCCACCATCGCCAGCGAGTTGGGCGTGATGGAGGAGCCGACGATGACGTCCACCTTGTCCTCGGTGATCAGCTTGCGCGTGTTCTTCACCGCCGTGGTGGTGTCGGTCGCGTCGTCGAGGATGATGTAGTTGATCTTCTCGCCGCCGATGCTGGTCGGCATCAGCGCGAAGGTGTTCTTCTCGGGAATACCGAGCGAGGCGGCCGGGCCGGTGGCCGAGACAACGACGCCGACGTTGATGTCGGCCAGGGCCGGGACGGCCAGCGCGGCCGCGACGGCGGCGGCGAGCAGGTGTTGCGTCTTCATGTGGAAAGCTCCTCCGTGGGTTTTTATAAACAACGATTTGCGGCGAAGCGGCGAATTTAACATCGCGCCGCCCGTCCGTCCATGCGGGCGGCAGGCTTTTTCCCTATGCCGCCAAGGTATCCCAGCCGATCTTGGCGATCAGCAGCAGGGTCATGGTCAGGAAGACGACGCGCACGAAGCCGCTGCCGTGGCGGATCGCCAGCTTGCTGCCGAGCTGGGCGCCGGCGATGTTGCACGCCGCCATGCCGAGCGCCAGCGCCCACAGCACGTGGCCCTGCGGCGCGAACAGCAGGATCGCGCCGGCGTTGGTCGCCGCATTGACGATCTTGGCGCTGGCCGAGGCGTGCAGGAAATCCATGCCGTAGAGGCGCACGAAGGCGAAGATCATGAAGCTGCCGGCGCCCGGGCCGAAGATGCCGTCGTAGAAGCCGAGCAGGGCGCCGACCGCGACCGCCACCCAGAACAAGCGGTGCGGCGGCACGCGCGAGGCCCGCGCCGCGCGGCCGAAATCCGGCTTGAGCAGCGTGTAGACCGCCACCGCCAGCAGCAGCACCAGCACCAGCGGCCGCATCACCTCCTTGGGCAACCAGGCCGCCACCGCCGCGCCGCCGAAGGAAAACAGGAAGGCCGAGACGGCGGTCGGCAGCACCACCGCCCAGGGCATGGTCACCTCGCGCGCGTAGCGCCGCGCCGCGTTCAGGGTGCCGAAGATCGAGGCCACCTTGTTGGTGCCGAGCAGGGTTGCCGGCGCCTCGCGCGGCAGCGTGGCGAACAGCGCCGGCACCTGGATCAGCCCGCCGCCGCCGGCCACCGCGTCCACGAAGCCGGCGAAGGCCGCCGCCACGAGCAGCATGAGCCAGACGGGATCGAGCGGCAGCGCCATCACCGTGCCGCCGGCGCCGACTTATCCTGTTCCGCCCCGCCCGGTTCGCCGACCCAGAAGTCGCTGCCCCGGTCGAGGAATTCCTCGTAGGGAATGTAGTGGGAACCGTCGCAGGAAAAGGTCAGGCCGACGATGCCGTTGAACAGGTTGACCGTGCCGGAGCGCAGATAGAGGGTCTCGTCGCCGAGCCGCAGCGGGCGGAACTGGTCGAGCACCGCGCGCACCTTGTCCTGCGGAATCAGCGCCTCGGCGGGATAGGGCTGACGCGGATAGGCGAGGCAGATGTCCGGATCGACCAGCGCCTCGATGTCGAGCAGGCGGTAGCGGTAGGGATCGGCGATCTGCCAGATCACCGCGCGCGAGCTGGAGAAGTGCAGCATCGCGTGATACACGCCATGGAAGCGCATCAGCTCGGCGAGCACGCCGAGCACCGTGTCGAGATGGCGGTCCATCTCGCTCTCGGTGCGGCACTGCTGGAACACCGTGCCGCGGATCGACGGATCGCCCTTGATCTGGCGCCACTCGCGCGGTTCGGCGTAGAGCGCGCGCGTCAGCGGCAGGTCGCGCAGGCCGAAGTAGGCGCCGATCCAGCCGAGCAGCTCGCCTTGTTCGTCGCGCACCGAGCGCAGCGCCGTCAGCGAGGGGCGCTTTTCCTTGAGGCTGATGTAGGACTCGGACAGCAGCAGCGAGGCGCCCTCCACCAGGCCCTGCACGTAGGGTCGCCCGGAGCGGTCGCGGCCGAAGCCCGGCAGCGGACCGGCATGACCCATGTTGTCGCTGATCTGCACGAAGCGCCGATCCACCACGTAGAGATGCTTGCAGTAGGGCAGGGTCTTAAGCGTCGCGGCGAGCGCCGCGTCGAGCCGTTCGCGGTCGCCCCAGACGGTCCGGCATGCGGCCGCGAGCCGCTGCAGAGGCGCGCGCAGCAGGCCCATCAGCGCCTTGCGCTGGCTGGCGATGCTTTCCTGCAGGGTTTCCTTGGCGACTTCCATGGGTCCGTTTCCTCGGCTGGCGGGCGGCGCACCGTCCCGCCGGCGCCGACTTTCCTATTTTCCGATACAGAACTTGCCGAAGATGATGCCGAGCAGATCGTCGGCGGTAAATTCGCCGGTGATGCTTGAGAGCGCCTCCTGGCCAATGCGCAATTCCTCGGCGGCGAGTTCCAGGCGGTCGAGCCGCGCGGCGGCCTCGGCCAGCTTGACCTCGGCCTCGGCCAGCGCTTCGAGATGGCGCGCGCGGGCGAGCAGCGCGTCCTCGCCGTGGCCGCGCCAGCCGGCGACGCGCAACAGCTCGTCGTGCAGCAGGCCGATGCCTTCCCCGGTCTTGGCGGCGAGGCGCAGGTGCACCTGGCCGTGCTCCTCGTGGCGCGCGGCCGGCAGCTCGGCGAGGTCGGCCTTGTTCTCGACGACGACGCGCTCGATGCCCGCCGGCAGGCGCGCGGCGATGGCGCGGTCGGCGGGCGTCACGCCGGCGCGTGCGTCCACGATCTGCAGGATCACGTCGGCCTGCTCGATCTCGCGCCAGCTGCGCTCGATGCCAAGCTTCTCGACCACGTCCTCGGTGTCGCGCAGGCCGGCGGTGTCGATGATGTGCAGCGGGATGCCCTCGACCTGGATGGTCTCGCGCACCGCGTCGCGCGTCGTGCCGGCGATGTCGGTGACGATGGCGCGCTCCTCCCCCGCCAGCCGGTTGAGCAGCGAGCTCTTGCCGACGTTGGGCAGGCCGGCGAGCACCACGGTGAGGCCGGAGCGCAGCACGCTGCCCTCGCGCGCGCGCGCGCGCAGGGCGGCCAGGTCGGCGCGCAGTTTTTCGAGGCGCGGCACGATGTCGGTGTCGGCGAGCGGGTCGAT
>JANJVS010000212.1 GCA_024709955.1 Rhodocyclaceae bacterium
TGGCGTGGAAGTCGAGATGCTGCTTGCCCGACGTCTCGACGAAGCCGCCGTCGCCGCCCTCGTTGCCGCCGCGCGCCGAGATGTGGCCAAAGGCGCGCGTCGTGTCGTCGGCCCAGACGATCACCGTGCCGCCAGCGCCGAGATTTCCGGCATCGGCTCTCAGCGTCGCATCAGGACCGAAATAACTGACCTGGGCGTTCTGGACGGCCGGGTTCCTGCCCTGGTAGTCGCCGCCGACCATGACGCGGCCGCCGCCGGTCTCGCCCGAGGCGTCGAGCGCGGCCTGATCCATGACCGCCACGCGCTCGCCCAGCGCGGCGATCACGCCGCCCTGGCCCTGGCTGCCGGTGGCCGCCACCGTGCCCTTGACGTAGGTGTCGCCCGCGGACTGCAGGACGACCGTGCCGCCCGTGGCGCCGTTGGCCGTCGTTTGGCTGCCGGCATCGACGTCGAGCTGTTTGGAGGCGCGGAAGACGATGCGCCCGGCGCTGTCTGTTCCGACCGCGTCGGCGGACACCGTGCCGCGCTGGGTCAGCAGCGCGCCGAAGACGCTCACCTTGCCGCCGGCGATTTCGCCGAGGTTGACGGCCTGGTCGGCCGGGGCGGAAACGACCACCTGAATGTCCGGATGGGCGCCGTCGACGAGGCTGACCTGGCGGCCGGCGGCGAGCAGCACCTCGCCATTGGGTGCGCGCACGATGCCGCTGTTTTCGATGTCGGGGGCGATCAGGTAGATGTTGCCGCCGGGAGAGGATTGCAGCGTGCCGGCGTTGCGGATGCCGCCGGCGGTGTCGCCGGCCGTGAAGCCGAGTCGGCCGGCCAGGAAGTCCTGGTCGGAGATGTTCAGGGTGGAGGCGATCAGGCCATTGACGTCGATGCGGCTGCCGGCGCCGAAGAGGATGCCGTTCGGGTTGATGAGGAAGACGCGGCCGTTGGAACTCAGGGCGCCGTGGATGGCGGAAGCCGAACCGCCGGTGACGCGGTTGAGGACGGCAGAGAGGCTGTTCTGCTGGTCGAAGCGCACGGCTTCGAGGGCGCCGATGGAGAAGGCGTTCCAGTTGATGATGGCGCCGGGGGTGTTGGCGATGGTCAGGCTGTTGCCGACCTGGTTGAAGCTGGCGGCGCCGGCGGCAACCTGGGCACCCGTCGGCAGCGCCCAGGCCGGGGTGCCGGCGAAACAGGCGGCGACCGACCAGGCCAGCAGGGAGGGCCTGAGTCGGCGGACGAGGGAATTGTCTTTACGGGTGCGGGGCTTCATGGCGCCCTCCGGCGGAAATGACTGTTCCAAGTCTAGGCAGAATTGCGTATCCGTGCCATGACGGAGATCACGATCAGAAAAAGACGCCGAGGCGGGCATGCACCCGCCAGTCGCCGCGCTGCTGCCCGCCGCCGCCCTGGAGGACATGGCCGAAATCGCTCTGGAAGGCGAAGTTCCGGCCCCAGGCATAGCGCAGGCCGAGGCCGGCGCTGGCGACGTGCTCCTGTTCCTGTTCGCCGGCGAGGGCATCGATGCGATAGACGGCGCCGCCGTCCAGGAAGGCGAGCAGGCGGCAGCGCTGCTCGCCGGGGAAATCCTTGCACAACTCGGGGGTGTAGAGCTCGAAGCTGGCCTGGTAGCCGCGGTCGTTGGCGATCTCGCGCTCCTCGAAGCCGCGCACCGAGCCGGCGCCGCCGATGCCGAACTGCTCGCCGGGGATCAGGGGACGGTCGGTCCATTGGCCGGAGCCGGAAAAGCGCACCTGCCAGTCGTTCGCATAGGCGTGGCTCAGGGTGAGGCCGCCGCGCAGGACGGCGAAGTCGTCCGGCGCGCCGGCGCGCGCCCTGTCGAAATCGGCCTGGCTGCCCTTGTCGCCACCGGGCAGGTTGCGCACGGCGGTGCCGAAGACGCCGATCTCGGTGCGTTCCTTGGCCCAGCGACCGTTGTACTGGACCGACAGCGGGTGCACCGTGATGTCGTTGCCGAGCTGCAGGCCGCCGCCGCCGATATTGTTCTCGAAGGCCTTGTGGTCGAGGCCGAAGACCAGCTGCTGCTCGTAGTCGCCGCGGCGCCTGAGGTTGAGGGTGTAGCGGGTGCCATAGACCACGCCGCTGCCGCTGATGGCGAGGTTGATCGGTCCGGCGGCGATGCTGCCGGCGTTCACGTTGGACTTGGTGGCGAAGAAGTCGATGGCGTCGCCCAGGCCGTAGAGCGGTGCCCGGTAGGCCAGGGCATAGACCTTGACGTCGTCGGGCTGCTCCGGCGAGGTCTGGTACTGGGCGGTGAGGATGTGGTCGCGGTTCCAGAGGTTGGCATGCTGGAGGCTGAAGCCGAGCCGGCGCCTGCCGGTCTGCGCGGTACCGGTGTTTTCCAGCACGGCGCCGAGCTTGAGCGGATTCTCGTCCGTCACCTTGAGGTGGGCGTCGATGTCCTCGTCGCGCTCGCCCGGCAGCAGGCGCAGGGTGACCTTCTTCGCCGGATTCTCGTTGGCGATGCGCAGGTTGGCGGAGACGTCGTCGATCAGCGGCGGCTCGCCGGGCTTGAGCGTCGGCAGACTGGCGCGGATGTTGTCCGGGTCGTAATGCAGCTGGCCGTCGATCTTGAGTTCGCGGATGCGGCCCTCGGTGACCTTGAGCAGTACCTCCCCCCGTTCCAGCACCTGCTCGGGCAGGGACACGCCGACCGTCGTGTAGCCGCGCCGCTTGTATTTCTCTTCCAGCGCCTCCAGGGCGCGCTGCACGTCGCCGAAATCCCGCCGCGGACCGAGAAAGGGCTGGACGGCGGCATCGATCTCGGCCTGCGGCAACAGCGTGTTGCCCTCGACGTTGAAGCGCACGATGGGGAAGCGCGGCACTTCCTGGGCGCCGGCGAGGTTCGCGCCGAAGATCAGGGTGGCGAACAGGACGGGCAGGGGCTTGAGCGGGAAGGTGGTTTTCATGGGCGGGGCGGAAGCGGGCCTAAATCTTAAGCCTTAACGGGCGTCCGGGGAAAAACCTGAGTCAGACCGGGGGGATTTGCCGCGGCGGCTGTGGCGGAAACGCCGCGCCCGCCTGCGGCGGCATCATGCGCTGCGCCAGCGTGCGGTAGAGCGGCGGGCAGAGCGCGCGCGAGACGGCGGAAGCCAGCAGGGCGACGATCATCAGGTCGATGACGATGCCGTAGCCGCTGACCATTTCCATGACGATGACGAAGGCGGTGATCGGCGCCTGGGTGACGGCGGCGAGGAAACCGGCGGTGCATAGCACCAGCACCGTGCCGGCGCTGATCTGGTCGGCCAGCAGCGCGGCGAGGTTGTTGCCGAGACCGGCGCCGATGGCGAGAGAGGGGGCGAAGATGCCGCCGGGCACGCCGCTGGCGTAGGACAGCAGGGTGGCGAAGAACTTGTCGATGCCGAAATGCCAGGGCAGGTCGATGTCGCGCTCGAACAGGCTGCGCGTCTCCACGTAGCCGGTACCGAAGCTGTGATAGTCGCCGATCAGGCCGATCAGGGCGATCAGCAGCCCGCAGATGGCGGCGTAGCGCACCGGATGGGCGCGGCGGAAGGCGGAGAAAAAGGGGCCGTTCCGCGCCGTGGACAGCAGCATCAGCCGGGCGAAGGCGCCGCCGGCGAGGCCGCAGGCGACCGCGATCATCAGCACCCAGACGATCTGCAGATGGCTTTTCAGGGCGGTATAGCTGACCCAGCCGAAATAGGTGGTGTTGCCGAGCAGGGCCTGCGAGACGACGCCGGCGAGCACGATGGCGACGATCAGCAGGCCGCTCATGCGCTGCTCCAGGCCGCGGTTGAGTTCCTCGATGGCGAACATGATGCCGGCCAGCGGCGTGTTGAAGGCGGCGGCGATGCCGGCCGCGCCGCCGGCGACGATCAGGTGGCGGCGCTGGATGTTGAGGCGGCGCGGCAGGCGGCCGTGCAGGCTGTTCATCACGGCGGCGCCGACCTGCACGGTCGGGCCCTCGCGGCCGGTGGAAAAACCCGCGAACAAGGCCGCGGCGCCAAGGAGGATCTTGCCGCCGGCGATGCGCAGGCTCAGCAGCGGGCGCCAGCCGGCGGATGGATGCTTGTCCTGGTGGATCTCGACGATGGCCTGGGGAATCCCGCTGCCCTCCGCGCCCGGGAACCAGCGGCGCGTCGCCCAGACGATGGCGGCGCCGCCCGCCGGGCAGATCAGCAGCGGCCACCACCAGGCCCGCTCGGAAATCGCGCGAAAGCCGCGCACCGCCGCCTCGGCGAGCTCGGCGAACAGCACGGCCAGCAGGCCGACGCAGATCGCTCCGCCCCAGATGGTCAGGCGTCCGAGCCAGAAATGCAGGTAGGCGGTGCGCCGCCGTTCCTTCGGCAGCCAGGCGGCGGCAAGCCGCCGCGGCATGCCTGCCGGGGCGGCCGCCGGACGGTCCGGATCAGGTGGGGCGATAAACCTCACCTCCCTGCTTGACGAACTCGACCGCCTTGGCCTCCATGCCCTTCTCCAGCGCCTCCTGTTCGGAAACGCCCTGGCTGGCGGCGAAGTCGCGCACGTCCTGGGTGATCTTCATCGAGCAGAAATGCGGGCCGCACATCGAGCAGAAGTGGGCGAGCTTGGCGCCCTGGGCCGGCAGGGTCTCGTCGTGGAATTCGCGCGCCTTGTCCGGATCGAAGCCGAGGTTGAACTGGTCTTCCCAGCGGAACTCGAAGCGCGCCTTGGAGAGCGCGTTGTCGCGGATCTGCGCGCCCGGGTGGCCCTTGGCGAGGTCGGCGGCATGCGCGGCGAGCTTGTAGGTGATGATGCCTTCCTTGACGTCCTGCTTGTTGGGCAGGCCGAGGTGCTCCTTGGGCGTCACGTAGCACAGCATCGCGGTGCCGTACCAGCCGATGGTGGCTGCGCCGATGCCGCTGGTGATGTGGTCGTAGCCCGGGGCGATGTCGGTGGTGAGCGGCCCCAGGGTGTAGAAGGGCGCCTCCTTGCACCACTCGAGCTGCAGCTCCATGTTCTCCTTGATCAGGTGCAGCGGCACGTGGCCGGGGCCCTCGATCATGACCTGCACGTCGTGGCGCCAGGCGATGTCGGTGAGCTCGCCCAGGGTCTTGAGTTCGCCCAGCTGGGCCTCGTCGTTGGCGTCGTAGATCGAGCCCGGGCGCAGGCCGTCGCCCAGGCTGAAGGCCACGTCGTAGCTCTTCATGATGTCGCAGATGTCCTCGAAGTGCTCGTACAGGAAGCTCTCGCGGTGGTGCGCCATGCACCACTTGGCCATGATGGAGCCGCCACGCGAGACGATACCGGTGCGCCGCTGCGCCGTGAGGTGGATGTAGGCCAGGCGCACGCCGGCATGGATGGTGAAGTAATCCACGCCCTGCTCGGCCTGCTCGATCAGCGTGTCACGGAAGATTTCCCAGGTCAGGTCCTCGGCGATGCCGCCGACCTTCTCCAGCGCCTGGTAGATCGGCACCGTGCCAATGGGCACGGGCGAGTTGCGCACGATCCAGTCGCGCGTGGTGTGGATGTTCTTGCCGGTGGACAGGTCCATCACGTTGTCAGCGCCCCAGCGGATGGCCCAGACGAGCTTCTCGACTTCCTCCTCAATGCTGGATGTGACGGCCGAGTTGCCGATGTTGGCGTTGATCTTGACCAGGAAGTTGCGCCCGATGGCCATGGGCTCGACCTCGGGG
>JANJVS010000011.1 GCA_024709955.1 Rhodocyclaceae bacterium
CCCAACCTGCCCGGCACCGCCACGTGGTCCAGTCCGCCGTCACGCCCCTGCAACGCATCAAGCGCCACGCGCTGTGGCTGCTGGTCGCGTTGTTCTTCGCGCTCTCCTATTTTGCCATCCGCAACCTCAACGAGAAAATCGAGGAGCACAAGAACGCCGTCCTGATCGAGGCGTGGACCGACATCAGCATCGCCTTCAACCGCCTGATCCACGAGCTGCAGAAGGAACGCGGCATGTCGAGCGGCTTCATCTCCTCCGACGGGAGCAACTTCGACCGCGAACTGCGGCTGCAGCGCCAGCGGACCGACGGGGCGGTCGAGGTGCTGCAGGCGGCGACGCGCGCGCTGCCCGCCGACGCGGAAACCCTGGCCCGGCTGAGTCGCGGCACCCTGGCCGAGCTCGACCAGCTGGCCAGCCTCCGCGCGCGCATCGGCGAGCTGCGCCTGTCGCGCGACGCCGCCGTCGACCGCTACGACGAATTGATCGCCCACATGTTCGAGCACCTGCTGGGCACCATGAGCGTCGGCCGCGTCGGCTGGATCGTGCGCCAGCAGATGGCCTTCCTGTTCTACCTGCAGGCCAAGGAGATGGCCGGCCAGGAGCGCGCGCTGATCACCGCCATGCTCTCCGCCGGCGACTTCGGCGCGGCGCGCATGTCGGCCTATCACCGCATCAGGGCGATCGAGAACTACAGCACCGAGAACTTCCTCCAGCTCGCCGAGGACAACGCGCGGGAAGGCTACCTGCGCATCATGGCGCAGCCCTTCGTCGCCGAGGCCGAGCAGATCCGCCGCCTGGTCTTCGCGGTGGGCGCCAGCCGCGAGAACAGCCATCCGCGGATGCCCGAGCCCACCGCCTGGTTCGCGCTGGCGACGCAGAAGATCGACGCGCTGAGCCGCTACGAGGACGCGCTGAGCGGCCGGCTGATCGAAAGCGCCCGCGCGATCGCCGCCGCCGCCGAACGTTCGCTCGGCATCAACGCCGTCGTCGTCCTGGTTTCCTTCAGCCTCGGCGTCGTGCTGCTGATCCAGATCTGGCGCGGCAAGAACCTGACGGAATCGAGCCTGCACCTCGCCGGCGAGGTGTTCGGCAACAGCCTCGAATCGATCATCGTCACCGACGTGGACGCCAACATCATCGACGTCAATCCGGCCTTCACGCGCATCAACGGTTATGCCCCCGCGGAAGTGCTCGGCAAGAACCCGCGCCTGCTCAAGTCCGGCCGCCACGATCCGGCCTTCTACGCGGCGCTGTGGGACAAGCTGCTGCTCACCGGCTCCTGGGAGGGCGAGATCTGGAACCGCCGCAAGGACGGCTCCCTCTATCCCGCCCTGCTGTCGATCGCGGCGGTCAAGGACGCCCTGGGCGACACCTCCCACTACATCGCGATGACCGTCGACCTCTCCAAGTTCAAGGAGACCGAGGCGCTGCTCGAACAGCTGCGCACCTTCGATCCGCTCACCGGCCTGCCCAACCGCGCGTCCTGGCAGTCGGCGGTGGATCAGGCGGTGGCGCACGCCAGGCGCGCCGGCGGCCGCTTCGCCGTCCTCGACATCGGCCTCGACCGCTTCAAGATGATCAACGAATCCTTCGGCCACGCCGTCGGCGACCAGGTGCTGGTCGCCGCCGCCGAGCGGATCAAGCCGCTGCTGCGCCGCCACGACGTCGCGGCGCGGCCGAGCGGCAACCACTTCGCCATCCTGCTGCCGGACACGGACGATCCCGGCCAGATCGGCGCCTATTGCGAGCGCCTGCTGACCGCCTTCGCCGAGCCGCTCAAGGCCGACGGCCGCAGCCTGAACCAGTCCATCACCATCGGCGCCGCGCTCTATCCCACCGACGGCGAGAACACGCGCATCCTGCTGCAGAACGCCGAATCGGCCCTGCACGCCGCGCGCGACGAGGGCGGCGCGCGCTACCTGTTCTACTCCGCCGAGATGAACGCCGCCGGCGCCAGGCTGCTCGCCCTCGAACAGATGCTGCGCCAGGCCCTCGACCGCAACGAGTTCACCATCCACTACCAGCCGCAGGTGGATGCCGGCGACGGCAGCCTGCGCGGCGTCGAGGCCCTGATCCGCTGGCACAACCCGGAGCTCGGCAGCGTCTCGCCGGTGCAGTTCATCCCGCTCGCCGAAACCACCGGCCTGATCGTGCCGATTGGCGAATGGGTGCTGCGCGGCGCCTGCCTGCAGGGCCGGCTGTGGCGGGACCGGTTCGGCGCCGGGATCCCGGTCGCCGTCAACCTCTCGGCGCGCCAGTTCGTCCAGGCCGACCTTTTGGCCACGGTGCAGCTCGCCCTCGACGACAGCGGCCTGCCCAGCCACCTGCTCGAACTGGAAATCACCGAGGGTTCGCTGATGAGCGACCCGGCCGGCGCCACGGCGATCATGCGGGGCCTGCGCATGATCGGCGTCAAGCTGGCCCTCGACGATTTCGGCACCGGCTATTCCTCGCTGGCTTATTTGAAGAATTTCCCCCTCGACCGGCTCAAGCTCGACCGCGCCTTCGTCACCGAGCTGGTAAGCGAGGCGCACGACCAGGCGATCGCCCAGGCGGTGATCAACCTTGGCCACGTGCTCGACATGGACGTGCTGGCCGAGGGTGTCGAGACGGCCGCGCAAAGGGAGCTGCTGGGCGGTTTCGGCTGCGACGTGTTCCAGGGCTACCTGTTCGGCAAGCCGATGAGCGCGGCCGAGCTGGAGGCGGAAATCGTCGCCGGCCGCCTCGTGCCGCGCGGCGGCTGAGGCGCTGGCCGCCCGCTACTCGAAGACGCGCCGGGTGACGGTGCCGATGCCGTAGCGCGCGAGGAAGACTTCCAGGGAGGCGATGAAGCGCGCATGGGCGGCCTTGCCCGCCGCCGAGCGCCTGGTCATGCCGAGGGCGCCGAGCCAGGTGTCGGCGGCCCGCGTCCAGGCCTCTTCGACGTCGTTGCCGCTGCCGGCGCTCACCGTCTTTTGGAACACCTTCTTCCCGTCGCGCACGATGGTGATGGAGATGTTCGCCGGCCGGTAGGGCTTGACGTCGTTATAGGAAACGTAGCAGGGGGTTCCGTCGGTGCGGAACAAGGCTGTGGTTTGTGGCATGACTGAATGCTAGCCGAAGAGCGGCGTATGACGATATACCTAGGAACAGGGATGCCGCCGGCGGCAGGAACGCGGGACCGGCGCATGGGTAATATTACCGTATCGCCGGCGCCGAGTTTGCGTCCTGTTCAGGCCGCCTTGAAGCGGTTGCCGACCACGGTGGCGAGCACCACCAGCGTCGTCGAGATGAAGATCATGACGATGCCGAGCGCCGAGAGCCGGCCCCAGAGGCCGTCCTCGCTGAAGCGCAGGATCTGCACGGCGAGCACCTCGGTGCCGGGGCGCGAGAGCACGACCGAGAGCGTCAGCTCGCGCACGAACATCGAGGCGAGCAATATCCAGCCCGAGACGATGCCGGGGATCAGGAGCGGCACGATGATGCGGCGCATGGTCGTCAGCGGGCTGGCGCCGCAAACCAGGGACGATTCTTCCAGGTGGCCGTGGATCTGGACGAAGGCGCTCGCCATCGGCCGGATGCCGTAGGGCAGGTAGGTGGCGATGTAGCCGAGCAGCAGCGCCCAGATCGTCGCGTAGAGCGGCGTCTGCACGAAGAACCACATGAAGCCGACGCCGATGACGATGCCGGGAAAGGAGAAGGACAGATAGCTCAGCGATTCGAGCAGGCCGGCGGCACGGCTTTTCACCTTGACGATGACGTAGGCGACGAACACCGAGAGCATGACGCCGAGCGTCGCGCCGACGACGGCGAGGAACAGGCTGTTCTTCAGCGCCAGCAGCGAGATCGGGTCTTCGAGCACGGCGGCCCAGTGCCTGAGGCTCATCAGCGAAAAGGCTCTGCTGCTGGGCACCATCGAGTAGGGGACGAAGGAGGTGTAGAGCAGCACGGCCACCGGCAGCACGATCAGCGCGAGGGAGAGCAGGCCGACCAGGCCGAACAGCGGCAGCCGCGCGCGGCCGAGCTCGATCAGCGTCGGGCGGAAGCCGCGGCTGGAGACGGTGACGAACTTCTCGCTCTCCGCCGTCAGCGCGCGATAGACGACGATCAGCGTCACCGAGGCCACCAGCACGCTCATGCCCACCGCCGCGGCCTTGCCGTAGTCGGTGGCGAAGCCCGTCGAGATCATGGTGTAGAGGTGGGTGGCGAGCACCTGCACGCGGCCGGGCATGCCGATCATCGCCGGCACGGCGAAGGAGGCGAGGCTGCGTACGATGCCGAGGGTGAAGGCGGCGAGGATCGCCGGGCGCAGCACCGGCAGCGTCACGCGCAGCAGCGTGCGCCAGGTGCCGGCGCCGCAGACGCGCGAGGATTCCTCCAGCGCCACGTCGAAGGAGGCCATCGCCGGCGCGACGATCAGGTAGGCGATCGGCAGCTCCAGCAGGCCCTCGACGAGGATCATGCCCCAGAGCGAATAGATGTTGAACGGCGCTTCGTCGAGGCCGAAGGCCTGCTTGAGCGCGAGGTTCACCAGCCCGTTGGAGGGATTGAGCAAGAGCGCCCAGCTCACCGCGAACAGCAGGTGCGGGATCATCATCGGCACGATGGAGATGACGCGGAACAGGCCCTTGAAGGGAATGTCGGTGCGCGTGTTCAGATAGGCGAGGAACAGCGCGAGGACGGTGGACAGCAGCGAGGTGCCGAGCACGAAGATCGCCGTGTTGGCGATCACCTCGAAGAAGGCCGGGTCGGTGTAGGCCGCCACGTACTTGTCGGTGGTGAAGTGGCCGAAGGCGGTGAGCCCCTCGGAGAAGCTGCCGAGCACCAGCATCAGCACCGGGAACACGGTGAGCGCGCCGACGATGAAAATCAGCGACCAGGTGAGCCGCGTGCGCGGGTTGGTCGGGCCGTTCATGGGCGTTATTGCGCCACCAGCAGGCAGTGGGCGGGAGCGAGCGCGAAATGCACCGCGTCGCCCGCCGCGAGGCCGGCGTCCGGATCGATGCGGGCGAGCAGCTGCAGCTCGCCGGCATGGATCTCCGCCTCGTAGGTCTCGCCGACGAAGGCCAGCGAGGCGATGCGGCCATTGACCATGTTCTGTCCCGCCGGTGCTTCGCCATTCATGACGTGGATGAACTCGGGGCGGATGCACAGCGTCGCCTCGGCGCCGGCCGGGATGGCGCGCCGCTGACAGGCGACGCGGCCGAGCGCGCAGTCGACGACGGTCTGGCCGCCCTCCTCCGCCACGACCCGCGCCGGCACCAGGTTGGCGCGGCCGATGAAGTCGGCGACGAAGCGATGATCGGCGTCGAAATAGATCTTCTGCGGCGAGCCGGTCTCGACGATTTGCCCGGCGCGCATCACGGCGATGGAATCCGACAGCGCGAGGGCCTCGACGCGGTCGTGGGTGACATAGACGGCGGTGATGCCGAGCTTGCCGAGGAAGGCGCGCAGCTCCTTGCGCGTCTCCTCGCGCAGCTTGGCGTCGAGGTTGCTCAGGGGTTCGTCGAACAGGATCACCTTGGGCGCGGCCACCAGCGCGCGCGCCAGGGCGACGCGCTGCTGCTGGCCGCCCGAGAGCTTGGTGGCGGGCCGCCGCTCGAAGCCTTCGAGCTGCACGAAGCGCAGCGTCTCGGCGACCCGTTGGGTGATTTCGTCCTTCGCCATGCCGCGCACCTGCAGCGGGTAGGCGACGTTGTCGAAGACGTTCATGTGCGGCCAGATCGCGTAGGTCTGGAACACCATGCCGAGACCGCGCTTCTCCGGCGGCACCGAGATGTTCTTTTCCCTGGACCAGACGATCTCGTCGCCGATGGCGATCTCGCCGGTGTCCGGCATCTCCAGGCCGACGATGCAGCGCAAGAGCGTGGTCTTGCCGCTGCCGCTCGGGCCGAGCAGCGTGAAGATGCGGTTGGCGGGGATGACGAGGTTGACGTCGTCGAGGGCCTTGATGGTCTTGCCCTCGGCGTAGTAATACTTGCTGACGCCGCTGATGCGGATTTCCATGCGCTGCCTGCCGATGTTGGCGGTGGAAGGCGGCGGCCCGGCCGGGCCGCCGTGTCGCTTATTTCACGTCGAAGATCTTCTTGAACTCGGCGCCCCACTTCTGGATCTCGTCGTCCGACAGCTCGCGGATGGCGATCACCTTGGCGTCCTTGATGCCGTCGATGGGCGGATAGATGCCGGGGGCGAGCACGTATTCGCCGACGTCCTTGGCGAGGATTTCCATCGACTTCTGCGACAGCCAGTAATCGACGAAGGCGCGCGCGGCGGCCGGGTGCGGCGCCTTGGCGGCGACGGCGATGGCGCGCGGCGAGCCCATCAGCGGCTGGGAGAGGCGCGCCCAGTCGAGGGGTGCCGGCGCCTTGGTGACGATGTACTTGGGCATCGAGATGGCGATCAGTTTCTCGCCGCTCTCCACCGGCGCGGGCGTCGGGCCGAAGGAGGCGACGAACATCGGCTTGTTGGCGGCGAGGCCCTTGAGGAAGTCGCGCCATTCCGGCTCGGTCTTGAAGATGTTCTCCTTGAGGCCGACCAGCCAGGAGATCGTCGTCGGGTGGTTGGCCGGATTGGCCATGACGATCTTGTCCTTCCACTTCGGCAGCGTCAGGTCCTCGTAGCGCTTCGGCACGTCGGCGGGCTTGACCAGCTCCTTGTTGTAGATCAGGCCGACGTATTCGATGCCGAAGATCTGTACCTGCTCGTCCTTGCGCGTCCATTCCGGATAGCCGGCGGCGGCGGGCGAACGATAGCTGGCCAGCACGCCCTTTTCCTTGAGCAGGTCGAGCACCGGCAGCGGCGCCTGCACCACGTCGGCCTGCAGCTTGCCGGCCTCGAACTCGGTGATCGCCGTGGCGACGAACTTCGAGGTGGAAATGCGCGTGTATTCGCCGGTCACGCCGGTGTCGGCGGTGAAGGCCTTGATGATCGGCTCGACGGCCGTGATGTTGGCGTAGAAGGCGGCCTTGCCCTCGGCCCTGGCCTTGTTGAGCTGGACCATGTCCTGGAGCTGGTTCTGCGCCTGGGCCTGGGCGGCGCCCAGGATGAAGAGGGATGCCACGAGCAGCTTTTTCATCGTCTTTCCTCCGTGAAGGCCGCGGTGCGCGCAAGGGCGAGGCCGCGGCCGGTTCTCGAAATGCAGCGAAACTGAAAATGGCCGAGCTGCCCGCATTTTTACCGCAATTGCGCGCGGGCGGCGCACCGTGCCGTCCGCGCCGACTTTTTACCGCGCGCCGTCCACGTTGCGCTGCAGCCAGAATTCCAGCAGCGCCAGGTGCCAGAGCTTGCTGCCCTGGATGCGCGTCAGGTGCTTCTCCGGCTCGGCGAGCAGCTTGTCCACGTAGGCACGCTGGTAGAGGCCGCGCTGGCGGCAGGCGGCCGAATCGAGGATGGCGCGCATGAATTCGAGGAAGTCGCCGCGCACGTACTTGAGCGCGGGCATCGGGAAGTAGCCCTTCGGACGGTCGATGACGGTATCGGGCAGCAGGCCGCGGGCGATGCGCTTGAGCACATGCTTGCCGCCAGAACCCAGCTTGAGTTCCGGCGGCATCCGCGCGGCGAGTTCGACCAGATGATGGTCGAGGAAGGGCACGCGCGCCTCCAGGCCCCAGGCCATGGTCATGTTGTCCACGCGCTTGACCGGGTCGTCGGTGACCAGCAGCGTCGCCTCGGCGCGCAGCACCTGGTCGATGAACTCGTCGGCGAACGGTTCGCCGAGCTTGGCGGCGAGCAGGCCGCCGGTGACGTCGCCGACCTGGTAGCCGGCCTCGACCATGGTGGCGAATTCGTCGTGGTCGCGGTCGAAGTAGTGGCGGCGCAGGCGCTCGACGTAGCTGCCGTGCGTCTCGGCCGCCATCTTCGGATGCCAGGAATAGCCGGCGAACACCTCGTCGGCGCCCTGCCCGCTCTGCACCACCTTGACGGTCTGGCTCACCAGTTCGGAGAGCAGGTAGAAGGAGACCACGTCCTGGCTCACCATCGGCTCGGCCATGCAGTCCACCGCCTCGGGCAGGCGGCGCAGCACCTCGGCGTTGGGGATGCTGTACTTGTGGTGGCGCGTGCCGAACCAGTCGGCCACGGCGTCGGAGTATTCGAATTCGTGACCCTTCTCTTCCGGATGGTCCTCGAAGCCGATCGAGAAGGTCATCAGGTCGCTGATGCCCTGCTCGGCCAGCAGCGCGACCAGCAGCGAGGAATCGAGGCCGCCCGAGAGCAGCACGCCGACCTTGACGTCGGCGATCTCGCTGCGCTTCTTCACGGCGACGCGCAGCGCCTCGTGGATCGCCTCGGTCCATTGGTGCTCGGTGAGCGGCAGCGTCGGGCGCTGCGCCCTGAGCGACCAGTAGCGCCGCTCGACGGTGCGGCCGGCGGCGTCGATGGAGAGCGTCGTGCCCTGCTCCAGCTTGCGGATGCCCTTGAGGATGGTGAAGGGCGGCGGCACGACGGCATGCAGGGTGAACTGGTGGTGCAGCGCCACCGGGTCGATGGCCGTATCCGCCCCGCCCGCCGCCAGCAGCGCCTGCATGTTCGAGGCGAAGCGGAAATGCCTGTCGCCGCGCGCGAAGTAGAGCGGCTTGATGCCGAGGCGGTCGCGGGCGAGGAAGAGGTTTTGCCGGCGACCGTCCCAGATCGCGAAGGCGAACATGCCGTGCAGGCGCTCGACGCAGGCCTCGCCCCACTCGGCGTAGGCGCGCAGGATCACCTCGGTGTCGCCGTCGGAGCAGAACTGGTGGCCGAGGCCGTGCAGGACGCTGCGCAGCTCGGGGTAGTTGTAGATCGTGCCGTTGAAGACCAGGGCCAGGCCGCTGGCCTGGTCCACCATCGGCTGGGCCGAGCGCGGCGAGAGGTCGATGATCGCCAGGCGGCGGTGGGCGAAGGCGACCGGGCCGTCCCGCCAGGCGCCCTCCGCGTCCGGCCCGCGCCGCGCCAGGCGCGCGCTCATGCGCGCGACCGCCTCGGTGTCCGGCCGTCCGCCGTCAAGTCTCAATTCGCCCGCGATGCCGCACATTCGTCGCCCCGTCAATGACTTGCCCGCCGAGCGCGCGGAAAGTCGGCGCCGGCGGCACGGTGGATTGTCGCATCCGGCGGCAAATCTTGTCCAAGCGGAGGCGAAGTAGTAGCCTCCGCTTACCGCGATTTAACGTGAAAAATGTAGATGAGTGTGCTTGGTCATATCGAGCGAAGCGAGCCGATTCGGAACCCCCCGCGAGGGTGGGCGAAGGGGGGCGGGCGTTTGAAAAGAGCCGACTTTCATGATGCGGGGTGCTGTTTCCCGCATCATGAAAGTTAGGTAGGAGGTGAGACTTGGGCCAGGCACCGGCGCCGCGCGGAAGGCGCGCCAAGGCTTGCGAGGACTGCCCGGAAAAGCGGCAGCTGGAACTCATCCAGCGCCTGAGCCGCACGGGCTACTGGGAATACGACCCGGAGGCGGGCGTCGCGCTGTCGCCGCCTTCGGCGGATCTGCTCGCCTCCATCCTGGGCGCCGACGCGGCGGACGGCGAGGCCCTGCTCCAGGCGATCCAGGCCCCCGAGCCGCGGCGTTTCCAGGAGGTGCTCGACCAGGCGCTGGCGGGGCGGCTCAGCGTGCAGATCGAGCTGCGCCTCGGTTGCCGCGACGGCAGTCCGGCCTATCTCGCCGTGCGCGGCGAGCCGGAGCGCGGGGACGGCGGCGGCCCGCGGCTGGTCGGCAGCTTTCAGGACATCACCCGCGAAAAGCGCATCGAATCCGACCGCGAGGCGGTGATCGGCCAGCTGCATGCGCTGCTCGCCAGCCTGCCGCTGGGCGTGACCGCCTTCGACGAGGAGCTGCGGCTGATCTTCTGGAACGAGCCGATCTACGACATCCTCGGCCTGCCGCGCCAGGCGGTGTATCGCTACGCCCGCTTCGAGGACCTGATCCGCTATCCCGCCGAGCGCGGCGAGTACGGGCCGGGTGATCCGGAGCGGCTGGTGCGGGAACGCGCGGCGCTGGCGCGGCGCTTCGAGGCCCACCGCCTCGAACGCACCAACCGCGACGGCCGCACCCTGCTGGTCGAGGGCTTCCCGATCCGCGCCGCCGGCCGCATCGCCGGCTTCGTCACCACCTACACCGACATCACCGAGCGCAAGCGGCGCGAGGAGGAGATCGCGCGCCAGCACGACATCCTGCGCACCATCATCGACAATTTCCCCGGCGCGATCTCGCTGTTCGACGCCGACCTGCGCATGGCCGCCTGCAACGAGCAGTTCAAGACGCTGCTCGACCTGCCGGACAGCCTGATGGACCGGCCCGATCTGAATTTCGAGGACCTGATCCGCTTCAACGCGCGGCGCGGCGAATACGGCCCCGGCGCCGTCGAGGAACAGGTCGCCGCCATCATCGCGCGCGCGCGCGACTTCCAGCCCCACCACCTGGAGCGCGCGCGGCCCAACGGCACGGTGCTGGAAGTGCGCGGCACGCCCCTGCCCGGCGGCGGCTTCGTCACCACCTACACCGACATCACCGAGCGCAAGCGCGCCGAGGAGCGCGTGCGCCACATGGCCCTGCACGACAACCTGACCGGCCTGCCGAACCGGCTCAGCTTCAACGACCACGTCGAGCTGGCCATCGAGCGCGCCGCTGCGCACGGCCAGCGCTTCGCCCTGCTGTTCCTCGACCTCGACGGCTTCAAGAAAGTGAACGACTCGCTCGGCCACGATGCCGGCGACCGGCTGCTGGTCACGGTGGCCGCCGAGCTCAAGGCCGCCGTGCGCGAGACCGACGTGGTGGCCCGCCTCGGCGGCGACGAGTTCGTCGTGCTGCTGCACGACATCGAGTCGGCCGCGACGGCGACGGAAATCGCCGCCGACGTCGTCGGCCGCCTCTCCGCGCCCTTCGACCTCGGCGGCGCGGAGGTGCGCATCGGCACCTCGGTCGGCATCGCCCTGCACCCGGAGCACGGCGCCTGCCGCGAGTCGCTGCTCAAGGCCGCCGATCAGGCGATGTACGCCGCCAAGGCCGCCGGCCGCGGCACCTGGCGCGTCGCCGCGCCGGGCGGCTGAGCGCGTCCACCGTCCCGCCGGCGCCGACTTTCCGGCCGGCGGTCAGCGCATCTTCGGCGCCGGGTCGCGCAGGATCAGGTGGGGCGTGGAGAAGGGCGCCAGGCGTTCGAGGAAGTCGAGCAGTTCGAGCACCGGCGATTCGCGGAAGAAGGCGGCCTTGGGCGTCTCCATCCAGATGCGGTCGGCGAACAGCCACAGCTCGTGCGGCGTGTCGCCGACGCCGTCGCGGTCGCGGTCGAAGCCCTGGTAGTCGCTCCAGTAGTTGTCGCGCCAGACGTTGGCGCTGCCGACGCCGGGGGCGCTGACGCCGATCGGCGTCAGGTTATTCTCGAAGCGGTTGTTCTCGAAGCGGTGGCCCCCGGCCTCGCCGTAGAAGAAGGCGCCGACGATGTTGTGGGCGAAGCGGTTGCCGCGCGCCGTCAGCGCGCCGAGCGACTGCGGCGGCGCGTCCACCTGCAGGCCGACCGAGCAATGGACGATCTCGTTGTCCTCCACCAGCGCGTCGCTGCTCTCCTTGAAGACGATGCCGCCGCCGCCCGCCGTCAGGGCGTGGGCGACCCGGTTGCCGCGCATGCGCACCTCCGGCGAGTAGAGCACGACGATGCCGGTACCGGTGTGTTCGAGGCGGTTGTTCTCGACGACCAGGCGCGGCGAGAAGACGATGTGCATGCCGTAGCGGCCGTCGATGAAGATGTTGCCGGCGATGCGGTTGTCGGGCGAGTTCATGAAGGTGAGGTCGCGCGCGCGCGTGAAGCGGTTGTCCTCGATGCGGTTGTGGCGGCCGTTCCACAGGCGCACCGCGTCGCCGCGCTGGGCCTGCGGCAGGTCCTTGCCGACCACGCGGTTGGCGGCGACGCGGTTGCGGTTGCCGCCCTGGATGTGGATGCCGAACAGCACGTCGGTGAGCGCGTTGTCCTCGATGCGGTTGTCGTCGCCGACGACGAGGATGCCGGCGTCCACGCCGTCGTGGGAGTCGCCGCTGCCGCTGACGGCAAGGCCGCGCACCGTCGCGCCACTGGTCTTCACGGCGAGCACGGTGCCGTGGCCGTTGCCGGCCAGGCGCGCCTGGCCGGCGCCGTCGATGGTCAGGGGCTTGGTCAGGGTCGCCGGCCCGGCGTAGTCGCCGGGCGCGAGCCGCAGCGTGCCGCCCGCCGGCGCGGCATCGATCAGGGCTTGCAGCGGGGGGGCGGCGCGGACGCCGCAGGACAGGCCGGCGCCGAGCAGCAGCGCCAGGAGGGGGAGGAACGGAGGCATCGCGGCATTTTGCCCGAGGCCGGCGCGGCGGCCTTGCCTGTAATCAAGAACCGGCCTTCCGCCGGCGCGCTCATTCCCCGATCAGGTGCAGCACCACCTCGCGGCGGTGGGCGCGCGTGCGATGCTCCCAGAGGTAGATGCCCTGCCAGGTACCGAGGACCAGCTCGCCGGCCACGAGCGGGATGCCGAGCGAGGTCTGGGTCAGCGCGCTGCGGATGTGCGCCGACATGTCGTCCGGTCCCTCGTTGTCGTGGCGCCAGCCCGGCTGGCCGTCGGGAGACAGCTTGGCGAAGAAGGCGTCGAGGTCGTGGCGCACGTCGGGGTCGGCGTTTTCCTGGATCAGCAGGGATGCCGAGGTGTGGCGGCAGAAGACGGTCAGCAGGCCGTCGCGCAGGCCGCTGGCGCGCGCGAAGGCGCGCGCCTCGGCGGTGAATTCCACCAGGCCGCGGCCGTTGCTGCGGATCTCGACGGTGGTGGCGGCCTGTCGCATCGCCGTCACTTGACGCGGATCTCGACGCGCCGGTTGCGCGGCTCCGGCACGCCCGGCCGCGTCGGCACCAGCGGTTCGCGCTCGCCGCGGCCGACGACGCTGACGTCGCGCAGCACGATGCCCTTGGCCTGGATGAGCTTGAGCACGCTGTTGGCCCGGTCGAGGGAAAGCTTGTCGTTGATCTCGTCGCTGCCGATGGCGTCGGTGTGGCCGATGATGATCATCTCGGGGGCCGGCAGTTCCTGCATCTCGCTGAGGATGCGGTCGAGCAGGGTGCGCGATTCCCGGGTCAGCTGGGTCTTGCCGAATTCGAAGTTGAGGGTGTAGGAGCGCGCCCGCAGCGGCAGCGCCTGCATCACGTCGCGGTAGCGCGTGGCGACGGCGGCGGCATCGGTCGTCTCGGTCTCGATGCGCTTGTCGCCGACCCTCGCCACCGTGTAGGGCTGGTCGAGCACGACCTCCTTGTCGCGGGCGCGCACGACCAGCGCGCTCGTCGCGCCGTTCTCCTCCGGCAGCAGCACGATGCGCTCCGGCGGCCCCGCGCAGCCGGCGAGCAGGGCGGCGGCGAGCAGGACGGCGTACAGGCTATTTCTCCTCATCGGGAACCTCGACGATGAAATCGGTGCCGCGGATGCCGACGGTGGCCGTCGGCGTCTTCACCTTGATCGCGGCGGGATTGAGTCGGCCGATCAGGCCGGTGACATAGCGCAGCGTGCCCTTGAGGATCGAGGTTTCCACCGCGCCCTCGCGTGTCGTCGGGTTGTAGGCGTAGGCGTCGATCACCAGGTTGCTGTTCGGGCCGAGGCTGATCAGGGTCTCGTCGCGCAGGCTGATGCCGACGCTGCCGTCGCCGCGCACGCGCACCCGGTCGCCCTCGAATACCGGGTCGCCGACCTGGACCGCGACGCTCTTGCCGGCGCGCTCGACGGTCACCTGGCCGCGCACGCTCTTGATCGTGCCCGCGTCGGCCGTGGCGGCCGCGGCCGGCAGGGCGAAAATGCAGCAGAGGATGGCGAACGATTGTCTGATCATGTCCGTGACTCCATGGCGAGACGCAGGCCGAGGCCGAGGAACAGCGCGCCGGCGGCCTGGTCGAGACGGCGGCCGACGCCGGCGCGGCGTTGCAGCCAGGCGCCGAGCGTGCCGGCGAACCAGCCGAGCAGGCCGAACACCAGCACGGTCTGCAGGGCGAAGACGAGGCCCAGCACGGCCGACTGCGCGGCGGCGTGGGCGCCGCCGGCGGGCACGAACTGGGGCAGGAAGGCGAGGAAGAACAGCGCCACCTTCGGGTTGATCGCGTTGGCGACGAAGCCGCGCCGCAGGTAGGCGCCGAAAGGCGTTGCGTCCGCGACCTTCGCGCCGGCGCGGAACTGCGCGCCGGGGCTTTTCAGCGCCTGCCAGCCGAGCCAGCAGAGATAGGCGGCGCCGGCGAGCTTGAGCAGGGTGAAGGCGGCGGCCGAGGCGGCCAGCACGGCCGAGATGCCGAGGCTGGCCCAGAGCGTGTGGCTGAAGCAGCCGAGCGCGCAGCCGAGCCCGAAGCCGATGCCGGCGCGCCGTCCACGCGCCATGCCGAGGCTCAGCACGGAAAGGTTGTCCGGTCCCGGCGCCAGCGTGACGAGCAGCGCGGCGAGCAGGAAGCCGAGGATCTGGGCGGCGGTCAGGTCGAAAATCATCGCGGCATTATGCCCCCGAATTGAAAAAGTCGGCGCTGGCGGGACGGTGGCCGCCGCGACGCCTGGGGCTAGAATCGCCGCGATCACGACAACAACCAGGGAGAGTGAAGATGAAGAACCGCATCCTGCTGGGCTTGGCCATGGGCTGTTGCGCCGCCGTGGCGCTGGCCGACGTCAATGTCGGCGTGACGCTGTCCGCCACCGGGCCGGCGGCCTCCCTCGGCATCCCCGAGAAGAACAGCTTCGCGCTGCTGCCGGCCAGCATCGCCGGGCAGAAGATCAACTACATCCTGCTCGACGACGCCTCCGACACCACCACCGCGGTGAAGAACGCGCGCAAGCTGATCGGCGAACACAAGGTGGATGTCATCGTCGGCTCGACGACGACGCCCAACTCGCTGGCGATGATCGATGTCGCCGCCGAGGCCGAGACGCCGATGATCTCGATGGCCTCCTCGGCGCGCATCGTCGAACCGATGGACGCCAAGCGCCGCTGGGTGTTCAAGAACGCCCAGAGCGACACCCACATGGCGACGGCCATCATCGAGCACATGAACAACGCCGGCATCAAGCGCATCGCCTTCGTCGGCTTCGCCGACGCCTACGGCGACGGCTGGTGGAGCGAGATCGGCAAGCTCGCCGAGGCGCGCCGCATCCAGGTGGTGGCCAACGAGCGCTTCAACCGCACCGACACCACGGTGACCGGCCAGGTGCTCAAGGTCATGGCCGCCAGGCCCGACGCGGTGATGATCGCCGGCGCCGGCACGCCGGCCGCGCTGCCGCAGAAGACGCTGCGCGAGAAGGGCTACAAGGGCCCGATCTACCAGACCCACGGCGTCGCCAACGCCGATTTCCTGCGCGTCGGCGGCAAGGACGTCGAGGGCACGCTGCTGCCCGCCGGCCCGGTGCTGGTGGCGGCGCAGCTGCCGGCCGACAACCCGGTGAAGAAGGTCGCCGTCGATTACGTGACGCGCTACGAGGCGGCCCACGGCAAGGGCAGCGCCACCACCTTCGGCGCCCACACCTGGGACGCCGGCATCCTGCTCGGCGCCACCCTGCCGCAGGCGCTCAAGAAGGCGCAGCCGGGCACGAAGGAATTCCGCGCCGCCCTGCGCGACGCCCTCGAAGGCGTGCGCGAGACGGTCGGCGCCCACGGCGTGTACAACATGAGCGCCCAGGACCATGTCGGCCTCGACCAGCGCTCGCGCGTCATGGTGCGCATCGAGAACGGCGCCTGGAAGCTGGAGCGGTAGAAACAGCGATCCCGGGGCGGAGGCGGCGTGAGCGATTTTTATCTGGCACTGGTCCTCGGGCTGTCCGTGCTGGCACAGACGCTCGCCGCCTGGATCGCGCTGCGCCAGATGGCCGAGGTCGGCGGGCGTTACCGCCTCGCCTGGGGTTGCGTCTCCCTCGCGCTGGCGCTGATGGTCGAGCGCCGCCTCGCGCCGCTGTGGCGGCACCTGGCGGCGACCGACCTGGAAAACGCCGCCGACGCCTGGTTCGGCCTGGCGATTTCGCTGCTGATGGCCGTCGGCGTCTGGGGCATCCGGCGCCTGTTCATCGATCTCAACGACCAGGCGGCCCGGCTCGACGCCCTCGCGCGCACCGACGTGCTCACCGGCCTGCCCAACCGTCGCGAGGTGCTCGAACGCATCGCGGCGGAACTGGAGCGTGCGGCGCGCACCGGCCATCCGACCTCCCTGCTGATGTTCGACATCGACCGCTTCAAGCGCGTCAACGACACCCACGGCCATGCCGCCGGCGATTGCGTGCTGCGCGCCGTCGCCGCCATCGCGCGCGCCAGCCTGCGCCGCATCGACGTCTGCGGCCGCGTCGGCGGCGAGGAATTCCTCGTCCTGCTGCCCGACGCCGATGCCGAGGCGGCCCTGGCGGCGGCCGAACGCCTGCGCGCCGCCATCGCCGCCCGCGCGATGCACTGCGTCGACCAGACCCTGCATATCACGGTGAGCGTCGGCGTCGTCACGCGGGTGCCGGGGGAGACGGCATCCCTCGACGCGCTGGTGCAGGCGGCCGACCTCGCGCTCTACGCGGCCAAGGACGCCGGCCGCGACCGCGTCGTGGTGGCCTAGCGGCCATGACCGGCGCGCACCTGTGCATCGCCCGCCACGGCGAGACCGACTGGAACGCCCAGGGCATCCTGCAGGGCTGGACCGACGTGCCCCTCAACGCCCTGGGGCGTCGCCAGGCGCGCGCCATGGCGGCGGAATTCGACCGCGCCGGCTTCGCCGCGGTCTGGTCGAGTCCGCTGATCCGCGCGCGGGAAACCGCCGCGATCGTCGCGCCGCTGATCCGCCTGCCGCCGCCCGCCTGCCACGCGGGACTGATGGAACGCGGCTTCGGCGCCTTCCAGGGCATTCCCAAGGCCGAACTCGCCGAGCTCAATCCCGTCCTGCTGCAGCAGATCCTGCGGCGCAACCCGGCCGCCCACTTCGAGGGCGGCGAGGCCATGGACGAGTTCGCCGACCGGGTGCTCGGCGCGCTCATGGAGATCGGCGCGCGCCACGCCGGCCGGCGCGTGCTGGTGATCACACACGGCTGGTGCATGGACGTCGTCACGCGCCATGTGCGCGGCCTGCCGCGCAGCGCCATCCTCAACATGAAGCGCAAGAACGGCGAGAGCCTCTGGGTGGCGGCGACCGCGTCCACCGTCCTGCCAGAACCGAGTTTTTGCGGCGGCGAATGCCAGCCAGATTTTCATTCAAACGAATGAAACGCCTTCCTATAATCGAAGCGTAGCCGGCCGCCGGGCCGGCGCGGGAAGGGGTGGAAGATGGGCTCCGGAATGTTGCGCCGTCTGCTGACGGTTCTCCTGCTGGCCCTGCTGGGGGCGGGTGCCATTCTTCTCTGGCGCTTCGGCCAGCCTGCCGGTCTGCCGCCGGGCATCGCCGCCGGCAACGGCCGGCTGGAGGCGACCGAGGTGGACGTGGCGACCAAGATCGCCGGCCGGCTCGCCGCCGTGCTCGTGCGCGAGGGCGATGACGTGGCGCGCGACCAGGCGGTCGCCGCGCTCGATGCCGACGATCTCAAGGCCCGCCTGCGCGCCGCCGAAGCCCAGGCGCGCCAGGCGCGCGCCGCCGCCGCGGAAAGCCGCGCCGGGCTCGCCAGCGCGGAGAGCCAGCGCAGGCTGGCGGACGTGACCCTGCGACGTACCGAGGAACTGGTGAAGAAGGGCTTCGTCACCGGCGGCAAGCTCGACGAGGACCGCAGCCGGCTGCAGACCGCCGCGGCCGCCGTGGCGGCGGCGCAGAGCCGCGTCGGCGAGGCGCTCTCCGCCGTGGCCGCCGCCGAGGCGCAGGCGGACGTGCTGCGGGTCTCGCTGAACGACACGACCCTCAAGGCGCCGCTGGCCGGGCGCGTGCTCTATCGCCTCGCCCAGCCCGGCGAGGTGCTCGCGGCGGGCGGCAAGGTGCTGACCCTGCTCGACATGGAGGACGTCTTCATGTCGATCTACCTGCCCGCCGGCGAGGCCGGCCGGCTCGCGCTCGGTGACGAGGCGCGCATCGTGCTCGACGCGCTGGCGGACCGGCCGCTGCCGGCGCGCGTGGTCTTCGTCGCGCCGCGCGCCCAATTCACGCCCAAGGAAGTGGAAACCCGCGACGAGCGCGAGAAGCTGATGTTCCGCGTCAAGCTCAAGGTCGATCCGGCCTGGCTGCGCGAGCACGCCGAGCTCGCCAAGCCGGGCATGCCGGGCGTCGCCTACGTGCGCACCGCCCCC
>JANJVS010000028.1 GCA_024709955.1 Rhodocyclaceae bacterium
GCGCGCGTCAGGGTTTCCGGCGGCGTGGCCGGGGCGTCGAGCAGCTTGTAGTCGGGATGGAAGGCCGAGAAGTGCAGCGGCACGTCGGGGCCGAGTTCCTTGCGGCACCAGGCGGCCAGCGCCTTGAGCTCGGCGTCGGAGTCGTTGTGGCCGGGGATCAGCAGGGTGGTCAGTTCGACCCAGCAGTCGGTCTCGTGATGCACCATGGCGATGAGGTCGAGGATGGGTTGCAGGTGGCCGACGCAGAGCTTGAAGTAGAAGTCGTCGCTGAAGGCCTTGAGGTCGATGTTGGCGGCGTCCATCTTGGCGTAGAACTCGCGCGCCGCCGGCAGGTGCATGTAGCCGGCGGTGACGGCGACGGTCTGGATGCCGAGCGCGTGGCAGGCGTCGGCGGTGTCCATCGCGTATTCGGCGAAGATCACCGGGTCGTTGTAGGTGAAGGCGACGCTTTGCGCGCCATGTCTTTGCGCGGCCTTGGCGATGGCCGCCGGGCTGGCTTCATCCATCAGCCGGTCCATGTCGCGCGACTTGGAGATGTCCCAGTTCTGGCAGAACTTGCAGGCGAGGTTGCAGCCGGCGGTGCCGAAGGAAAGGATGCTCGAACCCGGATAGAAATGGTTGAGCGGCTTCTTCTCGATCGGGTCGATGCAGAAGCCGCTGCTGCGGCCGTAGGTGGTGAGGATCATCTCGCCGCCTTTGTTCGCCCGCACGAAGCAGGCGGCGCGCTGGCCGTCGTGCAGCTTGCAGTCGCGCGGGCAGAGGTCGCACTGGATGCGGCCATCGTCGAGTTTGTGCCACCAGCGCGCGGGAGCGCCGCTCAGTGGTTCGTCGGCTCTTTCCATTTCTGTACCTCGTAGCGGTAGAGCCGGATGTCGGGCGACCAGAAATCGGCTGCGAAGCCGGCCTTTTGCTTGAGATGGGCGAAGAACTGCCGCGGGTCCGGCAGGCTTTCCCATACCTGCGGCAGGAAGGTGCCGCGGCGGCCGTGGCATTCGAAGATCATGCCGTCGATGCCGGGGCGCAGCTGGCGGATCGCGTCCGCCTCGTCGGTGAACTCGAAGGGAACGGGCGGCGTGAGCAGGGAAACCTCGACGCGGGTGCGATCGAGTTCGTCGCGCGTCAGCGAAGCGAAGCGCGGATCGCGGAACGCGGCGGCCTTCGCGTTGGCGCGCACATCGGCGTCGAGCGGGCGCCAGGCTTCGAGCGAGCCGATGCAGCCGCGCAGCTGCCCCGCCTGCGTGAGCGTGACGAAGGTGGCGCCCAGTTGGGCGAGCGCGGGATGGCCGGGTTCGGGGCGCGCGGCGATGTCGAACTCGTTCGCGATGGCGTTGCGCGCGCGGACGAGCAGGGCCTGGCCGAGGGCATCGTCAGGCATGGCCGGCTTCCGACTCGTAGAAGGCGAAGCTCGCGTAGCCGACCACGCGCGATTTGTCGCCAGCGGTGTCGCCGGAGTTGCGCAGGTCGAGCAGCCGGGGCGCGAGGCCGCGGTCGCGGGCGAGTTCGAGCAGGCCGTTGATCGGTGTCGCGCCGCAGGCCATGTCGTGGTCCGCCAGCAGGCGCAGGTGCAGGATCGCGTCGGCGGTGTGGCTGTCGCGCTGCCTCGCGTCGGCGTAGGGGTGGTAGTGGGACAGGTCGGAACTGACGACGATCAGCGTCTCCGGTCCGCCCCAGAGCAGTTCGATCACCTCGGCCACTTCGTCGGGCGTCGCGTAGCCGACGGCGAAGGGCACCAGGCTGAAATCGTCCAGCACGCGCTGCAGGAAGGGCAGCTGGACTTCGAGGGAATGCTCCTCGGCGTGGGCGGCGTCGTGGCGCACCACCTGGGGCAGGCGCAGCGCGGCGGCGATGGCGTCACGGTCGAGCGGAATCTTGCCGAGGGGCGTGGCGAAGGCGTCGCCATTGGGCACCGCGAGGCCGCGCACGGCGACGCGATGGCAGGGGCCGAGCAGCACGACGCGGCGGATCGTCGCCGCGTGGGGGGCGAGCAGCGCGTAGGCGCTGGCGGCGATCGGCCCGGAGTAGATGTAGCCGGCGTGGGGGGCGATCAGGGCCTTGGGGGGCAGGCCGGCAAAAGTCGGCTCTGATGGGACGGTGATTCCGGCCAGCATGGCGTCGATATCGCCGGCGAGCGTGCGCGGCTCGCCGGGATAGAACATGCCGGCGACGGCGGCGGGGCGGGTGCCTTGAGCGTTCATGCGTGGATTCCTCCGCTCGAACGGTGTCCATGAGTCCGGCTTGCCGCCGCCGGAGGGCGGGATCAGTAGCCGGCGTCCCTGGCCTGCTGCAGCCAGCCCGACACGGGGCCGAGCGAGCTGGGCGGCCAATTCACTCCATCGTAGAAATATAGCTGCTGGTCTTCGGAGTTGTAGCCGAGGGCCATGCCGGAGGCGCCGTAGATGCGCGCGTAGTAGGGCGCGGCGGTGATCGAGCGTTCCGCGCCGGTGGGCTGCAGCAGGGACGGGACGTAGCTCTCCCCCCAGGCGAACAGCCGCTCGTAGGCGAAGTTGGGCACGTATTCCTCGATCCAGTCGAGATAGTTGGCCACCTTGGCGTAGATGCCGTAGTTGGTCGCGCAGGTGCCGCCGAAGCTCACCACGCCGACCTGCAGCCAGTCCTGGCCGCTCGGGATCACCAGCGGGCCACCGCTGTCGCCCTGGCAGGTGTCCTTGGGCGTGCCGCTGTAGCCGGCGCAGAGCATGTTGTCGGTGATGGTGTAGCCGGTGCTGCCGCCGCAGGTCGCGCTGTCCACGAGGGGCAGGTCCACCTGGCGCAGTTCGTCGGAGCCGCCGGCGGCCTCGATGATGATCTCGGCCATGCCGAGCACGCCGCTGCCGGCGGCGTCGTAGGCGTCTACCAGTTGTTCGACCGTCGGCGTGGCGCCGCTCAGCCCGCTCTGCGCCACCAGGGCCTGGTAGCCGATGCCCTGCCGGGCATTGCCCAGGCCGTTGGCCTGCAGCAGGGTGGTGACGATCTCGACGTCGCTCCTGCCGAGGGCCTGCGCCTCGGCGATGCAGCCTTCCAGGTCGTCGCCGCAGGAGGTGCCCAGGCCGTAGGCGTCGGTCAGGTAACCGGCCGGTGCGGCGAGGCCGCCGCGGCCGACGGCGCGGGCGGCGATGCCGGGGGTGAGGGCGGTGGCGGGGGCGCCGAGCTTGACGATCGCGCCGCTGGCGTCCTCGGTGAGCTCGACCAGCGCGACGTCGTTGTCGCTGCTCGCGGAATCGTAGGCGGGATGGATGTGGATGTTCGCGGCGACGATGGCCTGGCCGGTGGCGCTTTCGGACAGCTTCTGGCGGCCGCCGGTCACCTCGACGGTGGCCGGCGCCTGGCCGGGTTCGAAGCAGTGCGCGGCGCTCAG
This sequence comes from Rhodocyclaceae bacterium, assembly GCA_024709955.1. Lineage (GTDB taxonomy): Bacteria > Pseudomonadota > Gammaproteobacteria > Burkholderiales > Rhodocyclaceae > Sulfuricystis. Next base: position 3,356 of record JANJVS010000028.1, read on the forward strand.
CACCCAGCGCGGGTGGATCAGCGAGCCGCCGCACTGGCCGCCGTCGCTCATGACGGTGACGAACCATGGGTAGTTGGTGGCGTTCGCCTCGGTGCCGTTGACGATGCGTAGCTGCTTGTCGCCGGCGAGGGCGGAACCGCCGATCAGCAGGGTGGTGGCCAGCGTGGCCGCGATGGTTTTCATGAGGGGGCTCCGGTGAGGGGGGAGGGAAGTCAGGCGATCAGGGCGATACCCAGAATGAATCCTAACCCAATCGCCGCGAGGCCGGGAAGCACGCGCAGCGCGAGCCCCCGGCCGCCGATGGCGACGACGAGGCCGGACTTGAAGATCAGGTTCGAGAGGCTGGCGAGGCCGATGGCGACGACCGTCGCGGCGGCGGCGAGGGTGTCCTGGTTGAACAGCCGCAGGGAAGACAGGGCGACGGCGTCGATGTCGGTGAAGCCGGAGACGAAGGCGACCAGGTAGAGGCCCTGGCGGCCGGCGACGTCCTGCAGCCAGGCGGAGAGCAGCAGCACGGCGGCGTAGAGCAGGCCGAAGCTCAGGGCGGTGCGGATCTCGGTCGGGTTGCTGACTTCCGGCAGCGGCAGCTCGCCGGCGGCGCTGAGCGTGCGCCACTTGAAGAGGGCGAAGACGAGGCCGCACAGCAGGCCGATGCCGAGCACCCCCGCCAGGGGGGCGAGCAGGCCGGGCGCCAGCACCACGGCGATGATGCCGATGCGCAGGGTGACGACCAGGTTGGCGATCAGGATGACGAGGGTGGCGGTCTCGGTCAGCTCGGCGTCGTCGCGCGCGTGGCGGGCGAACACCAGCGTCGTCGCGGTGGAGGAGACCAGGCCGCCGAAGAAGCCCAGCAGCGGCGCGCCGTGGCGGTTGCCGACGATGCGCAGCGCGGCGTAGCCGGCCAGCGAGAGGCCGGAGATCAGCACCACCATCCACCAGATCTGGTGCGGGTTCAGGGCCTGGTAGGGACCGTAGTCCTGGTTCGGCAGGATCGGCAGCACGACGAGGGAGAGCACGGCGAACTGCAGGATCGAGATCAGGTCCTTGTGGGTCAGGCTGCGCGTCACCGTCTGCAACTGGCCCTTGAAGTAGAGCAGCACGGTGGTGGTGATGGCGAGCATCACCGCCAGCGTCGCGTGGCGGTACCAGACCAGCGCGCCGAGGCCGTAGCAGAGCATCAGCGCGACCACCGAGGTGGTGCCCGGGTCGCCGTCGTCCTGCGGGTCGCGCGCCAGGGCGACCAGCATCATCGCCGCCAGCATCAGCAGCCCGGCGGCGAGCAGCCAGCCGTTGCCGGACTTCTCGCCGAGCATGGCGGCGAGGCAGCCGAGCAGCGCGGAAAGGGCGAAGGTACGCAGGCCGGCCTTGGCGTCGGGCTTGCGCTCGCGCTCCAGGCCGATCAGCAGGCCGATGCCGAGACTGACCGCGAAGGCTTGCACGTTGGGATAAGAGGCCGGCTCGAACATGAGGCTCATTATAGAATCGGCCCATGGCTTATTTCGCACTGGTTCCGGCCGCCGGCGGCGGCACGCGCATGGGCGCCGCATGCCCGAAACAATACCTGCCGCTGGCGGGACAGCCGCTGATCCGCCACGCCCTCGCGGCGCTCGCCGCGGTGCCGGCGATCGCGAAGGTCTATGTGGTGCTGGCGCCCGACGACGACCGCTGG
>JANJVS010000059.1 GCA_024709955.1 Rhodocyclaceae bacterium
GGGGGAATGTCAAGCGGCCTAGGGCCTGTTCTCATTCAGGCGACGGGTGCGACGGGGCGATTTTGGCCGCAGGGCAAGGCGCGACCGACGCGATGTGGTGGCTCCACATAAGGAGGGAGCAACACCGCCATGCGGCCAAAACCGCCCCGTCCCTCCGGGTTGCGTCCAAATGCGGCGTCCGCTTTGTCGCTCGGCTCGGCAAGGGGCTGGGCCATTGCCGTCACCTCGCTTCGCGCGGCCATCCGCATTTGGACGCAACGCATCTCGCCGACTGAATGAGAACAGGCCCTAGTCGCGCGGGAAATCAGTCCCGTCGCGGATCGCGGCCGCGATGGCCGCGCGGGTAGAGGGCCCGGCCGGCATCGCGGATGTCGCGGCGCAGCTGGTGGCGCTCCTCGGGAGTCATCTGCTGCCAGGCCTCGCGGCGCTCGCGGCGTTCCTCGCGCATCTGCTCGCGCTGTTCGGGCGTCAGCTCGCGCCAGGGCATGCGCTGTTCCTGCCCGAAATAGCCGGGCGGATAGGGCGGCGCCTCCTGGCCGGATGCCGGCAGGACCGCCCAACACAGCAGGAAAATGGCGAGAGACTTTTTCATGCCCGGATTCTAGGATGCCCGCCGCGCGGGCGCCGGCGGGCTTTGTAACATTCCTTTGCCGTTGCTGCTTTCCGCAACATCCGGCAACGCCTCGCCGCGGGAAACGGCGGTATGCTTCGCGCCATGAACAGCGAAACCCGCAAACCCAAGATCCTCGTCGTCGACGACGACCTGCGGCTGCGCAGCCAGCTGGAACGCTATCTCGGCGAGCAGGGCTTCACGGTCAAGGCAGTGGCCGACGCGCCGGGCATGGACCGCGCGCTGGAGCGGGAATTGTACGACCTGGTCGTGCTCGACCTGATGCTGCCCGGCGAGGACGGGCTGTCGATCTGCCGTCGCCTGCGCGGCAACGGCAGCCCGGCGCGGGACATCGCGATCCTCATGCTCACCGCCAAGGGCGACGACATCGACCGCATCGTCGGCCTCGAACTCGGCGCCGACGACTATCTGCCCAAGCCCTTCAACCCGCGCGAACTGGTGGCGCGCATCCACGCCGTGCTGCGCCGCCGCGCCGCGCCACCGCCCGCCGGCGCCCCGGCGCCGGTGCATGAGGTGGTCCGCTTCGGCAAGGTGGCGGTGAACCTCGCCACCCGCGAGCTGACCCGCGAGGACGCGGTCACCCTGCTCACCACCGGCGAATTCGGCCTGCTCGCGGTGCTGCTCAAGCACCCGCGCCAGCCGCTCTCGCGCGACAAGCTGATGGAACTGGCGCGCGGCCGCGAGCACGGCGTGTTCGACCGCGCCATCGACGTGCAGATCTCGCGCCTGCGCAAGCTCGTCGAGGACGATCCGGCCAAGCCGCGCTACCTCCAGACGGTGTGGGGCTTCGGCTACGTGTTCGTGCCCGACGGGGACAAACACCCCGCCTGACCGGCCGTGCGGCTTTATCCCAAGAGCCTGCTCTGGCGCGCCTTCCTGCTGATCGCCACGCTGATGCTGCTGGCGGTGGCCGCCTGGCTGGCGATCTTCCGCGAGGCCGAGATCGAGCCGCGCGCGCGCCAGGCCGCCCAGATGGTGACGAGCGTGGCGAACCTGACGCGCGCCGCGCTGCTCGCCGCCCGGCCCGCCCAGCGCCGTCACCTGCTGGCCGAGCTCTCGGACACCGAGGGCGTGCATGTCTATCCCACCGACGCCGAGGACCAGTTGCGCCCGCCGCCGCCGACGCCCTTCACGCGCCATCTGGCCGGCGAACTGCGCGAGCGGCTCGGCCCGGATACCCGCATCGCCTTCGAGCTCAACGGCGAACCGGGGCTGTTCGTCAGCTTCCGCATATTCCCTGGCGAAGCCGGCGAATACTGGCTCGCCCTGCCGCGCGAGCGGCTGGAGCGCCGCCTGCCGCTGCAATGGCTCGGCTGGGGCGCCGCCGTGCTGCTGCTGGCGCTGGCCGGCGCCTGGCTGATCGTCTTCCGCATCACGCAGCCGCTGCGCGTGCTGGAAGTGGCCGCCCACAAGCTTGGCGCCGGCGAGAAGCCGCCCGCCCTGCCCGAGCGGGGGCCGGAGGAGATCGTCGCCGTCACCGCCGCCTTCAACCGCATGAGCGCCAACCTGGCGCGGCTCGAAGAGGACCGCGCACTGCTGCTCGCCGGCATTTCCCACGACCTGCGCACGCCGCTGACGCGCCTGCGCATGGAGGCCGAGCTCTCGGTGGCCGACGCCGAGGCGCGCGCGGCGATGGAGGCCGACATCGCCGAGATGGACCGCACCATCGGCCAGTTCCTCGACTTCGCCCGGCCGGGGGAGGCGCCGCCGCAGCCAACCGATCTGAACCTGTTGCTGGCGGAAATCGCCTCCCGTTACGGCCACCGTCTCGCCGGCGCCGACTTTTCGGCCGCCGCGCCGTTGCTGGCACAGGTACGGCCGCAGCCGCTGCGCCGCGCGGTGATCAACCTGATCGAGAACGCGCTGCGTCACGGCGGCATGACGGAGGGGGCCGCGCCGGTCGAACTGCGGCTCGAAACGGTGGGCAGGGAAATCGTCATCGCCGTGCTCGACCGCGGCCCGGGCATCGCGCCCACCGACGCCGAGCGGCTCAAGCAGCCTTTCACGCGCGGGGAAACGGCGCGCACCGGCGCCCAGGGGGCCGGATTGGGACTGGCCATCGTCGATCGCATCGCCCGCGCCCACGGCGGACGGCTCGAACTGCTGCCGCGCGCGGGCGGCGGCCTGCGCGCGGAGATTCGGCTACCGGCCGGCGTCAGCCGCCCTGCAGGCGCCTGACCAGTTCGACGCGGTTCACCACGTCGCACTTCTTGAAGGCGTGGGCGATGTGGGTCCGCACCGTCCAGTAGCTGACGCCCATTTCCTCGGCGATGCGCTTGTCGCTGTAGCCGGCGGCCACCAGCGCGCAGATGTTGGATTCGCGCGGCGTCAGCTGGCAGGGCTCGCAGCGGGTGCAGGGATGGGTTTCCGCCACCGGCGCCTCCGCCGGCTGGGCCGGGTCCTGCGGCGCCATGCGCAGGGCCATGCCCTCGACGATCGCCGCCAGCTCGCGCTCGTTGAGGGGCTTGGTCATGTAGGCGTTGGCGCTGGCGCGCAACGCTTCGAGGCGGCGCGCCTCGTCCTCGTAGGAGGAGATGGCGATCGCCACTGCCTGGCTCGACGCCATGCCCGGCTGGCGCAGCCGGCGCAGAAACTGGATGCCCGAGCAGCCGCTGCCGAGCACCAGGTCCACGAGGATGAAGTCGTAGCGGCGATGCTCGGCCTCCCACAGCGCGGCCTCGCCCGAGGGCACGTGGTCGACGGCGAAGCCGTGGCGCGTCAGCAGGGCCTTGTAGTAGGTGCCCAGGGTACGGTCGTCCTCGACCACCAGGGCGCGGCTGCCGGCGGGCATCTTGCCCTTCTGGGCCGCGACGGCGGTGCCGAAGCTTTCGAGATAGCGCGCCAGGTCGTCCATGTCGCGCTTGAAGAAGACGTCGGTGATGCCCTTGTCGAGGGCGTCCTGGACCACCACCTCGTTGCGTCCGCCGAGCAGCAGCAGCACGGGGGTGGTGGCCATCTCGGCATGGTTGCGCACGTCGGCGAGCAGGTCCGGGTAATGGCCGTCGGGGTACTCCGCCGCGCAGACCACCAGATCGAAGACCTCGCCGGCAAGGCAGGCGCGCGCTTCCTCGACCGTGGCGCAGACCGTCACGGTCATGTCGCAATCCTCGCCCAATTGGCCGAGCACGGCCCGCAAGGACGGCGAGGGATCGACCCCCAGGAGCTTGAAATTCTTTTGGCGCTTATTAACCAATTAAATCCCCTCGACCAGAACGCGTAATGGAAATATGGTACTCGAAAACAAACACTTAATTGACCACTGTCAATTATGGATATTACGGTAATTCAGACGGCCAGATCGGCCTCGGCGAGTTTTTTTCTCAGGCGCCGCGCATGGCGGTGGCGCGCCATCAGGCGCGCGTCGGCGATCAGTCGCCCCAGGGTCTGGCCGACCACCATGACCACGCCGAGCACCGGCAGCACCAGCATCAGACCGGCGACGCCGGCCACCGCGCCGCCGACGAAGATCATCACCACCGTCAGCAGCGGATGCATGCGCAGGCTCTTGCCGATGGTCAGCGGCATGTAGACGAAATCGTCGAGCAGGCGCGCCAGCACGAAGAGGCCGACCGCCCACCAGGCCATCTCGGGCGCCTGCGGGAAGTCGGTGGCGGCCACCAGCACCACCAGCAGGCCGCCGGCGATCGAGCCGATGTAGGGCAGCCAGGCCAGCACGGCGCAGATCAGGCCGAGCAGCCAGGCGCCGGGAAAACCCAGCAGCCACAGGCCGATGCCGAGGGTCAGGGTGTCGAGCACGGTGAGCCAGAGCAGGCCCTGGAAATAGGCGCGCGCGGTGCGGTCCACCTCGGCCAGCAGGTCGAGGGTGCGCTCGAAGAAGGCGTTCGGCACGGCGCGCGCGACGAAGCGCAGGAAGGCGCGGCCGTCGCGCAGGAAGAAGAAGGCAAGGAAGGGCGTCAGCAGCAGGGCCGGCGCCCAGGCCGCCGCGCCGAGCACCAGCGGTTCGAGATGGCCGGCCAGGGAGTCGGTGAACTGGGCGAGCCGCGCCGCCGCCGTCTCGGCGAGGCGCGCCTTGGCGAACAGGCTCCAGTTGGCCTCCAGGTTGCGCAGGCTGTGGTCGAGCAGCGCCTGGCCGCCCTGCAGGTAGCGTCCCAGCGTCGCCTGCCAGTCGAGCAGGCGCGCGCCGAACCGGGGCAGCGCGGACATCGCGGCGAGCAGCAGGCCGCCGAGGAAGCCGGCCATCACGGCGATGGCGGCCGATTCGCGGCGCACGCCGCGGTAGATCAGGGCCTGCATCGCCGGCTGCAGCAGGTAGTAGAGGATCAGCGCGAGCAGGAAGGGCACGGTAAGCCAGAGCAGCTTCTGCAGCGCCGCCAGCAGCAGGCAGGTGGCGGCGATGATGGCGGCCCAGACCAGCGGGCCGGCCCGGTCGTCGGATTGCGCCGGCAAGCCTAGAGGTGACGGTCCCACGCCGGCCTTCCGTCGGCGCCGCCACCGAACTGCGACTGGCGGATGCGCCGCCCCATCTCGCGCGCCAGCTGCAGGGCGATCTTGCTGGCGATGCGCGCGTGGGTGTCCATCAGGGTCATGAAGTCGGCGCGGAAGAACACCGCGAGCAGCGCGGGCCGGCTGGCGCGCGCCTGGGCGGTGCGCGGCAGGTTGTCGAGCAGGGCCAGGTCGCCGAAGAAGCTGCCGGGGCCGAGGGTGGCGATACGCTCCGCCGCGTTGCCGTTGCCGTCGGGACGGTGCACCTCGACCTCGCCGTCGAGCACGATGTAGAGCGCCTGCCCCTCCTCGCCCGCGTCGAAGATGACCTCGTCGGCGAGATATTCGCGCTGGTGCAGCAGGCCGTCGACGATGTCGAGCTCCCCCGGCGAGAGCTGGCCGAAGAGGGAGACCTGGGCCAGCCGCGCCAGCCGGGGCGTGAGTTTGCGCCGGCCGAACAGATGCGCGAGCGGGATGTGGTCGATCTGCATGCGGCGATTCTAACCCGACGGAATAGCATGCAGCGGCCAGCTTTTCAGCACGCGATAGCGCGCGCCGGCGGACTCCAGGCCGGATTCGACGAGGGAGAATTCCTCGACGCGCCAGCGGATCGGCGCCGCCAGTTCGGGCAGTCCATTGCAGCGCGCGTGGCGCAGCAGGGTCAGATGCGGCACGTGCGGGCGCGGGTCGAGCCGGAAGCCGGCCGTCGCCAGCGCACCGGCCAACGATTCATGAAGTCGGCGCTGGTGGGACGGTGTCTCGCCGCAGCCGGCCCAGAGGATGCGGTTGTGCCGCCACCAGCCGAGGCGGTCGAGCACGAGTTCGTAGGGCTCCGCCGCCACGCCGGCGGCGATCTCGTGCAGCTGCGCGAGCCGGTCGTCGTTCACGGCGCCGATGAAGGCCAGGGTCAGGTGCAGGCTGTCGCGCCGCATGCGCCGGCCGCCGCAACAGGCCTGCCCGGCAGCCGCGGCGGCCTCCAAGGCATCGAGGGCCGCGGCGTCCGGCCAGAGGGCGAAGAAGACGCGGCGGTTCGGCTCAGTCACGCAGCAGCAGGGCGACGGCTTCGGTGGCGATGCCCTCGCCGCGACCGACGAAGCCGAGGCGCTCGGCGGTCTTGCCCTTGACGTTCACGCGTTCGGGCGCGATGCCGAGATCGGCGGCGATATGCTCGCGCATCGCCGCGACATGGGGCGCGATGCGCGGCGCCTGGGCGATCACCGTGCAATCGACGTTGCCGACGCGCCAGCCAGCGGCGCGCACCGCCTCCAGCGCGCCGCGCAGCAGCACGCGGCTGTCGGCGCCGCGCCAGCGCGCGTCGGTGTCGGGGAACAGGCGGCCGATGTCGCCGAGGCCGGCGGCGCCGAGCAGGGCGTCGGTGATCGCGTGCAGCAGCGCGTCGGCGTCCGAATGGCCGAGCAGGCCCGCATGATGGGGAATCGTCACGCCGCCGAGGATCAGCTTGCGTCCCGGCACCAGCGCGTGGATGTCACAGCCCTGTCCGACCCGGATGTCCATGTTCAGTCCTTCCTGTTCCGCAGAATCCACCCGGCCAGTTCGAGGTCGAGGGGATAGGTCACCTTGAGATTGGTCGC
>JANJVS010000077.1 GCA_024709955.1 Rhodocyclaceae bacterium
GCCAGGCGCAGCACCAGTGCCTGCACAAGGCCCCCGAGCCGCCCTTCCACGACGCCAGGCTCCAGTCCCGCGCCCGCGAGTTCGGCATGCCGCCGCTGCCCGCGCAGACCTGGCGGCGCGACCCGGCCTGGCGCGCCATCCTGCGCTGCATCTGCGAGGACCTGCGCCCCGCCGCGCCCGCGTCCCTGCGCCCCGCCCTCGATGCGCTCAACGATCGCCCGGCGGCGGAGATCGAGGCGCTCGCCGACCGCGTGCTGCGCACCGAGCTCTACGGCCCGGACGCCGCCGTGCTGCCCATCGTCGCCGCCGCGCTGCAGGTGTATTGGACGCGCATGGCCATCGGTCTCGGCGCCGCCGGCATCCCGCCCCTCGACGTGCCCGGCGTCTGCCCCTGCTGCGGCTTCCTGCCGGTCGCCAGCGTCGTCAAGACCGCCGGCGCGGGCGACAACGCCGTGGCCAACGTGCGCTACCTGCACTGCGCGCTGTGCAACACCGAATGGAACCTGGTGCGCGTCAAGTGCGCGTCCTGCGACAGTACCGAAGGCATCGGCTACCGCCATCTCGAAGGCGCCGGACTGCGCAATCCCGACGCGGTGCGCGCCGAGACCTGCGAGTCCTGCCAGAGCTACCTGAAGATCATCTACCAGGAAAAGGGCGCCCTCGACCCGGTGGCCGACGATCTCGCCACCCTCGCCCTCGACATCCTCATGGACGAGGCCGGCTACGGCCGCTCCGGACCCAACCTGCTGCTGGTGCCCGGCGACGCGTAGAATTTTCCAACCCTGTTTCTGCCCGGTACGGGTGAAACCATGACCGATCTCTCCAAGCTTCCCTCCGTAGACCGCCTGCTCGCCGCCCCGGCGCTGGCGCCCCATCTCGCCGCCCACGGCCGCGCCGTCGTCACCGGCGTCGTGCGCGACACCCTCGCCGCCGCGCGCGCCGCCGCCAAGGCCGGCGCGCCGCTGCCCGACGCGGCCGCGCTGCTCGCAAAAGTCGGCGCTGGCGTGACGGTGGCGATGCAACCGAAGCTGCGCGCCGTCTTCAACCTCACCGGCACGGTGCTGCATACCAACCTCGGTCGCGCGCCGCTGCCCGAGGAGGCCATCGCGGCCATCGTCACCGCCGCGCGTTCGCCCTGCGCCCTCGAATACGACATCGAATCCGGCGGCCGCGGCGACCGCGACGACATCGTCAATGACCTGCTCTGCGAGCTCACCGGCGCCGAGGCGGCGACGGTGGTGAACAACAACGCGGCGGCGGTGTTCCTGCTGCTCAACACCCTGGCGCAGCGGAAGGAAGTCGTCGTCTCGCGCGGCGAGCTCATCGAGATCGGCGGCGCCTTCCGCGTGCCCGACATCATGAAGCGCGCCGGCGCGAAGCTCGTCGAGGTCGGCACCACCAACCGCACCCACCTCAAGGATTTCGCCGAGGCGCTTACCCCGCGCACGGCGATGCTCATGAAGGTGCATGCGAGCAACTACGCGATCCAGGGCTTCACCCACGCCGTGCCCGAGGCCGAGCTCGCGGCGCTCGCGCACCAGCACAACCTGCCCTTCGTCGTCGACCTCGGCTCCGGCACGCTGACCGAGCTCGAACGCTGGGGCCTGCCCCACGAGCCGACGCCGCGCGAGAACATCGTCGCCGGCGCCGACCTCGTCACCTTCTCCGGCGACAAGCTGCTCGGCGGCCCGCAGGCCGGCCTGCTGGTCGGCAGGAAGGATCTGATCGCCAGGATCAAGAAGAACCCGCTCAAGCGCGCCCTCCGGGTAGGCAAGCTCACCATGGCGGCGCTCGAAGCCGTGCTGCGCCTCTATCGCGGCCCGGACCGCATGCACGAGCGCCTCACCGCGCTGGCCCAGCTCACGCGCCCCGAAGCCGAGATGCGCGCCGCCGCCGCGCGCCTGCTGCCGGCGCTGCAACAGGCCCTCGCCCACCTGCCGGTGACGGTGGAAATCGTCGCGCTCATGTCGCAGATCGGCTCCGGCTCGCTGCCCGTGAATCGCCTGCCCTCCGCCGGCCTCGCCATCCGCCCGCAAGGGAAGAAGGGCGGCGTGCTGGGCCGCATCGAGGCCGCGCTGCGCGGCGTCGCTTACCCGGGGCGCCCCGTCATCGGCCGCATCGAGGACGGCGCGCTGCTGCTCGACCTGCGCTGCCTCGCCGCCGCCGAGGAAACCGAATTCGCCGCCCAGCTTTCGACCTTGAGTCGACTGGGCGCGTAAAGCCGCCCCTGCGGGGGCATCGTAAGTCGCGGCGGCTTCCGCTCCGCGACGGTTGTTGGAAAACGGAGGAATGCAGCAAATGGATCGCCGCACTTTTTTGAAAACCTCGGCGCTGGCCGCCGCGGGCCTGGGCTCGGGGCGCATCGCCGCCGCCGCCGACAGACCCTTCGCTCCCGATCCGGCCCACGGCTGGCGGGTCTTCGAGGTTACCACCCGGGTCGAACCCGCCGCCGACCAGGGCGCGCCGCAGGTCTGGCTGCCGCTACCCTCGGTGGAGGATGCCGGCTGGATCAGGCCGATGGGCAATCTCTGGCAGGGCAACGCCGCCAGCGTGCAGGAATGGCGCGATCCGGCCTACGGCGCGCGCCTGCTCCACGCCCGCTGGGACGCCGGCGAGCCCGTGCCGGTGCTCGAAGTCGTCAGCCGCTTCGCCACCCGCGACCGCGCCATCGACCTGACGCGGCCCGCCAGGCCCGCCCCCCTCGACGAGGCCGCGCGCCGGCTCTACACCCAGCCCACCGCGCTGCTGCCCACCGACGGCATCGTCAGGCAGACCGCGCAGGACATCACCCGCGGCGCCCGCAGCGACCTCGACAAGGCCCGGGCGATCTACGAGTGGATCGTGGACAACACCCAGCGCAATCCGAAGACGCGCGGCTGCGGCCTCGGCGACATCCGCTTCATGCTCGAAACCGGCGACCTGACCGGCAAGTGCGCCGACCTCAACGCGCTCTACGTCGGCCTCGCCCGCGCCGCCGGCCTGCCGGCGCGCGACGTCTATGGCGTGCGCGTCGCCGATTCGCAGTTCGGCTACAAGAGCCTGGGCAAGAGCGGCGACATCACGAAGGCGCAGCATTGCCGCGCCGAGGTCTGGCTCGCCGGCTTCGGCTGGGTGCCCGTCGATCCCGCCGATGTGCGCAAGGTGGTGCTCGAAGAAAAACCGGGACTCACGCTGCAGGACGACGTGGTGGCCGCCGCGCGCCGCAAGCTCTTCGGCGCCTGGGAGATGAACTGGCTGGCCTACAACTTCGCCCACGACCTCAAGCTGCCGGGGTCCGCCGGCGCGCCGCTGCCCTTCCTCATGTACCCGCAGGGCGAGAACGCCGCCGGACGCTTCGACAGCCTCGATGCCGCCGGCTTCGTCTATAAAATCACCTCGAAGGAAATCACGGGCTAAGTCCATGCTGATCGGCACCGCAGGCCACATCGACCACGGCAAGACCACGCTGGTGAAGGCGCTCACCGGCGTGGATGCCGATCGCCTGCCCGAGGAGAAGGCGCGCGGCATCACCGTCGACCTCGGCTACGCCTACACGCCGCTGCCCGACGGCAGCGTGCTCGGCTTCGTCGATGTGCCGGGCCACGAGAAGCTGATCCACAACATGCTCGCCGGCGCCACCGGCATCGACTTCGTGCTGCTGGTGGTCGCCGCCGACGACGGGCCGATGCCGCAGACGCGCGAGCATCTCGAACTCATCGACCTGCTCGGCCTGCGCGTCGGCGCCGTCGCGCTGACCAAGTGCGACATGGTCGATGCGGCGCGCGTCGCCGCCGCGACGCGCGAGGTCGGGGAGCTGCTCGCCGGCGGCGCGCTCGCGGGGGCGCCGGTGTTCCCGCTTTCCGCCGTGAGCGGGGAGGGCGTGGCGGCGTTGCGCGCCCATCTGGAATCCGCCGCCGCCGCGCGGCGCGCCCGTTCGGCGGCCGGGCATTTCCGGCTCGCCATCGACCGCCGCTTCACGCTGGCCGGCATCGGCACCGTGGTCACCGGCACCGCCCATGCCGGAAAAGTCGGCGTTGGCGACACGGTGATCGTCGCGCCGGCGGGCCTGAAGGCGCGCGTGCGCAGCCTGCACGTGCAGGACCGGGACGCGCAGGCCGGCCAGGCCGGCGACCGCATCGCCCTGGCCTTGACCGGCGATTTCGAAAAGAAGGACATCGCGCGCGGCATGTGGGTGGTGGCGGCCGAACTGCACCGCCCCCTGGCGCGCTTCCACGCCGAGCTGCGCGTGCCGGCGGGCCAGCCCCCGCTCAAGCACTGGGCGGCCGTGCATGTGCATCTGGGCGCCGCCGACATCACCGGCCGCGTCGCGCTGCTCGAAGGCGAGGAAGTCGGCGCCGGCGCGACGGTGTTCGCCGAGATCCTCCTCGACCGCGAAACGCTCGCGGCGCGCGGCGACCGCTTCGTGCTGCGCGACGCCAGTGCCCAGCGCACCGTCGCCGGCGGCCGCGTGCTCGACTGCTTTCCGCCGACGCGCCACAAGCGCGCGCCCGAGCGCCTCGCCCTGCTTGCCGCGCTGCGCGACGACGATCCCGCCGTCGCGCTCGGCCTGCTGCTGGAACGCGCGCCGGCCGGCGTCAACCTGACGCAGTTCGCCGCCAACTGGAACCTCGACGCCGCGGCCGCCGCCGCGCTCTGGCATCGGCTGGACCTGCGCGTGATCGCCGACGGCGTGGAGCACGTCGGCTTCTCCGCCGCCGGCTGGGACGCGCTGCGCGCGCGCCTGCTCGACGCCCTGGCGCGCGAACATGCGCGCGCGCCGGACATGGCCGGCGTCGAACGGGAGCGCCTGCGCCGCATGACGCTGGCGACCCTGGCGCGTCCGGTCTTCGATGCGCTGGCGGACGAACTGCTCGCCGCCGGGGCGATCGTGCAGACGCGCGCCTGGCTGCACCTGCCCGATCACCAGGCCAGCGTTTCGGCCGCCGACCGCGACCTGTTCGCCGCGCTCAAGCCGCTGCTCGACGCCGCGCCCTACAACCCGCCGCGCGTGCGCGACGTGTTCAAGGCCAGCGGCGTGGCCGAGGACACGGTGCGCCAGCTGTTCAAACGCCTCGCCCGCGCCGGCGAGCTCTACCCGGTGGCCCACGACCACTACTTCACGGCGCAGGCCGTCGCCGCACTGGCGGCCGTCGTCGCCGCAGTCTGCGCGACCCATGGCGTGGCGCGCGCGGCGGAGTTCCGCGACGCCATCTACGGCGACGGCGGCGGCGGGCGCAAGGTGGCGATCCAGATTCTCGAATTCTTCGATCGCGTCGGCTACACTCGCCGCGTGCGCGACGACCATCTATTGCGCGGCGGCAACGCGCCGGAATGGCTGCCGCGATGATTTTCAAGCACGGAAGAGAACGTTCCCCGGTGGGACGCTCGGTCTTCAAAACCGGGAGGGGCCGCCAAGCGGTCCCTGGTAGGTTCGACTCCTGCTCTCTTCCGCCATATTGCTTTGGTGATGCCGCCATGACTTTGTCGACTGCGCCTTGCCGTACTGTGCGCACTGTCCCACAGGGATTTCCTGCTGTCACCTGCGGCTCGTCTTCGCGTCCTGCCGGCGTCAGCTGCGCAAGAGGAAACGCCCATGCGTGAAACCTTCCGCGGCCCCATCCCCGCCGACCTGCTCTACGACACCGAACACGACATGTGGGTGCGGCCCCTCGATGCCGCCGGTGGCGAGGTGCTGGTCGGCGCCACCGCCTACGGCATCTTCCTCGCCGGCGAGGTGATCGCCTTCACCGCCAAGCCCAGGGGCGCGACGGTGGAGCGCGGGCGCGGCCTCGGCACCATCGAATGCGCCAAGACGGTGCTCGCCGTGCATGCGCCGCTCGGCTTCGTGCTGCTTGAAGGCAACGAGGCGCTGGAGGAGCGGCCGGCCCAGGCGAATCGCGATCCCTACGCCGCCTGGATGGCGCGCGGCCGGCCGACCGACTGGGCCGCCGACCGCGCGCGGCTGGTGGATGCGGCGGCCTACCGCGCCCATGTGCTGCGCAGCGAACCGGCGGCGGAGTTCGCATGAAACGGAAGCTCGCCATCCTGATCTGGGGCGCCGGCCCCGACCGGCCCCAGCTCTGCGCCACGCCCTTCGTGCATGCGGCGGCGGGCGCGTCCTTCGACTGCGAGGTGGAGATCCATTTCGCCGGCCCGGCGGTGCGCCTGCTGGTGGAGGGCGTCGCCGCCGACCTGCGGCCCTGGCCGGACATGAGCGCGAGCGTCTACGACATGATGCGCCAGGCCGCCAACCTCGACGCGCGCTTCGTCGCCTGCGCCATGGCCATGAAGGCCCTGGTCGGCCCGGACGAAAAGCTCATCCCCGAATACAGCGGCACCGCCGGCGCCAGCGCCTTCGTGCAGCGCGCCCTCGACCCGGAGTGGGCGACGCTGGTGTACTAAGTGCGCCCTGTTTCTGCCAAGCCAAAACTCGGCGCTGGCGGAACGGTGATTCGAAGTGCCGCCCCGGTAGCCTTTCCGCCGCGCCGCCGCAAGGAAAGGCGGCCCGCGCCGAAGGCGCAACCCGCCCCATCAGAAAATCCACCCTCCCCGTAACAGACGAGCGCAGCTCGCCAGTAGTCTCCCCTCCTGCGAAGGAGGGGCTGGGGGAGGTCGGGCCCTACCTCGTCGCGCTGCCCTTGTCGAGGGCCTTTTCCAGCAGCGCCACCGGCATGTAGCCCGGCACGCGCGAGCCGTCGGCGAAGAACAGGGTCGGCGTGCCGCGGATGTTGAGCTTGCGGCCGATGGCGACGACCTTGTCGGTCGGGTGGTCGCAATTGCCGCTGGCCGGCTGCTTGCCCTCGATCATCAGGTCGTTCCAGGCCTTGGCGCGATCGCCGGCGCACCAGAGATTCTTCGCCTTCTCGGAGGAGTCCGGCGAGAGGATCGGGTACATGAAGGTGTAGATCGTCACGTCGCTCACGTTCTGCAGTTCCTTCGCCAGCTTGCGGCAGTAGGAGCAGTTGGGGTCCTCGAAGGTCGCCAGCACGCGCTTGCCGTTGCCCTTGACCTGCTTGACCGCGAGATCGAGGGGCAGGTCGGAGAACTTGATCTGGGAAAGCTTCTGCTTGCGCTCCTCGGTGAGGTTCCTGCGCGTCTTGGTGTCGACGATCTCGCCGAGGATGACGTGGCTCACCTTCTCGTCGGTGTAGATCAGGTCGCCGTCGAGCTGCACCTCGTAGAGGCCGAGGGCGCCGGCCTTGCGCACGCTCTCGACCTTCGGTGCGTTCTTGCCGAGCCAGGCCTCGACGTTCTTCTTGACCTCGGCCTCGTCGGCGAAGGCGATGGGGGAAAAGCACAGCGCGGCGAGTCCAGCGCCCAGGGCGGATCGAACGGCGAATTTCATGAAAACTCCAGTGGTCGGGGTTGGGCAGTTGGGGATGGGTGCGGATTGCCGACGCTCAGCCCATGGCGTAGCGCACCAAAACGTCCTTTATGACCGGCAGGCGGTCGACGAAGTTCAGTCCGAGATTGCGCAGGATGCCGAGCGGCGCCTGCGGCGCGCCGAACAGGCGCTGCAGCCCGTGGGTGACCGACTGCAGGGCGACCACTTCCTCGCGGCGCGCGCGCTCGTGGCGGCGCAGCCACTGCAGGTCGCCGCAATCGACGTGCGGCGGGCAGGCGGAGAGGGTCGCCGCGAGGCTTTGCGCGTCCTGGAAGCCGAGGTTGATGCCATGGCCGGAGAGCGGGTGGATGGTATGGGCCGCGTCGCCGATCAGCGCCAGGCGCGGCGCGACGGTGCGCGGCGCGCGCATCAGGCGCAGCGGGAAGCCGGCGGGCGGCGTGATCGGCTGCAGTTCGCCGAGCTGGCGGTTGCCGGCGGCGGCGACCAGGGCGCAGAACTGCTCCGGCGGCAGGGCGAGCAATTCGCGCGCATGGGCGGTCGGCGTCGACCAGACGATCGAGATGCGGTTGTCCGGCAGCGGCAGATAGGCGAGGATGCCGTCCGGGCGGAACCACTGCCAGGCGACGTCGCGGTGCGGGCGCGCGCAGCTGAAGTTGGCCACCACGCCCATCTGGTCGTAGGGCAGGAAGTCGACGTCGATGCCCGCCGCGTCGCGCGTCCAGGAATCGGCGCCGTCGGCGGCGACGATCAGTTTGGCGCTGAGGACGCGGCGGTCGGCAAGCTCCAGCACCGCCTCGCGGTCGCCGATGTCCAGCAGCGCGGGCTGCGCCGGGCAGATCAGCTCGATGTTGCCCTGGCGCTTGGCGGTTTCCCAGAGCTCGCGCTGCAGCAGCGAGGCCTCGGCGATCCAGGCCAGCTCGCCGACGCCGCTCGCATAGGCCGAAAACTCCAGCATGCCGTCGCGGTCGCCATGCACCGACATCCTGCGCACCGGCGCGACGCGGCTCATGTCCAGATGCTGCCAGATGCCGATCTCGGCGAGGAAGCGGGCGTTCGCCGGACTGATCGCGTAGATGCGCGCATCCCAGCCGTCCGGGCGGGCGGGCGGGTGGGCCTCCACCACCGCCACGCGCAGGCGGCTGCGGCGCAGCGCGACGGCCAGGGCCAAACCGGCCAGTCCGCCCCCGACAATGATCACATCGTAGTCCATGGCCGGCATTGTCGCGTCCGCCGCCGATCTTGACAAGGCCGCCGCATCGCCGGGATAATCTCGCCCCTCGCGTGGTGATGTAGCTCAGCTGGTTAGAGCGACGGATTCATAATCCGTAGGTCGAGGGTTCAAGTCCCCCCATCACCACCAATTAATTCAAGGGCTTGGCCGTTAGGTCGAGCCCTTTTTCGTTGGTCGGTGGCAACAAAGTGGCAACGCAGCACATTGTTACGCGCCTATAGGTGCTGCATTCGGGCGGCAATTATTGATACGAGGAGCAACGAGCGGAAATTTTTTCGGAGCACATGAATTACTTCTTGTTTTTTGTCCTCATATGAGGTAAAAAAAGAGGAAGTAATTTTCCCAGGAGAAACTGATGGCTCTGCCCCATGAGATTCAGGTAACCGAAACTATCACTCGTATCAAGGCTCTGTTTGGATTGACGGGTCTAGATATTCAGGATGTGGTCATGCAGGGTTTCATGGCACG
>JANJVS010000089.1 GCA_024709955.1 Rhodocyclaceae bacterium
CAACTTTTGCGGCCGCCCTTTCCCCTGGCGGCCGAGCTCGTCGTTCTTGTCCCGGGTCATCACGACTTGCCGGGGCGCGCCGCGCGGGCCGCCGCCGACGTTGGACAAGGGGGCGGCTATGACGCGCGCGCCGGGAATGGCGGCCAGCTCCTGGCGCAGCGCGGCGATCACCTGCTGCTGGCTGCGCTGGCGCTCCTCGCGCGGCGCCATGCGCACGACCACGGTGCCCTGGTTCACCTGGCCGGCGGTGCCGAGGCCGATGAGGGCGAACTCGGTGCGGATCTCCGGATGGCGGTCGAGGATCGCCTCGACCTCGCGCAGCTTGGCGTCGGTGTAGTCGATGCTGGAGCCGAGCGGCGTGCGCAGCGAGATGCGGAAGCGGCCCTCGTCCTCCTCCGGCGCGAAGGTCTTGCCGACGTTGAGGAAGAAGAAGCCGCTGGCGCCGACCACCGCCAGGGTGAGGGCGACCACCAGCCAGCGGTGGGTCAGCGCGCGGTCGAGCAGGCGCGCGTAGAGCCGGTCCATGCCGCCGAGGATGCCGTCGAGCAGGTGATAGACGCGGCCGTGCTGCTTCTCGACCTTGAGGTAGCGCGAGCAGAGCATCGGCGTCAGCGTCAGCGAGACGAACAGCGAGACCAGCACGCCGAAGGTGACGACGACGGCGAAGGAGCGGAAGAACTGGCCGATGATGCCGGAGAGGAAGATCACCGGGGCGAAGATCGAGACCAGCGCGAGGGTGGCGGCGATGACGGCGAACACCACCTCGTTGCTGCCGTTCACCGCGGCGGAATGCGGGTCCGGATCGATCTCTTCGCGGTGCCTGAAAATATTCTCCAGCACGACGATGGCGTCGTCGACGACCACGCCGATCAGGAGCAGCAGCGCCAGCATGGTCAGCGAGTTGAGGGTGTAGCCGAAGAAGTAGATGACGGCGATGGCGCCGAGCAGCGAGACCGGGATGGCGAGGGCGACGATCAGCGTCGAGCGCACCGAGCGCAGGAAGAACCAGACCACCAGCGCGGCGAGCAGGGTGCCCTCGATGATGTGCTCCTTGAGCGAATCGACGATCTCGAGGATGAACACCGCGTCGTTGGAGACGACCGTGATGCGCATGCCCGGCGGCAGCTGCGGCTCGATCTCGCGCGCCAGCTTCTCCTGGATGCGCTCGACGATGGCGACGGTGTTGGCGTTGGCGACCTTGACGACGCCGAGGCCGACGGTGGTCTCGCCGTTAAAGCGCGCCAGCTGGCGGTTGTCGGTGAGGCCGTCCTCCAGCTCGGCGACGTCCTTGAGGCGGATCGTCGCGCCGTCGCGCTGGGCGAGCACCAGGCCGGCGAGGGCGTCGAGGCTGTGGAATTCGAGGTCGAGCTTGACCAGGTGCTCGGTGGCGCGGCCGACGACGAAGCCACCGGCGAATTGGACGTGTTCGGTGGCGAAGGCGGCGCTGATGTCCTGCGGCGTGATCGCCAGCGCCGCCATGCGGTCGGGCAGCAGGTTCACGCGGATGGTGCGGTCGCGCCGGCCGCCGAGGCGCACCTCGCCGACGCCGTCGATGGTCTCCAGCTTCTTCTTCACCACGTTGAGGGCGTACTGGTTGAGCTGCTGCTGGGTACGGTCGCCCTGCAGCGCCATCCAGAAGATCGGCGCGGCGTTGGTTTCCACCTTGGCGACGATGGGCGGATCCACTTCGTCGGGCAGGCGGCGCTGGGCCTGGTTCACCTTGGACTGCACCTCGCTGAAGGCGATGTCCACGTCCTTCTCCAGGCCGAAGGTGATGTTCACCACCGAGACGCCGGGCGAGGAGGTGGACTGGATGTGCTCGATGCCCGGCACGCTGTTGACCGCGCTCTCGATGACGTTGGTGACGCTGGCGTCGACGATGTCGGGGTTGGCGCCCTTGAGCGTGGTGGAGATCGAGACCACCGGAAACTCGATGTAGGGCAGCCGGTCCATGCCGATACGCGTGAAGGAGATCACGCCGAACAGCACCAGCACGGCGGACAGCATCCAGGCCAGGACGTGGCGCTTGATCGACAGCTCGGGCAGGGTCATGCCGTCTTCCCCGGGGCCGCCGCGCGCGGTCGGTTCATCGGGCTTCCTGGTGCGTCGTGCCGTCAGCGCGCCCCGCAGGAAGTACCCTTGGGTTGCCGACTTTGGGCGCCTTGACCGCCACCGCGGCGCCGTCGGTGAGGAAGCCGGCGCCATCCTCGACGACGGTTTCGCCGTCCCGCAGGCCGGCGAGGATCTCGATCACGCCGTTCTTCTTGGCGCCGGTCTGGACGACGCGCTGTTGCGCCTTCTGCTTGTCGCCGTCGGCGACGACGGCATACACGACCTTGCCGGCGGGGCGCAGCACCACGCTCTGCTCCGGCACCACCAGCGCGGCCTCCTTGGCGGCGATCAGTACCGAGGCGTTCACCGTACCGCCGGCGCGCAGCACGCCCGCGCCGGCGAGATCAACGATGACGTCGAGGGCGCGGCTCCCCGCGGCGACGACCGGGCGGATGTCGCTGATCCTTGCCTCGAAGACGCGTCCCGGCGCCAGCGGCGAGCCCAGGCGCACGAGCTGGCCGCGCGCCAGGCGCGGCGCGGCGCTTTCCGGGAAGGGCAGGTGGGCGCGCAGGCGCTGGTTGGAGACGAGCTGGAACAGCGGATCGCCGAGCTTGACGTAGTCGCCGGCGGCGACCAGCTGGCTTTCGATCACGCCGTCGTGGGGCGCGACCACGGCGGTCTTGCCGAGGGCGCGGCGGCCGATGCCGGCGCGCGCCCGGGCGGCGTCGAGCTGTTCGGCGATGGCGCTGCGCTGGGCACGCGCGTCGTCGGCCGCGTTCTGGGAGAGGAAGCCCTTCGCCACCAGGCTCTGCTGGCGCTCGACCAGGCGCTCCTGCTGGGCGAGCAGGGCGGCGAGGCGCTTCACCTCGGCCTCCTCGGA
>JANJVS010000080.1 GCA_024709955.1 Rhodocyclaceae bacterium
AGGAAAGGCGGCGGCGGCGACGGCGGCATCGGGCACGCCGACGAGGTGGCCGTAGCAGCCCGGCCAGTCCGGGCAGCCAAGGCCGGCGTCCGACAGGCGCACGTAGGCGCCGAGGCCGACGACGCAGAAGGCCAGCAGCGTGGCGGCGATCAGCAGCGGACGGTGGAAACTGCGCCGCGCCGGCGCATCGAGCGTCAGAACGGCAGCCACGGCAGCAGCAGCCGGTCGACGAACAGCGCGAGGAAGAGCCCGCTCAGATAGACGAGCGAGCCGCGGAACATGCGCCAGGCATCTGCATCGGTGTAGTTGCGCCACAGGCGCCAGGCCTGCGCGACGAACATGGCGTTGAGCGCGCTGACCGCGACGCCGTAGAGCGCGCCGCTCATGCCGAGCGTAACCGGCAGGTAGCTGGCGGCGGCGAGCATCAGCGCGTAGAGCAGGCTGTGCAGGCAGGTCAGGCGGATGCCGTGCGTCACCGGCAGCATCGGGAAACCGGCGCGCGCGTAGTCGTCGCGCCGCGCCATCGCCAGCGACCAGAAATGCGGCGGCGTCCACAGGAAGATGATGAGGAACAGCGCGAGCGGCTCCGCCGCGAGGTGGCCGGTCATCGCCGTCCAGCCGAGCACGGGCGGCATCGCGCCCGAAGCGCCGCCGATGACGATGTTCATCGGCGTGGCCGGCTTGAGGATGGCGGTGTAGATCACCGCGTAGCCGAGGAAGGTGGCGAGCGTGAGCCAGAGCGTGAGGTGGTTCACCCACAGGTGCAGCACCGTCAGCCCGGCGCCGCCGAGCAGGATGGCGAGGCCGAGCGCCTCGGCCGGGGCGATCGCGCCGGTGGGCAGCGGCCGGCGCGCGGTGCGCATCATGCGCGCGTCGACGGTGCGCTCGACCAGGCAGTTGATGGCGGCGGCGGCGCAGGCCACCAGCCAGATGCCGAGGCTCGCGGCGACGAAACGGCCCGCCGGCGGAAAACCCTCCTGCGCCAGCAGCATGCCGATCATCGCGGTGAACACGATCAGGCTGTTGACGCGCAGCTTGCACAGCGCGGCGAAGGCGCGCAGACGCGCGGGCGCGGGGACGAGTGCGATGGTGCGCATGTTCATGGCGGTCTCCTATCCGGTCCAGCTGTAGCGCAGCAGGCGCGCGACGTCCGCGAGCATGGCCCGCGGTTCGGCATCGGGCGCGTAGCGCAGCACGGCCTGGCCGCGCGGGTCGACGAGGTAGATGCCGGCCCGGTCGAGCGCCGGCCAGCTCGCGGGTGCGGCGACGGTCAGGTCCGGCTGCGCGAGCGGGAAATCGCCATCCGCCAGCAGCACGCGCTTCACGCGCGGCATGGCCTTGTAGAGCGCGACATGCACGCGGCGCAGCGCGTCGAGGCGGCGCGCGCAGGCGGCGGCGCACCCCTGCGGCTCCACCGCGACCAGCAGCCACCGTCCCGCCAGCGCCGACTTTGGCGGACCGGCGTGGATGACCAGATCATCGGGCGACAGCGGCGGCGTGGCCGCTTGCACCAGCAGTTCGCCGTGATGCGGTGTCGCGGCGGGCCGCCAGCCGGAGAAGAGCAGCGTCGCCGCGAGGACGAAGGGCAGCGCCAGCGCGGCGACCAGCAGCAGGAACATGCGGCGCCCCGCCGCGCGATCCGGCACGGACAGCGCGGCGGCGCTCATGACCGCCTCCTGAAGCCGGTCCAGGCCCAGATGCCCACCGCGCTGGCGGCGAAGCCGAACCATTGCAGGGCGTAGGAGCGATGGCGCTCGATGCGCTCGTCCGGGCGCGGCCAGTCACGCAGGTAGCCGTCGGGCTGGTCGGCGTCGAGGCGGATCACCAGCGGCTGCAAGGCCACCCTCGCCGCGTGCGCGTAGCGGTCGAGGTCGAGGAACTGCCAGCGCGCGTCGCCGCCGGGAGGCGCGCTGTCCGCCGCCAGCGCGAAGTGCTTGCGTGCAGGCAACACCGCCGTGCCGACGATGAAAGTCGGCCCCGGCGGGACGGCGGCCAGTTCGGGCAGGCGCGCGCGTTCGGCGGGCGCCGGCACCCAGCCGCGATCGACGAGCACCTCCATGTCGCCGCCCGCGATGGCGAAGGGCGTCAGCACGCGATAGCCGACGCGCTCCCCCATCATCTGGTTGTCGAGCAGGATCTGGCCGGCCGCGCGGTAGTGGCCGCGCACGGCGACGCGGCGATAGTGGAAGGCCTGCGCGTCGGCCAACGGCGCGGCCGGCAGCGCGCGCGGCGGTTCGGCGGCGCGCCGCTCCAGCAGCGCCTGCGCGGCCGCCTTCCTTTCCGCCTTGTCCCACTGCCACTGGCCGAGCGCGACGAACGTCGCCACCAGCGCGAGCATCAGGGCGGTCGCCCAGAGGCGCGGCCGGAATCCGGCGGCGAATGAAGCGCATAATCCGCGCATGTTTCTCAAGATCATCATCATCCTGATGCTGCTGATCGTCCTGATCAGCCTGTTTTCCGGACTCGTCTTCATGAACCGCGACGGCGGACGCGGGCGCCGCACGGCGAGGGCGCTGACGGTGCGCATCGCCGTGTCGCTGCTGCTGTTCGGCGTGCTCGTCATGGGTTTCCACCTCGGCTGGTTCTCGCGTTCATAGCCAGTACACGAAGACGAAGAGCAGCAGCCACACCACGTCGACGAAGTGCCAGTACCACGCCACGCCCTCGAAGGCGAAGTGGTTGTCGGCGTCGAAATGGCCCTTGAGGCAGCGCAGCAGGATCACCGTCAGCATGATCGCGCCGAGCGTGACGTGGAAGCCGTGGAAGCCGGTCAGCATGAAGAAGGTCGCGCCATACACGCCGGCGCCCAGCGTCAGGCCCAGCTCCGCATAAGCGTGGTGGTATTCCCAGGCCTGGAAGCCGAGGAAGGTGAAGCCGAGGACGACGGTGAGGAAGAGGCCGAGATTGAGCTGGAAGCGGTTGTTCTTCAATAGTCCCCAGTGCGCCCAGGTGACGGTCGCTCCCGACGACAGCAGCAGCGCGGTGTTCAGCGCGGGGATGCCCCAGGCGCCCATCGGCGTGAACGCCATCGCCTTCGGCCCGGCGCCGGATTGCGGCCAGCTCAGGCCCTGGTAGTCCGGATAGAGCGTCCAGCCGTGGTTGGGCAGAAGATTGAGCAGGTCGGGCACCGAGATGACGCGCACGTAGAACAGCGCGCCGAAGAAGGCGGCGAAGAAGGCCACCTCGGAAGCGATGAACCACACCATGCCGTGGCGGAAGGACTGGTCCTCCCAGCGGCCGTAGGCGCGCGTCACCGATTCGCCGATGATCGCGCCGAACCAGCCGAACAGCACGTAGAGGATCAGCGCGGCGCCGGCCAGCATGAACCACGGTCCGGGCGCGAAGCCGTTGATCCTCAGGACGAAGCCGAGCGCCAGCAGGAACAGCGCGCCCGAGAGCGTGACGGGATAGTGGCTCGGCCGCGGCACGTAGTAATGGGTGCCATGGCTGGATGCGGAGTGCGTGCTCATGTGCGGCCATCCTTTCGGGCGGTGGCGGAGGGGGCCTGGAAGAAGGCGTAGGAAAGCGTGATGGTGCGGACGTCGCCGTCCAGCTCCGGCTTGACGATGAACATCAGCGGCATCTCGCGCGCCTCGCCGGGACCGAGGGTCTGCTGGTTGAAGCAGAAGCATTCGATCTTGTGGAAATACTGCGCGGCCTGGCCCGGCGTGACGCTCGGCACCGCCTGCCCGACCACCGCGTGGTCGGCGGTGTTGCGCACGAGGAAGGCAATCTGCTGCATCTCGCCGGGATGCAGCTCGACGCTGTTTTTCAGCGGGCGCATCTCCCAGGGCAGGCCGGGCATCACCGTGCCGGTGAATTCCACGGTGACGAGGCGCGAGCGGTCGACGCGGTCGAGCGGCGCGCCGCCGTCCGCCACGAGGCCGCCGCGCGAAAACGTCTTGCCGTTGAGGCCGGCGACGCGGCACAGCGTGTCGTAGAGCGGCACCAGCGCGAAGCCGAAAGCGGCCGAGGCGCACACCGCCAGCACCAGCCTGCCGATCAGCCGGTCGTGGTCGCGCGGAGGGGGCGCATGCCGTCCGTTCATCGCTGGATGAAGAAGCCGATGAGATAGAGGAGGAGCGCGGCCGCGCCCAGCGCCCAGCCCAGCCGGCGGTTGAGGCTGCGGCGGCGCGCGCCATCGTCCGGGAAGGGGGCGTTCATGTCATTTCACCCGGGGCTGGATTTCCCAGCTGTGGTGCGGCGGCGGCGAGGACAGCTCCCATTCCAGGCCCTCGGCGCCCTCCCAGGCCCGGCTTTCGGCCGGCGCGCCGCGGCCGCACACGCACTGGACGATGTTCCAGGCGAACAGCAGTTGCGAGATGCCGAGGATGAAGGCGCCGACCGTCGAGATGGCGTTGAACTCGGCGAACTGCAGCGCGTAGTCGGGAATGCGGCGCGGCATGCCGGCCAGTCCGAGGAAGAACTGCGGCATGAAGGTCAGGTTGAAGGACAGCACCGTCAGCCAGAAGTGCCACTTGCCCAGCGTTTCGGAATACATGCGGCCGGTCCATTTCGGCAGCCAGTAGTAGACGCCGGTCATCACGCCCATGATGCCGCCGGCGAACAGCGCGTAGTGGAAGTGGGCGACGACGAAGTAGCTGTGGTGGTACTGCGCGTCGGCGGCGACGTCGGCGAGCACCAGCCCCGTCAGCCCGGCGATGCCGAACAGCACGATGAAGCCGGTGGCGAACAGCATCGGCGTCTCGAAGCTCATCGCGCCGCGCCACATCGTCGCGATCCAGCAGAAGAACAGCACGGCGAGCGGCAGCGAGATCGACATCGTCGAATACATGAAGTAGAGCAGCGCCGGCACCGGCAGGCCGGCGGTGAAGAAGTGGTGCGCCCAGACCACCACGGAAAGGATGCCGATGGCGACGAAGCCGTACACCTGCGCCTTGTAGCCATACACCGGCTTGCGGCTGAAGGTGGCCAGGACATGCGGCATCAGGCCCCACACCGGCAGCAGCAGGATGTACACCTCGGGATGGCCGAAGAACCAGAACAGGTGCTGGAACAGGATCGGGTCGCCGCCGCCGGCGGCGGTGAAGAAGTGCGTGCCGAAGTGGCGGTCGGTCAGCAGCATGGTCACCGCGCCGGCCAGCACGGGAATCGTCGCGATCAGCAGGAAGGCGGTGATCAGCCAGCCCCAGCAGAACAGGGGCAGCTTCATCATCGTCATGCCCGGCGCGCGCATGTTGAAGATGGTGACGATGATGTTGATCGAGCCGAGGATGGAGCTGATGCCGAGGATGTGCACCGCGAAGATGGCGAAGTCCACGCCGATGCCGCCCTGCACCGAGAGCGGCGCGTAGAAGGTCCAGCCCGTGGCGATGGCGCCGTCGCCGATGCCGAACAGCGCCAGCACGAAGGGCATGGTCAGCAGGAGCGCCGCCGGCGGCAGCAGCCAGAAACCCCA
The DNA here is from genome assembly GCA_024709955.1 of Rhodocyclaceae bacterium. GTDB lineage: Bacteria > Pseudomonadota > Gammaproteobacteria > Burkholderiales > Rhodocyclaceae > Sulfuricystis. The sequence continues at coordinate 5,420 of JANJVS010000080.1, forward strand.
GTTGTTGAGGCGCGGCAGCGCCATGTCGGGCGCGCCGATCATCAGCGGGATCTGCCAGTTGGCGAAGCCGGTGGCGGCCGGCATCAGCGCGGCGAAGATCATCACCAGCGCATGCACGCCGATCAGCTGATTGAAGAACTCCGGCTGCATGAGCTGCATGCCGGGCTGGAACAGCTCGGCGCGCACGGCGAGGATCATCGCGCCGCCGACGAAGAACATCACCAGCGCGAACGTCAGGTACATCGTGCCGATGTCCTTGTGGTTGGTCGTCGTCAGCCAGCGCAGCAGGCCGGCCGGATGATGTTCGCCGTGCGGCGCGTGGCCGTTCGCGGTCGTGGTCGCGGTATTCATTTCGCCTCCTCGCGCAGGGCCTTGATCTGGGCGGGCTGGATCATGTCGCCCTGCTTGTTGCCGAAACTGTTGCGCTCGAACGTGATGACGGCGGCCAGCTCGACGTCGTCGAGCGTGTTGCGGAACGCCTGCATCGCGGTGCCGTCCTTGCCGTTCAGCACGCGGTCGACATGGCCGTCGGGAAGCGGCTTGCCGTCCATCGTCAGCAACGGGCCATTGACGATCCTGCTGCCCGCGAGCGGCGGGAAGGCGGGCGGCAGGCCCTGGCCCTCGGGCTGGTGGCAGACGGCGCACTGCCTGGCGTAGACGTCCTTGCCGCGTTCCATCAGCTCGTCCTTGCTCCAGGCGCGGTCGGCGCCGGCGGCGGCTTGCGCCAGCTCCATCTTCTTGGCATCGCGCCAGGCGACGTACTCGGCCTCGGGCAGCGCCTGCACGACGACCGGCATGAAGCCGTGGCCCTTGCCGCACAACTCGGCACACTGGCCGCGATAGGTGCCGGGTTCCTCGATCTTCACCCAGGTCTCGCGGATGAAGCCGGGAATCGCGTCGCGCTTGACGCCGAACTGCGGCACCCACCAGGTGTGGATCACGTCGGTGGCGGTCAGCAGCACGCGCACCTTCTTGCCCACCGGCAGCACCAGCGGGTTGTCGACTTCCAGCAGATAGTTCTCGCCCTTGGCCGTCGCGCCGGCGATCTGCTCGGGCGGCGTGGTCAGGTTCGACATGAAGCGGATGCCGTCGTCCGGGTATTCGTACTGCCACTTCCACTGGAGGCCGGTGACCTTGACCACCATGTCGGCCTTCGTTTTCGTGTCCTCCATCTCGATCACGGCATGGAAGGCCGGGATGCCCATGAGGACGAAGTCGATGAAGAGCAGGATCGCGAAGGGCACCAGCGCCCAGAACCACTGCACCGCGCCGGTCGGGCCGGAAAATTTGGCGGGCTCGTGGCCGACGCTCTTGCGGTGGCGGACCATCGAATAGATCATGATGGCGAACACCGCGACGAACAGCGCGGTGATGATCAGCATGAACTCGTTGTGGATGGCCAGCGTGTCGCGCGCGATGGGCGTCACGGGCGTCGGGAAGTTCCACTGGAAATCGGCGTGCGCCATGGAACTGGCGGCGCACGACAGCACGACGAGAGCGGCGCGTCTCTTCATGAAACCTCCTCTGTTGAGGTGCCCGTCTGGTTTTGTTGATCGCGGGTTGGTTTCAGTGTAGAAGGGTCGCGACGGACCATGCAAGGGTTATTTTGCATAACCACTTGATTGTTATTGACTTATTTTGCGCCCGCCGCCGCGTCGCACAATTTTTAATCTATATGCTTATCAGCCTGTTATATCGAAATACCCGTGTGAAATTGTCTGGATTGCTGCGCCACATCATGCTTGGCGTCCTCGCCTCGGCGCTGCTCGGCGGATGCGGCGACCCGCCCCCGTTCCACGCCACCGACATCACGGGCGCGACCTTCGGGCGCGATTTCCGTCTCACCGACCATACCGGCCACCGTGTCGCCAGCGCCGACTTTCGCGGCAAGGCGATGGTGATCTTCTTCGGTTACACGCAATGCCCGGACATCTGCCCGACCACGTTGGCGGCCATGCGGCAGGCGATGGACCTGCTCGGTCCGGAGGCGGACCGCGTGCAGGTGTTGTTTGTCACGGTGGACCCGGAACGCGACACGCCCGAGGTGCTGGCCGCCTACGTGCCCTGGTTCGACCCGCGCTTCCTCGGTCTCCGTGGCGACGCCGCGGAGACGCTGGCCGCCGCCAGGGAGTTCCGCGTCTTCTACAGCAAGGTGCCGGCGCAGTCCGGGGGCTACAGCATCGACCACACCGCGACCAGCTATGCCTACGATCCGCGGGGCCGTCTGCGCCTGTTGATCCGCCACGGCGAAACGCCGGAGCGCATCGCCGCCGACCTGCGCCTGTTGCTGGCCGGTCGCTAGGGCCTGTTCTCATTCAGTCGGCGAGTTGCGTTGCGTCCCAATGCGGATGGCCGCGCGAAGCGAGGTGAAGGCAATGGCCCATCCCCTTGCCGAGCCGAGCGACAAAGCGGACGCCGCATTTGGACGCAACCCGGAGGGACGGGGCGCTTTTGGCCGCATGGCGGTGTTGCTCCCTCCTTA
>JANJVS010000171.1 GCA_024709955.1 Rhodocyclaceae bacterium
GTGAAGAGCGTGCTGGTCAAGCACGAACAGGGCGCGGCGTTCATGGCGGGCGGCTACGCGCGCGCGGCGCTCCGCCCGTCGGCGTGCATCGCCACCGCCGGGCCCGGCGCGACCAACCTCGTCACCGGCATCGCCAACGCCTACGCCGACAAGCTGCCGGTGCTGATAATTACCGGCGAGACCTCGACCTTCATCTTCGGCAAGGGCGGCCTGCAGGAAAGCTCGGGCGAGGGCGGCAGCATCGACCAGTCCGACCTGTTCCGCGGCATCACGCGCTATCACAAGATCGTCGAGCGCACCGACTACCTGCAGCAGGTGCTGCGCCAGGCGGCGCGCATCCTGCTCTCGCCCAACGCCGGTCCGGTGCTGCTCTCCTTCCCCTACAACATCCAGAAGGAACTGGTGGAGGAAAGCCTGCTCGACGACATCCGCTTCGTGCGCGAGCAGCCGCCGCTGTGCAACCGCTTCGGCGCCACCGAGGAAATGGCGCAGATGCTGCGCGCGGCGCGCCACGCGGTGATCGTCGCCGGCCACGGCTGCTTCATCGCCGGCGCGCAGGGCGCACTGCAGCGGCTCGGCGAGCGCCACGGCGTGCGCGTCGCCACCACGCTCAAGGGCAAGGGCCTGATCGCCGAGGGCGACCCGCGCGCGATCGGCTGCCTCGGCGTCACCTCGGACGGCCGCGCCTACCGCCACATCGTCGACCACGCCGACCTCTTGGTCGTGCTCGGCGCCGGCTTCAACGAGCGCACCAGCTACCTCTGGGACGCCAAGCTGATGGCCGGCAAGCGCGTGATCCAGGTGGACCACGACGCCGCCCAGCTCGAAAAGGTGTTCCGCGCCGACCTGGCGATCCACGGCGACATCCGCGCCGTGCTGGAGGACCTGCTCGACTGCCTCGGCGACGCGCCGCCGGCGCCGCCGCCGACCGCGACGCCGGCGGAGGTGAAGCCGCATTTCACCACCGTCGCCCATCTCTTCGACCGCCTCGTCGAGCGCATGCCCGAGTCCCTGGTCTTCGACGACAACATCATCCTTGCCCAGACCTATCTGAAAGCCTCGCCGCGCCACCGCTACTTTCCGAATTCCGGCGTCTCGGCCCTCGGCCACGCGATCCCGGCCGCCATCGGCGCGCGCTGCGCGGTGGATACGCCGAGCTTCGCGATCCTCGGCGACGGCGGCTTCCAGATGTGCTGCATGGAGCTGATGACGGCGGTGAATTACTGCATCCCGCTCAACGTGGTGATGATCAACAACGGCACCCTCGGGCTGATCCGCAAGAACCAGTTCCAGCTCTACCAGGAGCGCTACATCGACTGCGACTTCGTCAATCCGGACTACGCGCTGCTGGCGCGGAGCTTCGGCATCGCCCACTGGCGCGTCGAGACCGCGGCGGACGTGGATACGCTGTTCGACCGCGCCGATCTCGCCGGGGCGATCAACCTCATCGAGGTGATCTGGGACAAGCATGTCTTCCCCGCCTACCGCTCCGACCGCTGAGGCGCGCCGATGAGCCAGCACCGCTTCCTCATCGTCGTGCCGGTCGCCGACCGGCCGCGCCACATCCAGGCCTGCCTCGGCAGCCTGCGTGAGCTGCAGCGGCGCTATCCCTACGACCGCCCGGTCCGCGTGCTGATCGCCGACGACAGCGCCGACGCCGCCCATGTCGCGGCCAACCGGGAGATTGCCGCGCGCCACTGCGCGGAGGGGCTGGAGGTGATCCACTTCGGCCCGGAAGAGCAGTACGCGCTGAGCGAGCGGCTGCGCGAAACGCTGCCGGGCGTCGTCGGCAATGCGCCGCGGGAGAATTTCGGCCACAAGGGCCAGGGCGTGATGCGCAACATCGCCTACCTCAAGGTGGCGGAGATGCTCGCCGGCGAGCCCGACGACACGCTGATCTGGTCCCTCGACAGCGACCAGGAGTTCTGCGTCAAGCTCGCCGACGGCCGCATCGAATACGCGGTGGATTTCTTCGGCGGCCTCGACGCGATCTTCGCGCGCACGGACGCCCAGGTGCTCACCGGCAAGGTGGTCGGCGACCCGCCGGTCTCGCCGGCGGTGATGACCGCCAACTTCCTCGCCGACGTCGAGGGCTTCCTGCTGCGCATGGCGGATTGCGCGCCGCGGGCGCCCTGCGGCCAGCACGCTGCGACGACGCGGCATACGGGCGACGCGGCCTATCACGACATGGCCGACATGTTCGGCTTCCAGCGCGCCGTCGCGGCCTACGCCTATCCCTGCCCGCTGGCGGGCGCGCACACCGAGGCCGACTGCTTCGCCCACTTCGCCGGCCGCGTGAACAGCTTCTTCTACGGCGAGCATCCGACGCGCGTCTCCTGCTACGAGCCCGCCGAGCTGTTCTCGACCGTGCAGCCGGCGCGCACCGTGTATGCCGGCAACTACGTGTTCCGCGCCGCGGCGCTCAAGTACTTCATCCCCTTCGCCGCCCTCAGGCTGCGCATGTCCGGCCCGACGCTCGGCCGCATCGTGCGCGCCGAGCTCGGTCCGCGCTTCGTCTCGGCCAACCTGCCGATGCTGCACAAGCGCACCGTCGAGAGCGGTGGCCAGGCCGAGTTCCGCCCCGGCATCGAGACCGAGGAAGAAACCATAGACATGAGCGGCGAATTCGAGCGCCAGTTCCACGGCGACGTGATGCTGTTTTCCGTGGAAAAACTGACCGCCGCCGCGCCGCTGCACCGTCCCGCCAGTCCCTCGGGGATTCCCTGCGGTCACGCCGAGTTTTCGGGCACGCTGGATGAAATGCGCGCCGAACTGCTCGCCAAGTACAACGCCCGCCAGCGCGCCATCCTCGACCGGCTCGACCGCGTCGAGGCGCTGCTCGCCGATCCCGCGCGCTGGTGGAACCAGGCCGACGAGCACGCGCCGGCGGTGGCGCGCTTCCGCCATTTCTGCGCCAACGTGCGGCGCAACTTCGGCGCCGACTCGTCGGGCCACGCGCGTATCAACGATGCGGCGCGCTGGGCGCGCTGGCGCGCCGACCTGCTGACCGCCCTGGAGCGCTACCCCGCCGAGCGCGCTGCCTGGGAAAAGGCGCTGTGCGCAGGCTGAAGCACTGGCTGCACCGCCGCCGCCAGCCGCTGCGCCACGCACTGCTCGACGGCCTGCTCGCCACCCAGGCGCTCTCCCGTGCGCAGGTGCTGGAGAAGCAGCAGCGCGACCTCGCCGCCATCGTCGCCTTCGCGCGCGATCACACGGCCTACTATGGCGAGAAGCTCGCCCATCTGCCGACAGACTGGCGCATCGAGGACCTGCCGGTCCTGACCAAGGATGCCGTGCGCGGCCGCCTGCCCGACCTGCTCGCACAGGGCCATGATCCGCGCAGCACGCCGGTCGGCCACACCGGCGGCTCGACGGGCAAGCCGCTGGCCTTCTACTACGACGAATACAAGCACGAGCTGATGCGCGCCGGCATGATGCGCAGCTACATGATGTCCGGCTGGCGGCCGGGGCAGAAGATCCTCAACTTCTGGGGCGCGCGCCAGGACACGGTGGCCGGCGGCGTCTTC
>JANJVS010000191.1 GCA_024709955.1 Rhodocyclaceae bacterium
CCAGCAGCCGCGCCAGCGCGGCGATGTCGCCGCGGCTGCCGGTGCGCAGCTGGGCGATCCAGTCGCCGGGCAGGTCGGACCAGCGGCAGACTTCGAGCAGCAGCGAGCGGCCATGGACGAGGGCCAGGCGGCCGCCCAGGCGCAGCAGCAGGGCACCGCCGGGCGCGTTCTGGGACGGCAGGGCGCAGTGGCGCGCACAGGCGGCGAAGGCGGCATCGTCGGCCGCGCGCCCCGGCGCCACCCAGAGTTCGTCGATCAGCGGCGCGTATTTCTTCCAGAGTTCGGCCAGCGCGGCACCGCCGTGGCCGCGGCAGAAGCCGTCGATCAGGCTGTCCTTGAGCCAGGAGGCGACCATCTCCCGCGTCGTCCCGCAGGGCTTGCCCTGCGCGTCGACGACGACGGCGTCCCAGACGGCGCGCTCCGCCCAGGGCGCGCCGAGGCGGTCGAGGGCGTGCAGGAACAATTCGGGCTGCGGCGCGTAGTCGGCGCATTGGGCCCAACGGCGCAGCAGCAGGGCGAGGCCGCGGCGCGTCAGCGCCGCATCCACTTCGATGCCGCCCGCGCCGATGGCCACCGCGAGCAGGCGCGGCAGCAGGGCGACGAAGCTGCGGTCCTGCCGCGCCGCGCCCGCCCGCAGCTGGGCGAGCACGGCCTCGGCCTTGACCCAGGCGCTCTCGGGAATGCGCAGCGCGTCGAGGGTGGCCTGCAGCTCGTCGTTGTTGCCGCGCAGCAGGCCCTGCGCGTAGCGCGCGCAGGGCTCGGCGGAGAGCAGGTCGAGATGTGCGCCGAGGATGGCGAGCCAGGTGGGCGGGCGGCGCGTGCGGCGGGCGAGGTTCTCGTGGCGCGCGGCGAGCCAGGCGCGCAGCGCCTGCCAGCCTGCGCGCGCCGCCGCCGGCGTGGCCGGGTCGTGCAGCGGAAAGGTCCAGTAGGCGCGCAGCAGGGAGCGGTATAGCCGTAGCCGGTTGCGCCGCAGCGGCGCGATCTCGGCCATCTCCAGCAGGCGCGCGCGCAGCGCAGCGTCGCCGAGCAGGCAGGCGCCGTCGGCGCCGACCTCGCCCGCCGCGAGGCAGACGTAGTTGAGTTCCTTGAGATCGGCCACCCGGCCCGTGGCGCGAAAGCGGGCGACGGCACGCGCCATGGCGTCGGCGTCGAGGCGCTCGCCGCCACGGCCGCCGAACTTGCGGCGGATGTTGTCGAGCTGGGCCGTCATTTCCGCCGCCGCGTCCCAGGCGCCGGCCGGCCGCCGCGCCGTGCCCAGCGCTTCGCCGAGACGCTGGCGCAGCAGCTCGATATCCCTCATGGATTCTTGTCCAGCGGGCAGCGCGCGTCCTCGTCCCAGGGGATTTCGGGCAGCGCCTCGGGCCGTTCGTCGGCGCCGCGGAATTCCATCTTGAGCTCGATGCGGCGGCTGCTCTCGGGCCGGTCCTTGCTCGCGTTGAAGGAGACGCCGCCGACCAGGAAGGTGCGGCGGATGTAGCGCCGGTCCGGCTCGGAGAGGCTGTCGGCCGGCCGCGTGTCGAGCAGCGCGCAGAGCAGGCGCTGGGAACGCTGCAGGCTCAGGTTGAGGTTGAAGAGGTAGGAGCCTTCCTGGCTCGAAAAGCCCTCGACGCCGATGCGCTTGAGCCAGGGGCCGCAGGTCGGCCCGCGCGCCACCGTCAGCACGGAAGGCACGAAGCGGCGCAGGAAGGCCTGGTTCTCGGCCGGCAGCTCGTGGGCGCGGCGCTGGTATTCGGCATAGCGGCCGAACTCGATGGAATGGCCGCGCACCGCGACGCCCTGGAACTCGGGGCGCGCGGCGAGGGCGGCGAACTCGCCCATGCAGGCGCGCAGCGCCTCGTCGCGGGCGGCCTTCTCGGCCTCGATGCGGCTCACGCCGCGCGTGATGGAGAACAGCGCCACCGCCATGGCGACCATGAACAGCACCATCAGCGAGGTCATCAGGTCGGAGAACGAGATCCAGAACGGCTTTTCGGCCTCGTCGCGCTCCCTGCGGCGCGCCGGGGCGCGCAGTCCGCCGAACATTTCAGGACTCCTTCGCCGCGACGGCTTCGACCGTCTGGCCGAGGTCCTCGATGGCGCCGGAGAGCAAGCCCACCGCGCGGGCCAGCTCGCTCTGGAACTGGCGGTTGCTCTCGCGCAGCGTGCGCTCGACGTTGTCGGCGAAGGCCTGGTGCGCCTGGTCGAGCACGCGCGTGACGCCCTGCAGGTAGTCGTCGGCGCGCCGCTGGGCGCCGGCGAGCCGTTCGGCCGCCGCCTGCAGGCGGTCCACGAGTTCGGCGCTCAGGCTGGCGTCGCGCCGGGCGATGGCGACCGTGTCGCGCAGGTCGCCGACCAGCGCGGCGAACACCGCATTGGCGTCGGCCTGGTCGTCGAGCAGCTGGCGCGCGCCCGCCGTGGCCGTCGCCAGCGTCTCGGCGGCCTGGTTGCTGCGCTCGGCCACCGCCGTCGCGGCGGTCATGACCGCGCTGACGCCCGCGCCGGCCTGGGCGAAGTCCTGGGCCGCCGTCGCCAGCTTGTCGGCGCCGGCGCCCATGCCCTCGATGGCTTCCCGGGTGGCGCCCGAGAGGCCGGCGAGGTTTTCCTGCAGGCTCTGCTGCAGGGCGAGCGTCAGGGCGGCGAGGCGCTCGACCTGGGTGGAGACGTCGGCGAAGCTCGCGTCGGCGGCGCGCGCCAGGCGTTCCGCCTGCTCCTGCTGCGCCTGGGCGGCGCCGCGCGCCTGGGCCTGGATGTCGCCGACGGCCGCGCCGATGTCGGCGCCGAAGCGGCTCAGCATGCGGTCGATGCGCTCGGCGCTCTGCGCCTGCAGCGCGGCGAGGGTGGCGCCCATGCGTTCGACCTGTTCGCCCGAGGCGCGCTGCAGGGTCTGCTGGCGCGCCTCGGCTTCGGCGGCGGTCTGGCGCAGCTGCGTGCTCATCGCGTCCACCGCCTCCCGGCCCGTGGCGTCGAGGCGCCCCGCCATCGCGGCGAACTGGCCGGCGGTCTCGCGCATCGCGGCATTGGTGGCGAGCAGCAGCTCGTGGGTCTCGCGCACCTGGCCGGCGAACAGGCTCTGCATCTGGTTCGAGAAGCCGGCGAGCACCTCGCCGATCATGCGCGTCACGGTTTCGTCCTGGCGGGCGGCGACGCTATTCACCGCGTTGGCGATGTCGGATATCGGCTGGCCGAGGCGGCTGGCGAGCAGCGCGCCGAGTTCCTGCGCCAGCCGCTCGTGATGCCGCCCGGTCGCCGCGATCTGCCGGTCGGCGATCTCGCCGAGCACGGCGCGCAGTTCGGCGCCGAGCGTCGCGCGCGCCTCGCGGGCCTCGCCGCGCGCCGCCTCGGCGGCATGCACCAGGCGCTCCAGATATTCGACGTCCGCGCCGACGTCGAACAGGCCGTCGATGAGCTGGCGCAGCTGCTCGACCTGGCGATAGCGCGCGGTGACCAGCGACTTCTCGATCCAGGTGAACAGCATCGCCAGGGTGATGGCGATGGCCGAGACGACGAAGGCGTGGCCGACGGCGTTGATCAGCGCGCGCAACTGCCCCTGGGCCTGGCCGGGTTCGAGGGAGACGTCGAACTGCGTCAGGCCGATGATCAGGCCGGTGAAGGTGCCGATGATGCCCAGGCCGGTGAGGATGCCGGGCAGGTGCTTGTAGTACTCGGTCTTGAGCGGCGTATCGACCAGCACCTGGTCGGTGAAGAACACCTCGGCCAGCGCGGTGGCGCGCCAGCGCGTGCCGCCGTCCGCCGCCTGCGGGTGCAGGGTCTGGGCGTATTCCTCCCAGACGTGGGCGAAGACCGGGCGGGCCAGCGCCTCCTGGGCGACCCGTTCGCGCAGGTCGCCGCCGCGCTCGCGGCGGATTTTTTCCAGCGCGGCGACGGCCGCCGCGAAATGGCCGCCGAGCCGCAGGGCCGGCAGGACGAAGCGGACGAGGAAGCCGAGGGTGATCGCGGCCAGCAGGGCGGCGATCAGGACGGCGTACCAGTAGGTGCTGACGTTGTCGAACATGGCAGTATGGCGAAGGTGACCCGGCCCAGATGGTCGCACAAGATGGAACCCAGCTGACGGCGACCGTGGCGGCCTGATGCCCGCCATCTATACTGGGTGCATCGACAGGCGAAGGGGAGAACGAAAATGACCATGCTTGCGCGCATCGCGGCGGTGCTCGCCGCAATCCTGTTTTCCGTCCCGGGCTGGACCGCCGAGACTCTGAACGGCGACTTGTCCGGCAGCTTCACCGCCAGCGCCACGGACGGCAGCGCCAGCTACACGGGCGGCATCGAGGGGCGCTGGACGGCGACGGCCACGGTGACCGACACCGGCGTTGCGGTGGAAGGCGTGACCGGCGCGGGCAGCTTCGGCGGCCTGGGGCTGGCGGGCAACTGGACCATCGCCAGCTACGACCACCAGACCAAGACCATCCACGTGACCTGGAACGGCCCGGGCGACCGCGGCCCGGTGAGCGCCAGCGGCAACGCCGACGGCTCCGTCGCCCTGCTGCTCGACGTGGCAAGCGGCACGGCGAGCGGCGCCTTCGACGGGCAGATTTTCACCCCCGATGGCGTGAAGACCGTCGCGGGCACCTGGACGGTCCGCTTCCAGGGCTTGCCGGAGTCGACGATGAGCGGGCGGGTGGAAGGCGCCTTCTCCGGCACGGCCAGCTACGTGGGCAACGTCGCCGGCGGCGCCACGGGGGACTGGTCGGTGCGCATCCTCGCCGACGGCTCGATCACCGGCACCGCGAGCGGCAGCTACAGCGGCGGCAACGTCACCGTGCCTGGCTACGGCACCATCTGCATCTGCGGCACCTGGCTGGCGAACCTGATGCAGGGCGAGGACGGCCAGTACCAGTTGCAGGGTTCCTGGACCCACCCGGTGGTCTCCGGCAACCTCGCCGGCAGCGGCGGCGGCCCGCTGGTCTGGTACATCAACGTCGCCGCCTCGCCGATGCAGGCCTCGGGCAGTTTCAGCGGCCAGGTGTCCTTCAGGGTCAGCGTGCCCATCATCGGCACGATGGACATCCCGATCTCCGTGAGCGGCGAGTGGACGGCGACGCTGCCGCTCAATCCGTAGGTCTGGCGCCTGTCTCGTCAGGCAGGCTCTTGACCTCGTACTCGAAGCTGCCCGCCACCTCGTCCTCGACGATCACCTGGAGGTGGCGGCGGCCGGAGGGCTCGCCGGGGCCGATCGCCCATTCGCCGTAGATGCGGCCTTCCACCGGCACGAGCTGGCGCTGGCTCACCTGGTTGCGGCGCGGCAGCGGGATGTCGAGCCGGTCACCCGCCGCGTTCATCTTCCCTCCCGCCTCGGTGGCGGTCGTCGGCAGCAGGTATTCCTCGCGCACGGCGACGCTGCGCTTCTTCGTGCGCAGCTCGATGATCCAGCCGTAGCGCTGGCCCTCGCGTCGCGGCACGACGTCGGTCGGCTCGAAGGCGAGTTCGCCCGGCGTGCTGGCGTCGAAGACGCCGAATTCGGCGGAGACGATCTCCACCGGCGGCGCCGCGCCGGCCGGCGCAGCCAGGCAGGCGATGCACAGCAGCAGGAAGCCGCGCCGCCTCATGGCCCGAGCCGGACGATGCCCGGCAGGAAAACCTCGGTGACGAGCAGGGGCCGGCCCAGGCGACAGAAGCGCGAGCGGCGCGCCCAGAGGGCCGGGGGCTCGGTCTCGCCCGTGGCCGCGAGGGCGCGGCGATGCAGCGGATGCGGGGCGGCCAGGCGCGCGCAGGCGAGCGCGCCGCGCTCGATGCCCGGATCGGCGAACAGGGCGGCGCCGAGGGGGCGGCTGCCGATGGCGCGGGCCATGTGCCAGGCGCCGGTGAGGTCGCGCGGCGCGAGCACGCTGTGGGCGAACACCACGGGCTCGCCGTCGGCGATCAGCAGCACCTCGCGCGTCCAGGCGGCGCGCCCCGGCGGCAGGCCGATCAGCGCGCGCTCGTCGGGGCAGGGCCGCGCGCGCAGCTCGCGCAGCACGCGCACCTCGAAGCGCCGGCAGCGGGCGACGATGCGCGCGGTGAGCGAGCCCGGGTCGGTCAGCCAATGGCGCAGGAGGCGCGGCGCGCCGGCGCGCGCGGGGCTCGCTTTCCAGCGGAAATCCTGGCGTGGCATGGTCTGCTGCGGTGTCGGAGAAAGGGGCGCCGATGCTACCATAGCGCCCGTCCGCACCTCCCCGCCCACCATGCAGCTCGTCCTCATCAGTGGCCTCTCCGGCTCCGGCAAGTCCATCGCCCTCAACGTGCTGGAGGACGCGGGCTACTACTGCGTCGACAACCTGCCGGCGCCGCTGCTCGGCGGCCTGCTCGACCATCTGCGCCTCGAAGGCCACACCCGCGTCGCCGTCGCCGCCGACATGCGCGGCGGCGCCTCGATCGCCGCGCTGCCGGTGCAGCTGCGCCAGCTGGAAGCCAAGGGCTGCGCGGTGCGCTTCATCTTCCTCGACGCGCGCGACGAGGTGCTGATCCAGCGCTTCTCCGAAACGCGCCGCCGCCATCCGCTCGCCGACGGCGAAAGCACGCTGGCCGAGGCCATCGCCGCGGAGCGCGAGGCGCTGGAGACCCTGCGCAACCTCGGCCACCGCATCGACACCAGCAACATCCGGCCGAACGCGCTGCGCACCATGATCAAGGACTTCGTCGCCCTCGACGTCCAGGGCGGCGCCGAGGGAGGGCTGACGCTGCTGTTCTCCTCCTTCGGCTTCAAGCACGGCCTGCCCCTCGACGCCGACCTGGTGTTCGACGTGCGCTGCCTGCCGAATCCCCATTACGATCCCGCGCTGCGCCCGCTCACCGGGCGCGACCCGGAGGTGATCGCCTTCCTCGCCGCCCAGCCCGAGGCGATGAAGATGTACGAGGACATCCGCCGCTTCCTCGCCGACTGGCTGCCGGCCTACGTGCGCGACAACCGTTCCTACCTCACCGTCGCCCTCGGCTGCACCGGCGGCCAGCACCGCTCGGTCTGGTTCGCCGAGCGCCTCGCGGCCCATTTCAAGGACCAGGCGCGCGTGCTGGTGCGGCACCGCACCCTGGTGCAGTAGGCGTGTGAAGACCTGGCTCGCCCTGCTGCGGCCCGGCGACTGGGCCGCGGCGCTGGCCGCCGCCCTCGTCGTCGGTGTTTCGTTTCCGCTGCTATGGACCGGCGGCAGGGCCGAGCGCGCGGTGGTGCGTCTCGACGGCCGCGTCGTCGCCGAATTCCCGCTCTCTTCACCGCGCCGCTACGCGGTCGCCGGCCCCCTCGGCGAGACGCTGATCGAGATCGCCCCCGGCCGCGCGCGCGTGCTCTCCGATCCCGGCCCGCGCCAGTACTGCGTCAAGCAGGGCTGGCTGACCCGTCCCAACGCCATCGCCATCTGCGCGCCGAACCACGTCAGCCTGAGCCTTTCCGGGCGCGACCCCAGCCATGACAGCATCAACTACTGACCACGAGCGCGCGATCGAGCTGCCGGTGACGCCCGACGATCGCCGCATCGCGCGCTACGCGGCGGCGGCGATCGCGTTGAGTGTGGCCGAGGCGGCGCTGCCCTCGCCGCTGCCCGGCGTCAAGCCGGGGCTGGCGAACATCGTCGTGCTCGTCGTGCTGTGGAGCCACGGCTGGCGCGACGCCGTCTGGGTGTCGCTGCTGCGCGTCGTCGCCGGCAGCCTGCTGCTCGGCCAGTTCCTCGCCCCCGGCTTCTTCCTCGCCCTCGCCGGCGCGCTGACCAGCCTCGCCGCGCTGGCCGGCGCCGCGCGCCTGCCGCGCCGCTGGTTCGGCCCGGTGACGGCCAGCCTGCTGGCCGCCTTCACCCACATCGGCGGCCAGCTGCTGCTGGCACGCCTCTGGCTCGTGCCCCACGACGGCGTCTTCTATCTCGCGCCGCTGTTCGCCGCGAGCGCGCTGGTTTTCGGTATCGTGAACGGCCTGATCGCGGCGCGCCTGCTGCAGGAACATCCCCATGACCATGCCAACCCCGCCTAAGACCGTCGCCGTCGCCTGGACCGGCGCCTCCGGCCTGCCCTACGGGCTGCGCCTCGTCGAGTGCCTGCTCGCCGCCGGCTGCCGCGTCTGGCTCATGTACTCCCAGGCGGCGCAGATCGTCGCCAAACAGGAGACCGATCTGGTGCTGCCGGCCCAGCCGCGCGAGGCCCAGCGCCTGCTGGCCGGGCGCTACGGCGACACGCGGGGCCTGCTCAGGGTCTATGGCCGCGACGACTGGAACGCGCCGCCCGCCTCCGGCTCCAACCCGCCCGACGCCTACGCGATCTGCCCCTGCACCATGGGCACGCTCGCCGAGGTCGCCGCCGGCACGGCCAAGGACCTGATCACGCGCGCCGCCGACGTGGCGCTCAAGGAGGGCAGGCCGCTGATCCTGGTGCCGCGCGAGACGCCCCTCTCGGCGATCCACCTCGAAAACATGCTCAAGCTGGCGCGCGCCGGCGCGGTGATCCTGCCGCCCAGCCCCGGCTTCTACCACCGGCCCGCCGACATCGGCGGCCTCGTCGATTTCGTCGTCGCGCGCATCCTCGACCGGCTCGGGGTCGCGCATGACCTGATGCCCCGATGGGGCGCGGAAGACCAATGAACCTGTCGCAAGAAATCCCGCTGTTCCTGCTCGACACCGTGCTGTTCCCCGGCGGGCGGCTGTCGCTGCGCGTCTTCGAGACGCGCTACATGGACATGGTCAAGGATTGCCTGCGCGCCGGCCGGCCCTTCGGCATCTGCCTGCTCGCCCAGGGCGACGAGGTGGCGACGCCCGGCGCGCCGGCGGCGCAGCCCTGCCCGACCGGCACGCTGGCGACCATCGCCGACTGGGACATGGAGCAGTTGGGCATCCTCGACATCGTCGTCCATGGCGGCCAGCGCTTCCGCGTGCGCGAGCACCGCGCGCTGGCCAGCGGCCTGGTCACGGCGACCGCCGAACTGCTGCCCGATCCGCCGGTGACCTCGATCCCCGGCGACTACGCGCGCCTGGTGCCGATGCTGCGCGCGCTGATCGAGGCGCTGGAGGACAGCACGCCGCCCAAGCCCCACCGTTTCTACGACGCCGCCTGGGTGGCCTACCGCTGGGCGGAAATCCTGCCGCTGCCGCGCGAGACGCGCCAGCGCCTGCTGGAGCTCGACGACGGCGTGGCGCGTCTCGACGCGATCTACCGCTTCCTCGAAGAGGAAGGCGACGCCCCGGAATAAGCGCTTGCCCCGGGGCTAGTGAAAAATTCGTCGCGAGCGCAGCAGAATTATTCCAAGCCCTCAGCCGACCACGCGGTCGGCGACATCGACGCGCACCACCGGACGTTCGAGCACGGTGGCGACCGCGTCGGCGTAGCGCTTCGCCCAGTCGCCGCCCTCGGCGAAGCGCTTCTCGCCGCCATACTTGGCGATGCCGAGGATCTTGTCGAGCACCAGCACCTTGCCCATCGGGTTCGACGGCTCGCATTCGAGCGCCTCCCACTGCTCGTCGAGCCAGCGGTTGGCGTCCTCGCGGGACGGCCCGGCGTGGGCGATGAGTTCGTATTCGCGGTTGCGCTCGAAGACGACGCTGACGATGCTCGACATGTTGGCTCCCCTCCTGATCGTGAATGGCCGATTCTGCCGTCCTATTGCCGCCAAGACAATCGCCGCGGCGACAATTG
>JANJVS010000193.1 GCA_024709955.1 Rhodocyclaceae bacterium
GCGCGCGAGATGCGGCGCGGCACCACGCGCCGGCCCTCGCGGCTCTCGGAAAGGTCGTGCAGCAGCGAGGCGACGCGGTCATGCACGTCGAGCCCGGCCAGGCTGGCGATCTTGTTGTCGGCCTGGCGCATGCGGCGCACCAGATTCCTCATCACGTAGCGCGAGACGTCGAAGTTCTCCGCCATGCAGAGGCGGAAATCCTCCTTGCCGATGACGACGAGATCGCAGGGCTCGACCGCGGTGACGGTGACCGTCGCCGGCCGCTCGTCGATGACCTCCATTTCGCCGAACAGATCCCCCTGCTCCAGCAAATAGAGGATCACGCTGCGCCCCTTGGCGTTGCTCGACTCGACCTTCACCTGGCCCGCGAGAATCAGGTGGATGTGCTCGATGCGCTCGCCGGCGCCGACCACCGTGACCTTGCGGTCCACATGGCGCATCCGCGCCACGCGCGCGATCGCTTCGAGTCGATGTTCGTCGAGGGCGGCGAAGATCGGCAAGGTGCGCAAGGCAGTGACGGAAACGTGGTGATTGGCGTTCATTTTTTGCGTCTGCGAGAAATCGGCTGTCCGTTATTGTTCACTCGCGCCGAACACGCGGCTCGGCCCCCGAGACTCATTACGGCAGTCCCCGGAAAGACTTAAGTCATTAAAGAAAAAGAACATTTACGCCAAAATAGGCAAAAACCGATGGGCCAGACAAAACAAGGCGTTAGCAGTTTTTATTCAAGCGGACTGTCACGCGACAGCAGCAGCCGGGAAAAGTCGGCGCCGGCAGGACGGTGATGGGGATCAGGCGAAGCAGACGACGCCGTCGATGACGTCCAGCGGCACGGCGGGCAGCGATTCGCCGACGCAGTCGCCGGAATCACAATAGCCGTCCTCCCAGCGGAAGCGCGCGTAGTGGGTGTTGCAGCTCACGCTTTCGTGCGGCTTGAGGATCAGGTGCTCGTTGCGCGCGGCGAGCGGGATGCCGAAATGGGGACAACGGTTCTCGTAGCCGAGGCAGCGCGCGCCGCTGCGCAGCACCAGCAGGCGGAATTCGCCGGACTCGGCGGCGAAGACGAACATGCGGCCGCCGCCGTCGGGCAGGTCGGCAATGGCGCAGACCGGCGTGCCGGCCGCCGGCCGCATCGCCGGCTCAGGCATCGAGCCCGCGCCGCAGGTCGGCTTCGATGTCATCCACCGCCTCCAGGCCCACGGCGACGCGCAGCAGACCTTCCGTGATGCCGGCCTCGGCACGCGCCTCGGCGGAGATGCGGCCATGGGTGGTCGAGGCAGGATGGGTGATCGTCGTCTTGGTGTCGCCGAGATTGGCGGTGATCGACAGCAGCTTGCAGTGATCCACCACGCGCCAGGCTTCGGCGCGGCCGCCCTTGACCGCGAAGGCGACGATGGCGCCGCCCGTCGCCTGCTGGCGCAGCGCCAGGGCGTGCTGCGGATGGGACGGCAGGCCGGGGTAGAACACGCGCGCCACTGCGGGATGCGCTTCGAGCCGGCGCGCCAGTTCGAGGGCGCTGGCCGACTGCGCCTGCATGCGGATCTTCAGCGTCTCCAGGCCCTTGAGGATCACCCAGGCGTTGAAGGGCGAGAGCGTCGGGCCGGCGGTGCGCAGGAACTTGAAGACTTCCTCGACGGGCGCCGTGGCGCCGCACACCGCGCCGCCGAGCACGCGGCCCTGGCCGTCGAGGTACTTGGTGGCGGAATGCACGACGAGGTCGGCGCCGAACTCCAGCGGCCGCTGCAGCGCCGGCGAGCAGAAACAGTTGTCCACAACCAGCAGGGCGCCGGCACCGTGGGCGACGGCGGCCAGCGCGGCGATGTCGTACACCTCGGTGAGCGGGTTCGAGGGCGTCTCGATGAAGACGAGCCTGGTATTCGGCTTGAGCGCCGCCTTGAAGGCCGCCGGATCGTTGCCGGCGACGAAGCTGGTCTCGACGCCGAAGCGCGGCATGATGGCGCCGAACAGCTGCTGGCTGGCGCCGAAGATGCCGCGCGCGGCGACGATATGGTCGCCGGACTGGCACAGGGCCATCACGGTGGCGAGGATCGCCGCCATGCCGCTTGCCGTGGCGACGCAGGCCGCGGCGCCTTCGAGGGCGGCGAGGCGTTCCTGCAGCATGGTCACGGTCGGATTGGTGAAGCGCGAATAGACGTTGCCGCCTTCGGCGCCGGAGAAGCGCGCCGCCGCCTGCGCCGCGCTCTCGAAGACAAAACTGGAGGTCAGGTAGAGCGCCTCGGCGTGCTCGCCGAACTGGCTGCGTTCCTGGCCGGCGCGCACCGCCAGGGTGTCCAGGTGAAAAGTCTCGTCCATTGCATCTCCCAAAAGCAAAAAGCCCGGCCAGCTGATGCGAACCGGGCTTCCCGCCGCGTTCGCTTTAGCTGAATTTATCAAGCGCCCGCAAGCTGAACTCAAATCGGCGCCATCGCATAAGCTACACGCGCGCGGCTGCCGCGTCAATCAATCGGCGGCGACGAGGTTGAGATCCATCTGCCCGCCCTCGCCATCGCCGCCGTCCTGCGACTGGCTCGGTTTGGAGCGCGCGCTCTCGACGCTGGCGAGATAATCGGCGCTGACGTCGCCGGTGATGTAGTGGCCGTCGAAACAGGAGGTGTCGAACTGGGTCAGCGCCGGATTGACGCTGCTGACGGCCTTGCGCAGCGCGTCGAGGTCCTGGTAGATCAAGGCGTCGGCGCCGATCTCGCGGCGGATCTCCTCGTCGTCGCGGTGGGCGGCGATCAACTCGGCGCGCGTCGGCATGTCGATGCCATAGACGTTGGCGTGGCGTACCGGCGGGCTGGCGGAGGCGAAGAACACCTTCTTCGCGCCGGCCTCGCGCGCCATGTTGATGATCTCGCGGCTGGTGGTGCCGCGCACGATGGAATCGTCCACCAGCAGCACGTTCTTGCCCCTGAACTCCTGGGCGATGGCGTTGAGCTTCTGGCGCACCGACTTCTTGCGCGAGGCCTGGCCGGGCATGATGAAGGTGCGGCCGATGTAGCGGTTCTTGACGAAGCCCTCGCGGAAGGGCACGCCGAGGCGGCAGGCGAGTTCGAGGGCCGACGGGCGGCTCGAATCGGGAATCGGGATCACCGCGTCGATCGTCAGGTGCGGCATGGTGTGGCGGATCTTGTCGGCGAGGTATTCGCCCATCTTGACGCGCGACTCATACACCGAGACGCCGTCCATCAGCGAATCGGGCCGCGCCAGATAGACGTACTCGAACATGCAGGGCGCATGGAGGGTCTTCTCGGCGCACTGGCGGCTGACGAACTGGCCGCGCGTGTCGATCAGCACCGCCTCGCCCGGCTCGACGTCGCGCAGGAACTGGAAGCCGAGGGTGTCGATGGCGACGCTCTCCGAGGCGACCAGGTATTCCATGCCCTGCGCCGTCTCGTTCCTGCCGATCACCAGCGGGCGGATGCCGTAGGGATCGCGGAAGGCCAACAGGCCGTAGCCGGCGATCATCGCCACCACGGCGTAGGCGCCCTTGACGCGCTTATGCACGCCGGCGACCGCCTTGAAGATGGTCTCGGCATCCACCTGGTACTTGGTCGAGGCGACCTGCAGCTCGTGGGCCAGCACGTTGAGCAGCACCTCGGAATCCGAGTTAGTGTTCATGTGGCGCAGGTCCTGCAGGAACATGTCGCGCTTGAGCTGCTCGGAGTTGGTGAGGTTGCCGTTGTGGGCCAGCATCAGGCCGAAGGGCGAATTCACGTAGAAGGGCTGCGCCTCGGCGGCGTTGTAGGCCGAGCCGGCAGTCGGGTAGCGCACGTGCGCGATGCCCCAGTTGCCGACCAGGTTGCGCATGTTGCGCGTGCGGAACACGTCGCGCACCAGCCCCGGCCCCTTGTGCATGTGGAAGCGCCCGCCCTCGGCGGTGGCGATGCCGGCGGCGTCCTGGCCGCGATGCTGCAGGACCTGCAGGCCGTCGTAGAGCAACTGATTCACCGGCGTGGTGGCTACCACGCCCATAATGCCGCACATCTTTTCACCCTATCGGTATCGAATCCGTTTTGCCAAATCCGGTGGCAGCCAGGGTTTGGCCGCAAGCACCGCCGTTTCCAGCGGCGGCGCCAATACCGCCTGCCGCCACCACTGCTGCTGCGGCAGGGCGGTCAGCCCGGCCAGCAACACGAACACCCATGCCACCAACACGCCGCGCGCGATGCCGAACAGGGCACCGAGCACGCGGTCCAGCGGCGCCAGCCCGACCGCCTTCAGGAGCAGCGAGGCGAGCCAGCGCGCCAGCGCGAACAGTACCAGCACGGCGACGAAGATGGCGAGAAATCCCGCCACCTGGCGCCAGGCCGACTCGGTCAAACCGGTCGCCACCAGATCGCCCGCCGGCGCCGCCCAGGTGCGCGCGGCGACGAAGGCGGCCACCCAGGCCGCCAGCGCGAGAATTTCGCTCACCACGCCGCGCCACGCGCCGAGCAGCAGGGACAGGGCCACCGCGCCGAGCACCGCATAATCGAATACCGTCACGACCGCCGTCACGACTCCGTCAAGGCTTCTTCGCCACCGGCCCGTCCACGCCGACAATCTTGACGCGCGCGCGCGCCTTCTCGGCGGCATCCTGCGTCGGGAAGGGACCGGCGCGCACACGCGTGCGCGGCCCGTTCGGCGTATCAACCTTTTCGGTGTAGGTGGGGATGCCCAGCTCCTTGAGCTTGCCGACCAGCAGCTTGACCCGCCCCGGCTCCTGGTAGGCGCCGAGTTGCACCTCCCAGGCCTCGCCGGCGGAGACCTTGCCGGCCAGCGCATTCTGGGCGCGCGCCGCCTCGTCAACGGCAGGCTTGGGTTCGGGTTTCGGCTCCGCCTTGGCTTCCGGTTTCGATTCGGTTTTCGGTTCAGGCTTCGCCTCGGGCTTGGCGATCGGCTTGATCTCGCCCGGCTCCGCCGGCTTGGCCCCGGTCGCCGGCTCCTTGGCCGGGGACACCGGCTCGCTCGGCGGCGGCACGAACTTCTCCGCCTTGTCGCCGCGCGCGAGCGCGGCGACGGGAGGCTGCGACGCGACACGCTGGCTCACGCCCTCGTCAGGACTTGGAATGCGCACCTGGATGTCCTTGAGGGGTGGCGCCGGCTGGTGGTCCATCACCATCGGCAGAACGATGGCGGCCAGCAGCGCGAGCGCCACGGCGCCGATGAGACGGCGGCGCGCGCGCTTCTTCAGCTGCGTCGCCGCGTCCGTCGGAGCGGCGCCGGCGGGTTCGCCTAGCTTGTAGTCCTCTTGTGCCATGTCATGCCTTGCGGCCAGAAGCCTGCATTACTCCCGCCACCGTCAGGAACGATCCGAAGGCGAGAATTCTATCATCCTCGCCGGCCTTCTCCCGCGCGTGGAGCAAGGCCGCGGCCGGCGTGGTGAAGCATTGCACCGTCCCGCCAGCGCCGACTTTTGCAAGCAGGGCGGCGATGTCCTCGGCCCGTGCGGCGCGCACTCCCGACAGGTCGCAGACCAGCCAGTGGTCGATCCGGTGCCGGATTTCCTCGATCACGCCGGAAATATCCTTGTCGGCCATCATGCCGAACACCGCCCAGGTGGCGCGCGCGAAGCCCATGCCGCCGAGGCTCGCGGCGAGGGCCGCCGCCGCTTGCGGGTTATGGGCGACGTCGAGCACGAGCTGCGGCCGGCCGGGCACCACTTGGCAGCGCCCGGGAATCTCGACCTCGGCAAGACCGCGCCGAATGTCCTGCGCCGTGACCGGCAGACGATCCCGCAAAACGTTCAGGGCGGCGATGGCGCAGCTGGCGTTGGCGAGCTGACAATCGCCGCGCAAGGCCGGATAGGCCAACCCGCCGAGCCGGCGACCGTCCCGCTCCCAGTATTGCCACTGGCCCTCCTGGCGCAGATAACCGAAGTCCCGGCCCAGCAAGCGCAGCTCGGCGCCGGCATGGCGGCAGGTTTCGGCGACGCTGGCCGGCGGGGCCGCGTCGCCGCAGATCAGCGGCCGGCCGGGACGGCAGATGCCGGCCTTCTCGCGGCCGATGGCCTCGCGCGTGGGACCGAGATAATCCATGTGATCGAGGGCGACCGTGGTGACGACGGCGCAGTCGGCGTCGTGGATATTCGTCGCGTCGAGGCGGCCGCCGAGACCGACTTCGAGGATCACCGCGTCGAGCCCGGCGACGACGAACATTTCCCAGGCCGCCAGGGTGCCGAACTCGAAGTAGGTCAGCGCGACGTCGCCCGCCGCCCGTCGCGCCGCCTCGACACGGGCGAAGGCGACGCAGAAGGCGGCATCGTCCGCCGGCACGCCGCCGATGCGCACGCGCTCGTTGTAGCGCAGCAGATGCGGGGAACCATACACGCCGACGCGATGGCCGGCGGCCAGGAGCATGCGTTCGAGCAACGCGCAGGTGGAACCCTTGCCGTTGGTGCCGCCGACGGTGATCACCGGACAGAACGGCCGCTGGCCGAGCTCGTCGGCCACCCGCCGCACCCGCTCCAGGCCGAGTTCGATGCCCGCCTGCCCGCGCGGATGCAGCCCTTCGAGATGCGCCAGCCAGTCGTCCAGACCGCGGTCCGGATGCGCCGCCATCAAACGGCCGGCACCCGCTGCAGCAGGGTCAGCACGGCCGCCAGGCGGTCGCGCATCTCGCGGCGGTCGACAATCATGTCGATGGCGCCCTTCTCCAGCAGGAACTCGGCGCGCTGGAAGCCTTCCGGCAGTTTCTCGCGCACGGTCTGCTCGATGACGCGCGGACCGGCGAAGCCGATCAGCGCGCCCGGCTCGGCCAAGACGACGTCGCCGACGAAGGCGAAGGAGGCGGAGACGCCCCCCATGGTCGGGTCGGTGAGCACCGTGATGAAGGGCAGCCGGTGGCGCGCCAGGCGCGTCACGGCGGCGGTGGTCTTGCTCATCTGCATCAGCGACAGCAGGCCTTCCTGCATGCGCGCCCCGCCCGAGGCGGTGATGCAGAGGAAGGGAGCCTGGTTCTCGACGGCGGCATTCACGCCGCGCACGAAGCGCTCGCCGACCACCGAGCCCATCGAGCCGCCCATGAAGTCGAATTCGAAGCAGGAGACCACGACCGGCAGGGTCTTGATCGCCCCCTGCATCGTCACCAGCGCGTCCGACTCTCCGGTGTCCTCGTTGGCCGCCGCCAGGCGGTCGGGATAGCGCTTGCTGTCCTTGAACTTGAGCGCATCCATCGGCACGACCTCGGCGCCGATCTCGTGGCGCCCTTCCGGGTCGAGCAGCAGGTCGAGGCGCTCGCGCGCCTTGAGCCGGTGGTGGTGGCCGCACTTCGGGCAGACGTTGAGGTTCTGCGCCAGGTCGGTGGCGTAGAGCACCGCCTCGCAGGCCGGGCACTTGCGCCACAGGCCCTCGGGGATCGACTTGCGTGCCCCCTCGGTGCGCTTGATCTTCGGCGGCAGGAGTTTCTGGAGCCAGCTCATGACGACATCCCCTTGTCCATGGCCGCGCGCACTTCGCGCAGGAAGGCGGCGACCCGCGCCGGCGCCTCGCCGGCGGGCGCCTGCTCGATGGTCTCGATGATCTTGCTGCCGATCACCACGGCATCGGCGACGCCGGCGATGCGCGCCGCGCTGGCGGCATCGCGAATGCCAAAGCCGACGCCGACCGGCATGCCAACCTTGGCGCGGATCGCCGGGATGCGCCGCGCCACCTCGTCGAGGTCGATGGCGGCGGAACCCGTCACGCCCTTGAGCGAAACGTAGTAGATGTAGCCGCCGCCGATCTTCGCGACGTCGGCGAAGCGCGACTCCACCGAGGTCGGCGCCAGCAGGAAGATCGGATCGAGCCCCTGGGCCTTCAGCGCCGCCGAGAAATCTGCGCATTCTTCCGGCGGGTAATCGACGATCAGCGCGCCATCGACGCCGGCCTCCCGCGCATCGCGGGCGAAGGCCTCCACGCCATGGGCCTCGACCGGGTTGGCGTAGCCCATCAGCACCACGGGAGTCGTCGCGTCGGTCTTGCGGAACTCATGCACCATGCCGAGCACCACGCGCAGACTGACGCCGTAGGCCAGGGCGCGCTCCGAGGCGCGCTGGATGGTCGGTCCATCGGCCATCGGATCGGAAAACGGCACGCCGAGCTCGATGATGTCGGCGCCGCCTTCGACCAGCGCGTGCATCAGTGGCAGCGTCTGGCCCGGCTCCGGATCTCCGGCGGTAATGAAAGGAATAAGCGCCTTGCGGCCTATTGACTGAAGTTCGGCGAATTTGGCGGATATTCTGGACATGATCAGAACTGGATGCCGGATTTTTCGGCGACAGTGTGCATATCCTTGTCACCGCGACCGGAAAGATTGACGAGCAGGATCTTGTCCTGCGGCAGCGTCGGCGCGAGCCGCGCAGCATGGGCCAGCGCATGGCTCGATTCGAGCGCCGGGATGATGCCCTCGTAGCGGCACAGATCGTGGAAGGCGGCGAGCGCCTCGTCGTCGGTGACGGTGACGTACTCGGCCCGCCCCGAATCCTTGAGCCAGGCATGCTCGGGGCCGACGCCCGGATAGTCGAGGCCGGCGGAGATCGAGTGGGTCTCGATGATCTGGCCGTTGGCGTCCTGCAGCAGGTAGGTACGATTGCCATGCAGCACGCCGGGACGGCCGGCGGTCAGCGAGGCCGCGTGCTTGCCGCTGGCGATGCCGTGGCCGGCGGCCTCGACGCCGACCAGTTTCACGTCGGCGTGCGGGATGTAGTCGTAGAAGATACCCATGGCGTTGGAGCCGCCGCCGACGCAGGCGATCACCTGATCCGGCTGTCGCCCCGCCAGCGCCGGCATCTGTTCGACACATTCGCGGCCGATCACCGACTGGAAGTCCCGCACCAGCATCGGGTAAGGATGCGGACCGGCGACGGTGCCGATGATGTAAAAGGTGTTGCCGACATTGGTCACCCAGTCGCGCATCGCCTCGTTGAGCGCGTCCTTGAGCGTCTTCGAGCCGGACTCGACCGGCACCACCTTGGCGCCGAGGAGCTTCATTCGATAGACGTTGGCAGCCTGGCGCTTGACGTCCTCGCTGCCCATGTAGACCACGCATTCCATGCCGTAGCGCGCCGCGACGGTGGCGGTGGCCACGCCGTGCTGGCCGGCGCCAGTCTCGGCGATCACCCGCGGCTTGCCCATGCGGCGGGCCAGCAGGGCCTGGCCGATGCAGTTGTTCACCTTATGGGCGCCGGTATGGTTCAGGTCCTCGCGCTTGAGGTAGATCTGCGCCCCGCCCAGCAATTCCGACCAGCGCTTGGCGTGGTAGATCGGACTTGGGCGGCCGACATAGTGGGCCAGCTCGTATTCGAATTCCTGGCGGAAGGCCGGATCGCTCTTGGCGGCCTCGTAGGCGGCATTGAGCTCCGCTAGGGCCGGAATCAGCGTCTCGGCGACGAAAACCCCGCCGTATTGACCGAAATGCCCACGTTCGTCGGGCAACTTGTACTCATTCTCTGCCATCTGCTGTTCTCACTGCCGCGACGAAGGCGGCGATCTTGTCGGCATCCTTGATGCCCTTGGCGGCTTCGACACCGCTACTCACATCGACGGCCCAAGGATGCACTTTGCCGACTGCTTCGGCGACGTTTCCCGCATGAAGACCACCGGATAACACAATCGGCAACGGCAAATCATCCGGAATCAGAGACCAGTCGAAGGACCGACCCATGCCTCCGTAGGCTTCCACCCATGCATCGAGCAATAAGCCCTGGGCCGACGGATAGGCGCGCGCGAATTCTAACAGATCGAGTTCCGGCCGCACCCGGGCCACCTTGAGATAGGGCAGTCCGAACTGTTCGCAGTAATTCGCATCCTCTTCGCCATGAAACTGCAGGATATCCACGGGAACCGCCCTCAATACTTCACGCACGCTGGCCGGTTCGGCATTAACGAACAAACCGACTCGCGCAACGAAGGGCGGCATGCGCCGTGCGAGCTCGGCGGCGACCTCGGTCGCCAGTGCGCGCGGACTGGGCGGATAGAAGACGAAGCCGACGGCATCCGCGCCGGCCCGCACTGCGGCGTCAAGGTCGCAGATGCGCGTGATGCCGCAGATCTTGATGCGGGTTCGATGCATCGGCGCAAACTCCATCAGGCCGCAAGCGGCGGAACCGCCATGATACGTCCCTGCCAAGGCAATGCCCACGCCGCGTCGTATTCGACCCCGGCCAGATAAAGACCGTCGGGAGCGTAGGTCGGCGCTCCCAGGCGCCGGTCGCGCGCGCCAAGAAGCCGAGCGAGCCATTCCGGCGACTGCCGCCCCATGCCGACATACACCAATGCTCCGACGAGATTCCGCACCATGTGATGCAGGAAGGCATTGGCGCGGCAGTCGAACAGGATCAGGTCGCCATCTCTTGCGATCTCGAAATCCTGAAGTGTCTTCACCGGCGATCTTGCCTGGCAGCCGGCGGCCCGGAAGGATGAAAAGTCATGCTCGCCGACCAGACAGGCGGCGGCGACCCGCATCGCCTCCACATCCAGGGGACGGTGACACCAGCCGACCTTCCCAGCCATCAGCCCGGGACGTTCGGGCCGATTCAGCAGGACATAGCGGTAAGCCCGCGACCTGGCCGCGAAGCGCGCATGAAAGCCATCCGCCACCGGCACGGCCCAGCGCACCGCCACATTGGCCGGCAGATGGGCATTGGCACCGCGCACCCAGGCCGTCGCCGGACGCACGGCCGCGGTATCGAAATGGACCACCTGGGCCAGCGCATGCACGCCCGCATCCGTGCGTCCGGCACAGACGACGCGCAAGCGCTCGCCGGCGACAACAGCCAAGGCATCCTCCAGGACATCCTGGACGGTATTGCCCCCCGGCTGGGACTGCCAACCGGAAAAGCCTGCCCCATCGTATTCAAGTCCGAGCGCAATCCTCATGAATGGAATATTCCCATCAGGAGCACCGCAATAAGCCCCCCCATGAGCAACCGGTCCCGTGCGCGCAGCGGTGCCATGGGCAAGACGAAACCATCGGACGCGCACGCCTGGTCGCCCTCGGGCGACAGCCATTCGCGCCAGCCGAGCTTGCGCTTCTGCTCGACGAATTCGAGAACCAGCAGCAGCCGTACCACGGTCGCCCGGCGCCAGGGAAACGGCGCCAACAGCCAGTGGAACCCAGCCAGCAGGCCCTGCGTTCCCAAATGCTGATGCAGCAGCGCAAGACTGGACAGCATCGCCAGCAGCCGGGCCAACTGCTCCCCCCCTAGGCGCAATCCTTCGTATGTCAGCCCCAAACTTCCCAAGATACCGGGCAGAAACTCCCCGGGTGTGACGAACAGGAACAGAACCAGCAGGGAAAGCAGCAGCCAACGCGAGCGTCCGATGAGGTTCGAACTGCGCTCAAAGGCGCCAATCAAGGAAAATCCCAAGGAAGCGAGCGCAAGGGAAAGCAGCCACGGAAGGGAAACCCATTGCAGCACCATGGCGAAACCCAGCCACGTCAGCAGCAACGATGCCGGATGCCACATCGGAACTTTCAAAGCTTGGCAACCGAGTCGGTGCCAAGACAGGCATCAGACATCCAGTTGATCGAGACGCGCCCGCGCCAGCGCCTGTTGGGCAGGGCTGCCCTCATTGACAACCTCGTTGAGCAACTCGCGCGCACCCTCGCGATCGCCCATTTCCTCATAGGCCTGGGCAAGTTCGAGCTTGGTCGCCACTTCGGGATCGTCGATATCCGCCTCCGCCGCCGCCTCACCCTGCTCCACCTCCGGCGCGACTTCGAGATCGATATCGGGCAGGGCAGCGAGCGGCTCGGTTTCGGCCGCTTCAAGTTGTGGCTCGGCAGCAAGGTCCACCTCGATGCCGGGCAGTTCGACGGCAGCGACGCCTGCCGCCCCCTCCGCTTCCGGAGCTTGCTTGCCGGAGCCGGCGTCCAGGGCCAGATCGAAATCGATTTCCTCGGCTGCGCCGGCGGTTGCCTCGGCAACGGACGGCTGCACGACCGGGGGCAACTCGACTTCGGGCGCGATCAATTCTTCGGATGCGGCAGCCGCGGCAGGCAGTTCTAGTTTGTTCGCGGATTCATCGAGGCTGAGATCAATCCCACCCAGATCGAGTTCCGGGGAGCCATCCTCGACGACGCGGGAAACATCGGCTTCTGGTGCCGAGACGGATTCCGATCCCAAATCGAGATCGAAGTCGAGTTTGAGATCGCCCAGGGCACCAGCAGGCGCGGGAGTCACATCGGCAGGCAGTTCCTCGGGCACACCATCGGCAAGGGCAATTTCCGCAGCCTCAGCCTGGGCCATCGGCTCGACGGCACCAGGCGCGTCTTCCGCAGCCTGCGTTCCCGAGCCCAAATCGAGGTCGAAGTCAATCTCGTTCTCAGCAGCCACAACGGCCTCATCGGACACCGGCTCCGACTCAGGCACCGGGGAGGATCCTTCGCCCGACCCCATGTCGAGGGCAAAATCGATGGCGTTCCCGTCCACCTCCGCTGCGGGCTTGTCCGCAGGCGATTCGGCTTCGCCAGGAGCAGCCCCTGATTCGGGCGTGCCCAGATCGAAGTCGAAATCCAGACTCATCGCCTCATCAGCCGGGGCAGCCGGTGTATCGACCGCTGCTGCCGCGGGACCGCTGGTGGTACCGAGATCCAGGTCGAAATCGAGCGATGCCGCCTCCTCCACTGCGGGGGCCGGCGGAACCGCCGCCAATTCATCCGTATGGCTGACCACGGTATCCATGGCCGCGGGCGGCATCGCCTCGGCGGCAACCGCTTCCGCCTCGGGAACTGCCGGAGGCTCGGGTTCCGAAGCCACGGCTGCACCGAACAGGTCTCCACTGACGCCAAGCGCCTGAGCCATGGCTACAGCCCGCTCCCAATCGGGACCTTGACCGTCGTTCAGGTCATGCAACTGACTGGCAACGCCCTGAAACTGATCCACGCTCTTGCGGTTCGCATACAGCTCCAGGAGTTTCAGATGAATGGCGCTGCGCGTCGGATCAGTCTTCAGACCTTCGAGAAGAATTTCCTCGGCCTGACTGTCGCGACCGTAAGCCATATAGACGTCCGCTTCGGCTACCGGATCGACGCTCTCTTCGGTCGTCAGCACACCGCCTTCGCTGAAATCGCCCTGAATGGAAACCTCGCCGCTATCGACGCTTTCGCTGGCTGCGCCAAACAGTGCTCCGGAGGTCGAAGCCAGATCACCGGCGGAAACGCTTGGCTCATCGGCGAGCTCGGCCTCCTCGCTGGCCTTTTTCTTCCTGCGCCACGCGTTGTAACCCAAATAGCCCAGCAACAACGCAATCAGCCCTCCCCCGCCAAAGACGATCTCAGGATTCTCCTCGACGAAGCTGGGTTCGGGCGGAGGAGCCTTCTTGGGAACTGCCTTGGGCACGGGCTTGGGGGCCGGAGCGACCACTGGCGCCGGTTCGGCCGGCTTCTCGGTAACGGCGGCCGGCGGCTGAACCGCGGAATTTTCGGGGACGACAGGAGCTGGTGCCGCCGGCTGGGTATCCGCAGGCCCGGCCTTTTCGGCTTTGGCGGGAACGGAGGATTCGACAGGCGTGACAGGCTTGGCCGCGAGCTGCTCCGGCGGCTTCGCCTCCATGGGCTTCGGCGCGATCGCCTCTGCCTGCTGCTGAGCCTGCACACCGGCCTGACTCTTCAGTTCGACGAGTTTTTTCAGGTTATCGAGGTTTTTCTCGAGTTCGGCAATGCGATCGGCCGCTTCGCGCAAGGCCTTGTCGCGCGCGATCAAATCTTCTTCCAGGCTGCCCTTGCCGGCTGCCGTTCCTGTCTTGGCGGCCTCGGTACGCGAAACTTCGAGCTTGTCCTTGAGCGGTGCCGGCGGGGCCTTTTCCTCGATCTGCGGCTTGATCTTGCCGACGGCCTCTTGCTGCGGCACGGACTCGGCTGCGGACGCTGCCTGCGCGGCGGCGGCCAGGCGACGCCGGTAAGCGTCGAAATCGGCGGCCTGGCTTACGATCAGTTTGCGCGCCTCGCCCGCGTCGACCTGCGACGCCTCGGTCGCATCGGGAATGCGCAGAATCTTTCCAGCGCGCAGGCGGTTCATGTTGTTGCCGTCGAAGGCATCGCGATTGCTGTTGAACAAGGCCACCAGCATCTGGTCGAGACTGACCGACTCGGACTTGTTCTCGCGGGCGATCTTGCTCAGGGTATCGCCAACCTTGACCTGAACCTGCTGTTCTCCCGGGGCCGACGGGGCCTTGACAACCACCGCGGCAGCCGGGCGTGGCTTCGCAGGTGGCATCCCAGCCTGCATGGGTGCAGCGGCAGGCTCGGCTGCCGCCTGGACCGGTTGCGGCGCCACGGGTATTGCTTCAAGCGGCGGCGCAACCGGCGAGACAACGGACGCCGGCTTGGCTGCCTGCAGCATTTCGGGAGGATCGAGCAGGAAGGTGTACTCGCGCACCATGCGCCCGGAAGTCCAATTCAGCTCGACGAGGAAATGCAGAAATGCCTCGTTGAGCGGACGGTCAGTCGTCAGCCTCAATACCGCCTGATTGTTTGGCAGTTTGACGACATTGAAGCGCAAACCGGCCAGTGCCGGCATGAACTCGACCCCCGCCTCCTTGAAGGCATCAGGAGAGGCGAGTTTTGCCGACAGTGAAGTCAATTCATCGTGTGTGGCCGTGAGGGCAACCTCCGCGCTCAGGGGTTGCCCGATGGCGGAATAAACCGACAGCTTGCCAAGGCCCGCCGCTTGCGCACCGAAAGCGGACGCCAGCAACGCCGCCAAGAGCGACGCTTTAAACAAGGATGATTTGCCAGGTTTATTCACAATGCCTCCCCGCTGGGGGTATGTTAGACCACATTCAAAATAACATCATGGCCTTAAGGGCGCAAGCTCAACCTTTGCATTACCTTGCGACTACTTCTCAGTCGAGCAAAATCCGCAACATGCGGCGCAGCGGCTCGGCGGCACCCCACAACAGCTGGTCGCCGCAGGTGAAGGCGCCCAGATACTCGGGCCCCATCGCCAGCTTGTGCAGGCGACCAACCGGCACGGTCAGGGTGCCAGTCACGGCGGCCGGCGTCAGGTCGCGCTCGGATATCTCGCGCTCGTTGGGGACGACCTTCACCCAGTCGTTGGCCTTGGCGATGATGTCGCTGACCTCGTCCAGGGAAACGTCCTTCTTGAGCTTGATGGTCAGGCCCTGGGAATGGCAGCGCATCGCGCCGACGCGCACGCACAGGCCGTCGATCGGGATGCTGCCAGGGCTGCGGAATGCCGGCTTGCCGAGGATCTTGTTGCACTCGGCGCCGCCCTTCCACTCCTCCTTCGACTGGCCGCCTTCGACCGGCACGTCAATCCAGGGAATCAGGCTGCCGGCCAGCGGCACGCCGCGGAAGTTCTTGGTCGGAAAACTGGACGCGCGCATCGTCTCGGCGACCTTGCGGTCGATGTCGAGGATCGCCGAGGCGGGATCGGCCAGTTCGGCCTTGACGGCATCGTGCAGCACGCCCATCTGGGACAGCAGCTCGCGCATGTTCTGCGCGCCGGCGCCGGAGGCGGCCTGGTAGGTCATGGCGGAAATCCACTCGACCAGGTCGGCGCGGAACAGGCCGCCGAGACCCATCAGCATCAGCGAGACGGTGCAGTTGCCGCCGATGTAGTTCTTGACGCCCTTGGCCAGGCCAGCCTTGATGACGTCGAGGTTGACCGGGTCGAGGATGATGATCGCGTCGTCGGCCATGCGCAGCGACGAGGCCGCGTCGATCCAGTAGCCGTTCCAACCGGCCGCGCGCAACGGGCCGAACACCTCTTTGGTGTAGTCGCCACCCTGACAGGTGATGATGATGTCCATCTGCTTGAGGGCTTCGAGGTCCTTGGCGTCCTTGAGCGGCGCGCCGCCGCTTTCGGCCGGCCCCTTGCCGCCGACATTAGACGTCGTGAAGAACACCGGCTCGATCAAGGGGAAATCGCCCTCCTCGCGCATGCGCTGCATCAGCACCGAGCCCACCATGCCACGCCAACCGACCAGACCAACCTTTTTCATTGCCATTTACCTCAAGTATTGAATCTCACAGCGCCGCGAGAACCGCGTCGCCCATTTCCTTCGTCCCGACCTTCCGCATGCCGGGTTCGTAAATATCGCCCGTCCGGAAGCCTTGCGCCAGCACTTTTTTCACCGCGCCCTCGATGCGCTGCGCCGCCGCCTCCTGGTTGAACGTATAGCGCAGCATCATCGCCGCCGACAAAATCGTCGCCAGCGGGTTGGCCACGCCCTTGCCGGCGATGTCCGGCGCGGAGCCGTGGCTCGGCTCGTAGAGGCCCTTGTTGTTCTCGTCGAGCGAGGCCGAGGGCAGCATGCCGATCGAGCCGGTGAGCATCGAGGCCTCGTCGGACAGGATGTCGCCGAACATGTTGCCGGTGACCATCACGTCGAACTGCTTGGGCGCCTTGACGAGCTGCATCGCGGCGTTGTCCACCAGCATGTGGGTCAGCTCGACGTCCGGATACTCCTTGGCCACCTCGTTGGCGACGTCGCGCCAGAGCTGGGTGCATTCGAGCACGTTCATCTTGTCCACCGAGCAGACCTTCTTGTTGCGCTTCCGGGCGGCCTCAAAGGCGACGCGCAGGATGCGGCGGATCTCGCTCTCGGTGTAGTGCATGGTGTTGAAGCCGAAGCGCTCGCCGTTGCGCACCTCGATGCCGCGCGGCTGGCCGAAGTAGATGTCGCCGGTCAGCTCGCGCACGATGAGGATGTCGAGGCCCGCGACCACCTCGGGCTTGAGCGTCGAGGCATTGGCGAGTTCGGGATAGAGGATCGCAGGGCGCAGGTTGGCGAACAGGCCAAGGTCCTTGCGGATGCGCAAAAGCCCACGCTCGGGACGCAGCTCGCGCGGATTGTTGTCCCACTGCGGGCCGCCGACGGCACCGAGCAGCACGGCGTCGGCTTCCTTGGCGAGCTTCTGCGTCGCCTCCGGAAAGGGGTCCTTCGCCGCGTCGATGGCGCAGCCGCCGAGCAGCCCCTCTTCCATTTCCATCTTCAGGTCGAGCGCCTTGAGCACACGTACCGCTTCGGCGGTAATTTCCGGGCCGATGCCGTCGCCCGGCAGAACACAGATCTTCATTCGATTCTTCCTAATTGAAAAGCCAGGGTTGCTCGATGCGCCGCTTCGCCTCGAACTCGCGGATCGCGTCGGCGTGGCGCAGGGTCAGGCCGATGTCGTCCCAGCCGTTGAGCAGGCATTCCTTGCGGAAGGGATCGATGTCGAAGGAAAGCATCTTGCCGTCGGGCCGCGTGACGGTCTGCGCCGCCAGGTCGATGCGCAACCGATAGCCGGGGGTGATGGCGACCTGGGCGAACAGTTCGTCGATCTCGGCCGCGGGCAACTTGATCGGCAGCAGGCCGTTCTTGAAGCTGTTGTTGTAGAAGATGTCGGCGAAGCTGGTGCCGACCAGCGCGCGGAAGCCGTAGTCCTCCAGCGCCCAGGGCGCATGCTCGCGCGAGGAACCGCAGCCGAAGTTGTCGCGCGTGAGCAGGATGGCGGCGCCCTGGTAGCGCGGCTGATTGAGCACGAAGTCGGGATTGAGCGGACGCTTGGAATTATCCATGCCCGGCTCGCCGTGGTCGAGGTAACGCCATTCGTCGAAGGCGTTGGGACCGAAGCCAGAACGCTTGATCGACTTGAGGAACTGCTTGGGGATGATGGCGTCGGTATCGACGTTGGCGCGATCGAGCGGCGCGACGAGTCCATCAAGGGCGGTGAAGGCACGCATTTACTTGACCGCCTTCTGGATGGCCTCGCCACCCCTTTCGATGTCCTGGCCGATGCCGCGCACGGTGTTGCAGCCAGCCACGAGGAAAGCGCAAGCGGCAACGATGAGCGAAAGTTTCTTCATGACTGTCTCCTTCAGAGGATGTCGCGCACGTCGGCAAAATGTCCCGCGATCGCGGCGGCGGCGGCCATCGCCGGACTGACCAGGTGGGTGCGCCCGCCGTTGCCCTGGCGGCCCTCGAAGTTGCGGTTCGAGGTCGAGGCGCAGCGCTCGCCCGGCTCCAGCCGGTCGGCGTTCATCGCCAGGCACATCGAGCAGCCCGGCTCGCGCCATTCGAAGCCCGCGGCGACGAAGACCTTATCGAGGCCCTCGGCCTCGGCCTGCTTCTTGACCAGGCCGGACCCCGGCACGACCAGCACGCGGCGCACGTTGGACGCCTTCTGTCTGCCCTTGGCTATTGAAGCCGCCTCGCGCAGATCCTCGATGCGCGAGTTCGTGCAGCTGCCGATGAACACCTGGTCGACGCGGATATGCTTGATCGGCGTGCGCGGCGTCAGCCCCATGTACTGCAGTGCGCGCTCGACGCCCTCGCGCTTGACCGGATCGGCGAAGTCTTCGGGGGCCGGAACCTGACCGTCGATGGCGACGACCATCTCGGGCGAAGTGCCCCAGGTGACCTGGGGCTTGATCTGGCTCGCGTCGAGATCGATCACGGCATCGAAGGCCGCGTCCGCATCGGACACCAGCGTGCGCCAGTAAGCGACGGCGCGGTCCCAGACCTCGCCCTTGGGCGAAAAGGGGCGATCCTTGAGGTAGGCGATGGTCGTATCGTCGACGGCGACGAAGCCGACGCGCGCGCCCGCCTCGATCGCCATGTTGCAAACGGTCATGCGGCCCTCCATCGACAGGGCGCGGATCGCGCTGCCGCCGAACTCGATGGCGTAGCCCGTGCCGCCGGCGGTGCCGATCTTGCCGATGATCGCCAATACGATGTCCTTCGCCGTCACGCCAGCGCCGACTTTCCCCTCGACGCGCACCAGCATGGACTTCATTTTCTTCTGCAGCAGGCACTGGGTCGCCATGACGTGCTCGACCTCGGAGGTGCCGATGCCGTGCGCCAGACAGGCGAAGGCGCCGTGGGTCGAGGTGTGCGAGTCGCCGCAGACCACGGTCATGCCCGGCAGCGTCGCGCCGTTCTCCGGGCCGACGACATGGACGATGCCCTGCCTGGCGTCCTTGAACGGGAAGTAGGCCAGCGCGCCGACCTCGCGGATGTTGGCATCGAGGGTCTCGACCTGCTGGCGCGAGACCGGGTCCTCGATGCCGCGCTCCCAGTGGTCGGTCGGCGTGTTGTGGTCGGCGGTGGCGACGATGGAGGAAATGCGCCAAGGCTTGCGGCCGGCGAGTTTGAGGCCCTCGAAGGCCTGCGGACTCGTGACCTCGTGCACCAGATGGCGGTCGATGTAGAGCAGCGCGGTGCCGTCCGCTTCGGTGCGGACGACATGACTCTGCCAAAGCTTGTCGTAGAGCGTCTGTGGCATGGATGGAATTTCCGGCGGAAGGGGTCGATTATCGCACAGGGCGATAGTGGCTCAGCGCCTCCGGCAGCCAGCGTTCGATCCCCTTGATGCGCGTCTCGTCGGCGGGATGGGTCGAGAGGAATTCCGGCGGCTTGGACTTGCCCTTGCCGGCCGCCGCCATGCGCCTCCAGAGGCCGACGGCGGCGCGCGGATCGTAGCCGGCCTTGGCCATGTAGATCAGCCCCATGCGGTCGGCCTCCGACTCGTGCAGGCGCGAATAGGGCAGCAGGAAACCCACCGCCGCGCCGGCCCCGAGCAGTCCGGCGTAGAGGTCGCGCTTCTTCGAATCCCGCGTCGCCACCACCGTCGCGGCCGTCGCGCCGGCGACGAGGATTTCCTGGCTCAGGCGCTCGCCGCCGTGGCGCGCGATCGCGTGCGCCACCTCGTGGCCGATCACCGCCGCCAGCCCGGCATCGTCCTGGGCTACCGGCAGCAGCCCCGTATAGACGGCCACCTTGCCGCCGGGCAGACAGAAGGCGTTGAGCGCGTCATCGTCGTCGATGAGCTTGAACTCCCACTGGTAGTCGTCGCGCCCGGTCGCCGCCGCGATGCGCGCGCCGATGCGCTGCAGGCGTTCGATCTGCGCCGCGTCATGACTCAACTTCTCCCTGCCGAGAATTTCTTGGAAGCTGGCGAGCCCCATGCTGCGTTCCTGCTTCTCGGAAATCATTTGTAACTGGCTGCGCCCCGTGAGCGGGACGTTCTGGCACCCCGCCAGCAGGACTACCGCCAGACCACACCACCACAGTTGTCTCATGATCGACCTCATCGCTTGTCCATCGCCACGGAAGGCAGGCCGCGCCACACCAGCAGCCAGCCGCAGGCGGCGCACAAGGCGGCGAGCGAGTAGGTGATGCCCGGCCCCAGGCTACCCCAGGCTTCGCCGCTGAACAGGCCGCCGATCATGCCGCCGGCGCCGAACGAGATGCTGCCATAAAGTCCCTGGATGCGGGCTTGCTGCGCCGGGGCGAACCAGCGCGTCAGCGCCGCCATCGCTCCGGCATGATAGGCGCCGAATGTCGCACCATGAAGAAGTTGGGCAAGCAGCAGCAGTGCGACGGAATCGGCCGCCCAGCCGATCAGCAGGAAACGCAGCACCGCCAGGGCGTGGCTGGCCAACAGGATGCGACGCAGGGAAACCCGTCGCATCAACCGTGGCATCAGCATGAACACGCCGATCTCGGCACATACTCCGAGGGACCAGAACATGCCGACCGCCATCTTGTCGTAGCCGTGATCGACGAGGTGGATGGAGAGGAAGACATACAGCGGCCCGTGGGCCACCGACATGAAGAAACAGGCGGCGAGCAGCGCGACCACCTCGGGCCGCCTAAGCAGGTGACCGAGCGGCGCCACCGTCCCGCCAGCGCCGACTTTCGTGTCATCCAGGGTCAGCGCGGTGGCCAGCACGCTCGCCAGGATGGCGAGACAGACCCAGAGCACGGCCGCGCTCGGCTGGAAGTCGAGCAAGGCGCCGACGCCGAGCACGCTGGCGATGAAACCGATCGAACCCCAGACGCGGATGCTGCCGTAGCGGTCCGTCTGGCCGCGCAGATGGTCGAGCGTCATCGCCTCGACCAGCGGCAGCGCCGCGCTCCAGAAAAACCAGACCAGCGCCATGGCGCCGAGCATGGCGAAATAGTCGCGGGTGAGGAAGAAGCCGACGAAACCAAGGGTGGAAAACAGCGCGGCAAGGCGCACGATCACGGCACGCCGGCCGAGATGGTCCGCCAGCCAGCCCCAGAGGTTCGGCGCCAGCAGGCGCATCACCTGGGGCACCGACATCAGCACGCCGATCTCCCAGGCCGTATGGCCTATGTCCTGCAGATAGAGGGTGAAGTACGGCGCGAAGGCGCCGACGAAGGCGAAATAGAAGAAGTACCAGGCCGCAAGACGAGCCAGGGGACCCGGGAAACTGGCAGGCATGCGGTGTCCGGACGACAGTGGATCAGGCGGACGCCGCCGCCGCGCGGGAAGAAAGGGCGATCAGGCGCCGCGCTTCTGGCCGACGCGGAACGCCATCAGCAGTTGGTAGATCTCGTCCTTGAGCTTGACGCGCGCCTTCTTCATGTCCTCCAGGGTGAAGTCGGCGACCGGCATGTCGTGCTCCTCCAGATCCTCGACCTTGCCGGTGAGGCGGTTGTAGCGCGCGAACAGGGTGGCGAAATAGCCGCTATCGGCCTTCATCGCATCGATGGCGTCGCGCATGTCCGGGAATTCGGTGTAGAGGTCGTGATGATCAACGTGCATGATTTTCTCTTCCGGGTTGAGGGTGATTCTGGAAAGCCTGGGCCGATTCTATCAGCCGGCGTCGGCGGCTCGCGCCGGGATCGCGGGCGTCGGACAGCGCACGTCGGCGCACTGCGCGCGGTGCAGCAGCGCCGCGTCCATCAGCACCAGCGCCAGCATCGCCTCGGCGATCGGCGTGGCGCGGATGCCGACGCAGGGATCGTGGCGGCCTTCCGTGGACACCGTGGTCGGGTTGCCGGCCAGGTCGATCGAGCGGCGCGGGATGCGGATGCTCGACGTCGGCTTGATGGCGATGGAGACGGTCACGTCCTGCCCCGAGGAAATGCCGCCGAGGACGCCGCCCGCGTGGTTGGAAAGGAAACCCTGCGGTGTCAGCTCGTCGCCATGCTCGCTGCCGCGCTGGGCGACGCAGCCGAAGCCGGCGCCGATCTCGACGCCCTTGACGGCGTTGATGCCCATCATCGCGTAGGCGATCTGCGCATCGAGACGGCCATAGACCGGATCGCCCCAGCCCGGCGGCACGCCGGTCGCGATCACTTCGATGCGCGCGCCGACCGAATCGCCGTCCTTGCGCAGCTTGTCCATGTAGGCCTCCAGCTCCGCCACGCTGGCCGCGTTCGGCGCGAAGAACGGATTGCGGTCGATCTCGGCCGCGTCGGCGAAGGGAATCCCGATCGGGCCGAGCTGACTCATCCAGCCGCGCACCGTCACGCCATAGCGCTCCTTGAGCCACTTCTTCGCGATGGCGCCGGCGGCGACGCGCACCGCGGTCTCGCGCGCCGAGGAGCGCCCGCCGCCGCGATAGTCGCGAATGCCGTATTTCTGCCAATACGTGTAGTCGGCGTGGCCGGGGCGGAAGCTCTGGGCGATGTCGCCATAATCCTTGCTGCGCTGGTCGGTGTTGCGGATCAAGAGCGCGATGGGCGTGCCGGTCGTCTTGCCCTCGAACACGCCGGAAAGAATCTCGACCTCGTCCGCCTCGCGCCGCTGCGTCACATGGCGCGACGTGCCCGGCTTGCGGCGGTCGAGCTCCGCCTGGATCTCGGCCGCGCCGATTTCCAGGCCGGGCGGGCAGCCATCGACGACGCAACCGATCGCCGGGCCGTGCGATTCGCCGAAGGAGGTCACGCAGAACAGCGTGCCGATGGTATTGCCGGACATGCGGATTGCCTTGAAATGGGGATGGGCAAGTCTATCACGCACCCCCGCGTCGCCAATCACCGTCCCGCCGGCGCCGAGTTTTTTCGGAACTAGCGCAGGGCGCGGCGCAGGATCTTGCCGACGTTGGTCTTCGGCAGTTCGTCGCGGAACTCGACCTGATGCGGTACCTTGTAGGCCGACAGGCTCTGGCGGCAGTGGGCGATCAGCTCGTCCGCCGTCAACGCGGCATCGCGTCTGACGACGAACAGCTTCACCGTCTCGCCGGACTTCTCATGGGGCACGCCGACCGCCGCCACCTCCTGCACCCCCGGATGCGTGGCCGCCACGGCCTCGACCTCGTTGGGATAGACGTTGAAGCCGGACACCAGGATCATGTCCTTCTTGCGGTCGATGAGGCGCACGAAGCCCGCCTCGTCCATCGCCGCGATGTCGCCGGTGCGCATGAAGCCGTCGGCCATCACCACCAGCGCGGTTTCCTCGGGGCGGTTCCAGTAGCCCGCCATGACCTGCGGACCGCGCACGCACAGCTCGCCGGTTTGTCCCGGGGGCAGATCCCGGCCCGCCTCGTCGCGGATCGCCACCTCGGTCGAGGGCAGCGGCAGGCCGATGCTGCCGTTGAACGCGGGCAGGTCGACGGGATTGATGGTCACCGCCGGGGAGGTTTCGGTCAGGCCGTAGGCCTCGATCAGGGTGGAGCCCGTCACCGCCTGCCACTGTTCCGCGACCTTCTGTTGCACGGCCATGCCGCCGCCGAGGCTGATCTTGAGGGCGGAAAAGTCGATGCGGGCGAAGGCCGGCTGGCGCAGCAGGGCGGCGAACAGGGTGTTGACGCCGGTGATCGCCGTGAAGCGATGCCGTGCCAGTTCCTTGACGAAGCCGCGGATGTCGCGCGGATTGACGATCAGCACGTTGGTCGCGCCGAGCTTGAGAAAGGTCAGGCAGTTCGCCGTCAGCGAGAAGATATGATAGAGCGGCAGGGCGGTGACGATGGTCTCGGCGCCCGCCTCCATCTTGCTGGCGATCCAGGCATGCGCCTGCTGCAGGTTGGCGACGATGTTGCGGTGGGTGAGCATCGCGCCCTTGGCGACGCCGGTCGTGCCGCCGGTGTATTGCAGGAAGGCGATGTCGCCCGGCGCCACCGCGACCGGGGTGAAGCCGGCCTGCCGCCCCCGCGCCCGCGCCAGTGACCAGCTCGTCGCCCCCTTGATGCGCCAGGGCGGCACCAGGCGCTTGACGTGCCTGACGGCCGCGTTGACCAGCGCCCCCCTGAAGAGGCCGAGCATGTCGCCCAGCCCGGTGACGACGACATGGCGCACCCGCGTCCCCGGCAGGGCATGCTCGACCACGGATGCGAAATTCTCCAGCACGACGATGGCGCTCGCGCCGGAATCCGCCAGCTGATATTCGAGTTCGCGCGCCGTGTAGAGCGGATTGCAATTCACCACGGTGCAGCCGGCGCGCAGCACGGCGAACAGCGCGACCGGATACTGCAGCACGTTCGGCAGCATCAGGGCGACGCGCGCGCCGGGCGGCAGACCGAGCACGTTGCGGAAATAAGCCGCCAGCTCCTTCGACCAGCGGTCCAGCTCGGCATAGCTGATCGCCTCGCCCATGCAGACATAGGCGGGCCGCGCGGCGAAGCGCGCGACGCTTTGCTCGAACAGGTCGACGACGGACGCATACGCATCCGCGTCGATCTCGCCGGGCATGCCCGGCGGATAGGACTTCAGCCAGATGCGTTCCATGACGCCGCCGGCGGATGACTCAGGCTTTTTCGGCGGGGGCTTCCTGGCCTTCGGGCCAGTCGCGGATGTAGGCCTTGAGCATGCGGTTCTCGAAGCTCTGCTCCTCCAGCACCGCCTTGGCGACGTCGTGGAAGGAGATCACGCCCAGCAAGGTGTGGCCGTCCATCACCGGCAGGTAGCGCATGTGCTCGTTCACCATGAGACGGCGCAACTGGTCGACATCCATGAAGGGATCGGCGGCGCGGGGGTTCTTCACCATCACCTCGCGGATCGACACGCCGCCCCAGGCCGCGCCCTCGGCGTGCATGACGCGCAGCACCTCGCGGAAGGTCAGCATGCCGACCATGCGCCCGCCCTCGAAGCAGACCAGCGAGCCGACGTCCTGCTCGCTCATCACCGCCACGGCCTCGGCCAGCTTCTTGTCCGGCGCGATCGTGTAGAGCACCGTGCCCTTGATATTGAGAATTTCCCTGACCTGCATGTTTCCCTCCTTCCGATGCCCGGACATCCCGACCGGATGCGATCTTATGTCAAGCCGACGAACAAATAAAGCCGCCTTATTGCAACGCAAAAAAGTCGTCAGCGTTCGAGCAGGGCGCACTTGTCCTTGCGGCCGCGCCACTCGTCGGCATCCGGCGGCGGCTCCTTGCGTTCGATGATCGCGGGCCATTGCCGGGCCAGCTCGGCGTTGAGCGCGATCATGCCGCGCTGATCGTCCGGCACGTCGTCTTCGGCGAAAATCGCCTCGGCCGGGCACTCCGGCACGCACAAGGTGCAGTCGATGCACTCCTCGGGATCGATCACCAGGCAGTTCGGCCCTTCGCGAAAGCAGTCGACCGGGCAGACATCGACGCAATCGGTGTATTTGCACTTGATGCAGTTTTCCGTCACCACATAAGTCATACCTCGCCCTCCGCGCCATAACAATCTCCAGGCAGTATAGCCCTGCCTCCTCGCCGGCAGGGACATGTGTTGCAAGCGAGGCACGCCACGGGCCGGCGCACGGCACGCCAATGTCCGCTGGCGCGGCATTTTCTGCTAGCATCCGCCGTCAATGTGCGTCACCCCCGTTGAAGAGGAGCTCATGAGCGAACATATCCAACACGTCACCGATTCCAGTTTCAAGACCGATGTCCTGGAGTCTTCCGTCCCCGTCCTGGTGGACTACTGGGCCGAATGGTGCGGCCCCTGCAAGATGATCGCCCCGATCCTCGACGAAGTGGCCAAGGAATACAACGGCCGCCTCAAGATCGCCAAGCTGAACATCGACGAGAACCCCAAGACCCCCGGCGAGTACGGCATTCGCGGCATCCCGACCCTGATCCTGTTCAAGGGCGGCAATGTCGAGGCCACCAAGGTCGGCGCGCTCTCGAAGTCGCAATTGACCGCCTTCATTGACAGCAACCTCTGATCCCATTAAAGTCCGCCCCGAAATCCAGCAGCCCGGGTTGAAGCAGCAATAATCCGCAGCCCCCGCGCGCGCGCCAGGATTTCGGGTAGCAGGCAAGACCGGCACCGGTCAAACGCAAGCGCCCAGCACCTCCCCCCCCCCAAGCTACCGCGCGATCCGCCGCCTCCCTCCCCCGATCCGCTTCCCATCTTCCGGGCCCAGCCGCCCGCGACATCCGCAGGCTCATCCATGCATCTTTCCGAACTGAAGAACCATCACGTCAGCCAGCTGATCGACATGGCGACCGCCGACGGCATCGAGGGCGCCAACCGTCTGCGCAAGCAGGAACTCATCTTCGCCATCCTCAAGGAGCACGCCAAGAAGGGCGAGGTCATCTACGGCGACGGCTGCCTCGAGGTGATGAACGACGGTTACGGCTTTCTGCGCTCGGCGGACACCTCCTACCTCGCCAACCCGGACGACATCTACGTCTCGCCCTCGCAGATCCGCCGCTTCAACCTGCGCACCGGCGACACCATCGAGGGCGAAATCCGCACGCCAAAGGACGGCGAACGCTACTTCGCGCTGGTCAAGCTCGATAAGGTGAATGGCGAGTCGCCGGAGATATGCAAGAACAAGATACTCTTCGAGAACCTGACGCCGCTGCATCCGACCGAGCACCTCAAGCTGGAGCGCGAAATCAAGGCCGAGGAGAACATCACCAGCCGCGTCATCGACATCATCGCGCCGATCGGCAAGGGCCAGCGCGGCCTGCTGGTCGCCGCGCCGAAGTCCGGCAAGACCGTGATGCTGCAGCACATCGCGCACGCGATTTCGGCCAACCACCCCGAAGCGGTGCTGATTGTCATGCTGATCGACGAACGTCCCGAGGAAGTCACCGAGATGACGCGCACCGTGCGCGGCGAAGTCGTCGCCTCGACCTTCGACGAACCGGCGACGCGCCATGTGCAGGTCGCCGAGATGGTGATCGAGAAGGCCAAGCGCCTCACCGAGCACAAGAAGGACGTGATCATCCTGCTCGACTCGATCACCCGTCTCGCCCGCGCCTACAACACCGTGCAGCCCGCCTCCGGCAAGGTGCTCACCGGCGGCGTCGACGCCAACGCGCTGCAGAAGCCCAAGCGCTTCTTCGGCGCGGCGCGCAACATCGAGGAGGGCGGCTCGCTGACCATCATCGCCACCGCCCTGATCGACACTGGCAGCCGCATGGACGAGGTGATCTACGAGGAATTCAAGGGCACCGGCAACTCCGAGATTCACCTCGACCGCCGCATGTCGGAAAAGCGCGTCTATCCCTCGATCAACGTCAACCGCTCCGGCACGCGCCGCGAGGAGCTGCTGCTCAAGGCCGACGTGCTGCAGAAGGTCTGGGTGCTGCGCAAGCTGCTCTACGGCCTGGACGACCTGGAGGCGATGGAGTTCCTGCTCGACAAGGTCAAGGCCACCAAGAACAACGCGGAATTCTTCGACGCCATGCGCCGCGGCGGCTAAACGGGTAGTCCCGCGCACGCTCTTAGCGAGCCGCCCCCCGCGCTGTTTCGATTACGGGGGGATTTCCCGCTCATCCGCAGTTGATTTCCCGCTGGTTTTTCAGGATAATGCCGCACTTTTCCGCCGCGCCGATGCGGGCACCATTAAATTTGTAAGGACACGATCATGAAGGAAGGCATCCACCCGAATTACAACGAGATCGAGGTGACTTGCAGCTGCGGCAACAAGTTCACGACGCGCTCGACCAACAGCAAGCCCCTGCACATCGAAGTGTGCTCCGCCTGCCATCCGTTCTACACCGGCAAGCAGAAGATCGTCGACACCGCCGGCCGCGTCGAACGCTTCCGCCAGAAATACGGCAAGCGCCCCGGCGCCGCTGCCTGATCGGCCGACGGTATCCAACCAAAAGGCAGCTTCGGCTGCCTTTTGTTTTTTCTTTGCCTCTCCCATGCC
Organism: Rhodocyclaceae bacterium; assembly: GCA_024709955.1. GTDB lineage: Bacteria > Pseudomonadota > Gammaproteobacteria > Burkholderiales > Rhodocyclaceae > Sulfuricystis. The sequence goes on from JANJVS010000193.1 coordinate 27,748, forward strand.
CGGCCACGATCCCCATTCATCGCCCCGGCTGCCCGGCGCCGCGGTACTGCTGCTCGCCGCCCTCTATCTGCTAACCGGCATCGCGGGACATGACCCCTGGAAGACGGAGGATGCGATCCACATCGGCATCGCCCACGGTTTCCTGACGGAGGGCAATTGGCTGTTCCCCCGGGTCGCCGGCGAGCCATGGGCACACACGGCCCCGCTTTACCACTGGGGCGCGGCCCTGCTCGGCCGCTCTCTCGGCGGCCTGCTGCCCTTCCACGACGCTGCCCGGCTCGCCACCGCGCTGTTCGGCGCCATCTTCCTGTTCGCCCTCGCGGGCGCGGCGCGGGCCTTCCACGGCGCGAGCGCCGCCCGCCTCGCTCCGCTGCTGACGATGGGCACCCTCGGGCTGCTGGTACCGCTGCACGAGTCGCAGCCGGCCATCGCCGGCCTCGCCTGCGCGGCCCTCGCCTGGTGGGGCGGCGGACTGATCCTCCAGAATCGACGCCGGCAAGGAGCCCTGCTGCTCGGCCTCGGCATGGGCCTCGCCGTCCCGGCCCACGGCCTGGTCGGCCTGATCATGGCGATCACCGTCCTGCCAGCGCCGATTTTCCGGCGCGACTGGAAAGGCTTGCTGCTGGCGCTGCTCGTCGCCCTGCCCCTGGCCACCGCCTGGCCCCTCCTGCTGGCCGACCACGCCCCGGAACTCTGGAATGCCTGGTGGCAAAACGAATTCGCCGAGGCCACCGTGGGCCGCGACCTGCCCGACGCATCCCATGCCGAGATGCTGGCCTGGGCGGCCTGGCCGGTGCTGCCATTGGCGCTCTGGAGCCTGTGGCTCCACCGTCGCCAGCCTCTGCCTCTCGCCCTCCCGCTCGCGGGGACCCTGATCGGACTGTTCTGGTTTCTCTCCGGCCCGTCCCGTCAGCTGGCGCTGCTGGCCGCGTCGATTCCGCTGACGCTGCTCGCGGCCGCCGGCGCCGACCGGCTGCGCCGCGGCGCAGCCAACGCCTTCGACTGGTTCGGCCTGATGACCTTCAGCTGCTTCGCCCTGCTGATCTGGCTCGGCGCCAGCGCCCAGGCGCTCGACTGGCCGCCGAAGGTCGCCGCCAACTTCGACAAGCTCGCTCCCGGACACGATGCCCAATTCGGTCCGGGCACGCTCGCCTTCGCCGGCGCGCTCACCCTGGCCTGGGTCGCCTCCTGGCGCCTGCCGCGCGCGGGCTGGCGCGCCAGCCTGCACTGGGCGGCTGGCACGACCTTGATCTGGGGACTGGTCGCGGCGCTCTGGATGCCCTGGATCGACCATGGCAAATCCTACCGGGCCGTGGCCGAATCCCTGCGTGCCGCGCTGCCGCCGGACGCCGACTGCATCGCCCGCGTCGGGCTCGGCAGCGCCCAGCGCGCCTCCCTCGACTATTTCGCCGGCGTTCGCACGCAGCCGCCCACGCATGACGCCGACTGCGGCTGGCGGCTGGTGGTGGACGACCGCCGGCGCGCGACCCCGGCGGGCTGGATCGAGCACTGGCAGGGCCACCGCCCCAGCGACCGCAACGAACGCTGGTATCTCGAACGGCGCCTGCCCTAGGGCCTGTTCTCATTCAGTCGGCGAGCTGCGTTGCGCGCGCAGGTGATGGCCGCAAGGCGCACCGCGCCGCCCGCAGTGATCCGCGGGCAAGTGGTGCAACGCAGCGGACGCGCCTGCTCGCGCAACCCTGCGGGAAGGGGGCTGCCGGGCCGCATGGCTACGTTGGTCGTCGCTTATTTGGCACCGGCCAAACTGCGCTCCTCCCGCCTTGCCCTGCAACCCGGCAGCCCCCTTCGCAGTCGTCGCCTGAATGAGAACAGGCCCTAGCGCCTCAGACCTTGAGGAAATTCGTCCGGTAGTACTTGAGTTCCTCGATGGACTCGTAGATGTCGGCGAGCGCCTCGTGCTTGCCGCCCTTCTTGACGCCCTTGGCGATCTCCGGCGTCCAGCGCTTGCACAGTTCCTTGAGCGTGGACACGTCGAGGTTGCGGTAATGGAAATAGGCTTCCAGCTTCGGCATGTAGCGCGCCATGAAGCGGCGGTCCTGGCAGATCGAGTTGCCGCACATCGGCGACTTGCCCGCCGGCACGTGGCGCTTGAGGAAATCCAGCGCCTGCGCCTCGACCTCGGTCTCGGTGAGCACCGAGGCCTTGACCTTGTCCACCAGACCCGACTTGCCGTGGGTCTTCTTGTTCCAGTCGTCCATGCCGTCGAGCACCGCGTCGGACTGATGCACCGCCCAGACGGCGCTCTCGGCGATGATGTCGAGATTCGAGTTGGTGATCACCATCGCCAGTTCGATGATGCGGTCGTTGTCGGGGTCGAGGCCCGTCATCTCCATGTCGAGCCAGACAAGGGCGTTTTGGTCTTGTGCCATAATCCTCGCGCTTCCAAGCGGTTTTACAGCTTGCATTCTGGCACACTTCCCCCACCTCGCTTTCCGTGGCTTCGGTCTTTTCCCTCGTTTTCCTCGTCCTGCTCGCCCTGACCACCGCCCTGCGCGCCTGGCTGGCGCTGCGCCAGTTGCGCCACGTCGCCGCGCATCGCGCCACGGTGCCGCAAGAGTTCGCCGACCGCATCGCCCTCGCCGACCACCAGAAGGCGGCGGACTACACCGGTGCCAAGGTCCGCCTCGGCCTCGTCGAGCTCGCGGCGGACGTCATGTTCCTGCTGCTGCTTACCTGCGGCGGCCTGCTCGCGGGCTTCGACGCTTTCTGGCGCGGGGTGTTTGCCGACCATGCCCATGCCCACGGCCTGGCGCTGTTCGCCAGCGTCGGCGTTGCCGGCTTCGTCGTCGGCCTGCCGTTCTCCCTTTACCGCACCTTCGCCCTCGAAGCGCGCTTCGGCTTCAACAAGATGACGCCCGGCCTGTTCGTCGTCGATCTGCTGCGCCAGCTGCTGCTCACCGTGCTGATCGGCACGCCGCTGCTGCTCGCGGTGCTCTGGCTGATGGACGCGATGGGCGCGCGCTGGTGGCTCTGGGTCTGGGCCGTCTGGCTCGGCTTCAACCTGCTGGTGCTGGCGCTCTACCCGACCTTCATCGCGCCCCTGTTCAACAAGTTCACGCCGCTCGCCGACGGCGAGATGAAGACGCGCATCGAGGCGCTGCTGGCGCGCTGCGGCTTCGCCAGTTCGGGCCTGTTCGTTATGGACGGCTCGAAGCGCTCGGCCCACGGCAATGCCTACTTCACCGGCTTCGGCAAGGCCAAGCGCATCGTCTTCTTCGACACCCTGCTCGACAAGCTCGCGCCCGGCGAGGTCGAGGCGGTGCTCGCCCACGAACTCGGCCACTTCAAGCGCCGCCATGTCTGGAAGCGCATCGGCGTCATGGCGACGGTATCGCTCGCCTTCTTGTGGCTGCTCGGCCAGCTCATCGACCAGCCCTGGTTCTACGCCGGGCTGAATGCGGGGACCGGCGGCACGGCGATGGCGCTGATCCTGTTCTCGCTGGTGCTGCCGGTATTCACCTTCCCCTTCGCGCCGCTGCTCTCCTGGCTGTCGCGCCGCCACGAGTTCGAGGCGGACGCCTACGCCGCCCGGCAGGCCGACGGCAAGGACCTCGTCGCCGCGCTGGTCAAGCTCTACCGCGACAACGCCGCCACGCTGACGCCCGACCCGCTGCATTCGCTGTTCTACGATTCGCATCCGCCCGCGCGCGAGCGCATCGCCCATCTGCAGGCATGCTGAGCGGCCGCATCGTCGCCGCCTTCGGCCGGCACTACGAGGTGGAACTGGACGACGGCCGCATCGTCAATGGCATTCCGCGCGGCAAGAAAAGCCCCTACGCCTGCGGCGACCGCGTCAGCCTCGGCCCGCTGCACGACAGCGAGGCACAGATCCTCGCCCACGCGCCGCGCACCAGCCTGCTCTACCGCAGCGACCAGTGGAAGCAGAAGATGATCGCCGCCAACGCCACGCAGATCGTGCTGGTGGTCGCCACCGAACCGGGCTTTTCCGACGAGCTGATCTCGCGTGCCCTGGTCGCCGTGCGCCACCAGCACATGCGCGCCGTCATCGTGCTCAACAAGTGCGACCTGACGGCCGCCCTGCCAGCCGCGCGCGCCCAGCTCGCCCCCTACGCCGCCATCGGCGTGCCCGTCGTCGAGCTCAGCGCCCTGAACGACGCCAGCGCGCTCGCGCCCTTGCTGGCCGGCCAGGTTTCGGTGCTGGTGGGCCAGAGCGGCATGGGCAAGTCGACGCTGACCAACGCGCTGATCCCCGGCGCCGCCGCCGCGACGCGCGAGATCTCGACGGCCCTCGATTCCGGCAAGCACACGACCACCCATGCCCGCCTCTACCGCCTGCCCGGCGGCGGCGAACTGATCGACTCGCCCGGCCTGCAGGAATTCGGTCTCGCCCACCTGACGCGCGGCGAGATCGAGCTGGGCTTCGCCGAGTTCGTCGACCATCTGGGCCATTGCCGCTTCCGCGACTGCCGCCACGAGAACGAGCCCGACTGCGCCATCAAGGCCGCCGTCGCGGCCGGCAAGATCGACGCGCGCCGACTCGCCCACTTCACCACCATCGCCAACGAGGGCGAGCGCGCCAAGCAGTTCTGATGGCCCACCTGTTCGTCGATATTTCCTCCCATGGCTTCGGCCATCTGGCGCAGGTCGCGCCGGTGCTCGACCGCCTCGCCGAGCTGCGGCCCGATGTGCGCCTCACCCTGCGCTGCGGCCTGCCGGCAGCCAAGCTGCGGCAACGCATCCGCGCGCCGTTCGCGCACATCGCCGCCGCCAGCGACTTCGGCTACGTGATGATCGACGCGCTGCATATCGACCTGGCGGCGACGGCCGCCGCCTACCGTGCCGCCAGCGCCGACTTTCCGACCCGCGTCGCGGCGGACGCCGAGTTGTTCCAAGCGCTCGGCGTGGATGCCGTATTCGCCGATGTTTCCCATGTGCCGCTCGCCGGAGCCGCGCGGGCCGGCATCCCGGCCATGGCGCTGTGCTCGCTCAACTGGGCCGACCTGTTCCACCACTATTTCGGCCATGAGGACTGGGCGCGCCCGATCCACGCCGAGATGCTCGCCGCTTATCGGAGCGCGACCTTCCTGCGCACCACACCGGGCATGCCGATGCCCGACCTGCCCGACCAGCGCGTCGTCGCCCCCATCGCCAGCCTCGGCCGCGAGCGCCGCACCGAACTGCGGGATAAAGTCGGCGCTGACAAGACGGTAAGGATCGTCATGGTTGCCATGGGCGGCATTCCAATGCGCCTGCCCATCGAGGACTGGCCGCGCCTGCCCGGCACGCATTGGCTCGTGCCCGCCGACTGCCACCCGGCCCGGGACGACTGCCACGCGATCGAATCCCTCGACTGGCCCTTCGTCGACCTGCTGCGCTCGGCGGACGCGATCGTCACCAAGCCGGGCTACGGTACCTTCGCCGAGGCCGCCTGCAACGGCACGGCGGTGCTCTACCAGCGCCGCCCCGACTGGCCGGAGCAGGAAGCGCTGATCGAGTGGCTGCACCGGCACGCCCGCGCCCGCGAGATCGACGCGGAGACGCTGCGACGCGGCACGTTCGCCGCCGCGCTCGACGAACTCATGCAGGCCACCGTCCCGCCGGCACCGACTTCTTGCGGCGCCGACGAGGCAGCGCGCCATCTCGCCCGACTGCTCAAGTAAAAAGGGCCGGCCCCTTGCGGTGGCCGGCCCTCATGATCGAAGCGCAGTTGCTTAGACGCGTTCCCAGATCGTCGTGATGCCCTGGCCGCCGCCGATGCACATCGTCGCCATGCCGTAGCGGCCGTTGATGCGGATCAGTTCGTGCAGCAGCTTGGTGACGATCACCGAACCGGTGGCGCCCACCGGATGGCCCAGCGCGATGGCGCCGCCGTTCGGGTTGGTCTTGGCCGGGTCGAGGCCAAGGCCACGCGCGACGGTGATCGACTGCACGGCGAAGGCTTCGTTGGATTCGATGACGTCCATCTTGTCGAGCGACAGGCCGGCCTTCTGCAGCGCGACCTTGGAGGACGGGATCGGGCCCTCGCCCATCACGTCGTTGGGCACGCCGGCGATGGCATAGGACACCAGGCGCGCGATCGGCTTGTGGCCGCCGGCGGCCGCCTTGGCGGCATCGGCGAGCACGAGGAAGGCGGCGGCGTCGTTGATGCCCGAGGCGTTGCCGGCGGTGACGGTGCCGTCCTTCTTGAAGGCGGGACGCATCTTGGCCAGGGTCTCCATGGTGGTGCCGGCCTTCGGATGCTCGTCGGTGTCGAACACCACGTCGCCCTTGCGGGTCTTCAGCGTGATCGGCGCGATCTGCGACTTGAAGTAGCCCGCGGCGATCGCCTTGGCGGCGCGTGCCTGCGACTCGACGGCGAAGGCGTCCTGCTCCTCGCGCGTGATGCCGTGCTTGGCGGCCAGGTTCTCGGCGGTGACGCCCATGTGGCCGACGCCGAAGGGGTCGGTCAGCACGGAAACCATCGCGTCGATGGCCTGGGTGTCGCCCATGCGCGCGCCGGCGCGCAGCGCCGGCAGCAGGTAGGCGCCGCGCGACATGACCTCGACGCCGCCGCCGAGGGCGAAGTCGGCGTCGCCGAGCATGATGGCCTGGGCCGAGCTGACGATGGCCTGCTGCGCGGAGCCGCACAGGCGGTTGACGGCGAAGGCGACGGAATCCATCGACATGCCGCCCTGGATGGTGGCGACGCGGGCGACGTAGGGGTAGCGCGACTCGGTCGGGATGCAGTTGCCGACGGTGGCGAAGGTGATCTGCTTGGGGTCGACGCCGGCGCGCGCGATGGCTTCCTTGACCACCATGCCGCCCAGCTCGGCGGGTTCGATATCCTTGAGGGCGCCATTGAAGGTGCCCACGGCGGAGCGTACGGCGCTCAGAACGACAACTTCTTTGTTAGACATTTTTTCCACTCCTGTTAGGTAAATCGCTTCCGACTCAATATCCAACCCAGCTTGCGACCGTCAGCAGGGCCAGCAGCAACAGACTCAACACCAGCGCACGCCAGACCAGGCCGATCGCGCTTTGCAAATGTTCGACGTCGGCATCCTCGCCAAGCCCGAGTTCCGGTCGCGCCTCGACGCCGAGTTCGCCCGGCAGCGGCGCGCCGAGCCGGAGGCCGAGAGCCCCCGCGCCGCTCGCGAGGAGTATACCGGAGGCACTGTCGTGCCATTGGCTCGCCTGGGTACGCCAGCAATACACCGCGTCCTCGAAGTCGCCGACGATGGCGAAGGTGATCGCCGTCAGCCGCGCCGGCAACCAGTCGAGGAGCTGAAACGCGCGGCGCGCGAACTGGCCGAAGCGGTCCCGTTCCCCCGTGGGAGCGCCGCGCGCGGTCCAGTGCTGCATCACGCTCAGGCCGAGCCGGTAGAGCACCGCGCCGGCCGGGCCGAGCACCATGAACCAGAACAGCGGCGCGAACACATGGCGGTGGGATGCGACGATGCCCTGTTCGATGGTCAGCCGGGCGATGTCGGCGGAGCCCAACTGCTCGGCGCCGACGCCGCGCCAATCGGCGAGCAGGCGGCGCGCCCGGTCGAGTTCCCCCATGCGCAGCGCAAGCTGGATGTCGGTGAAGAAATGGCTGAACTGGCGGAATCCCATGGTGAGATAGAGGATCGCCACGTCGAGCACGAAGCCGACGAAGGAGTAGCCGAAATCGAGGCCGATGCGCAGAACCAGCAGCAGCAAGACCGGCAGGGCCACGCCGACGCCCCAGGCGGTCATGCCGTGGCGCTCCTCGCCACCGTTGAAGTGGCGCTCCAGGAACTCCGCATGGGCAAGCTGCAGCGCGCCGATGCGCGCCGCCGGCAGTGCCTTGAGCTGCTCTAGCACGAGGGCGCAAATGATGCTGAAGAAGGTCATGAAAACAGGGGTTCAGGGAAATTCGCAAGCGGCGCGGCGCGGCCGCGAACCAGCATGCGCGGGCATGGCGAAGATAGCACACTACCCCCTTCAGGCGGCGGGCATGCGGTCCGCCACGCTGCACGGCAGCAGGCATTCGCGCAAACCGACCAGCATGCCGGCCGTCGCGCCCCAGATGAAATAGCCCTGCCAGGGCACCGCCCAGTAACTGTGCACTGTCCCGGCGCGTTCGACCTGATGGCGCTGGTAGCTCGCCGGGTCGAGCAGGAAATCGAGCGGCGGCTCGAATACCTCGGCCACCTCGAAATCGTCGAGCCGCAAGTTGAGGGGCGGCGTCACCAGACCGACCACGGGTGTGACGCGGAAGCCGGTGCTGGTGAAGTAATCGGGCAGGGTCGCGAGAATTTCCACCTGCTCCGGCTCGATGCCGACCTCCTCGCGGCTCTCGCGCAGGGCCGTCGCCTGCGGCGTGGCATCGTCCGGCTCGCAGCGTCCGCCGGGAAAGCTGACTTGGCCGGCGTGGTCGCGCAGATGCGCGGTGCGCTGCGTCAGCAGCACGGTCAAGCCGGTCGGCCGCGACACGATCGGAATCAGCACCGCGGCGGAAATCGGCGTTCCCGTCGCCACGGGAGCCTCGCGCACCACGGCGCACGCCCCGACGCCCGCGAAACGCCCACGCAACCATTCGACCGAGATGCGCACCGTCGCTGTCCTCTCAATAGCGCTGCGTGAGGGTCATCGACTGACCGTCACGGCGGATTTCCATGCGGTTGAGGAAGCTCATGCCGAGGAGCACCACCGGCATGTCGCGCTCGTGCACCGTGGCATCGACGTCCGCCAGGGTGATGCCGCCGACTTTGACGCTCGTCAGCTTGACGCGCCAGACGCGCACCGCGCCGTTCGCCGTCATGGTCATCGCGGGCGTGCCCTTCGCGGCGTCGATGCGCGCCCGTCGCGCGTCCGCCGCCCCCAGGGAGATGAAGGTCGCGCCGGTGTCGACGAGAAAGCGCATCGTCACGCCGTTGATGCTGCCATCGGTGAAGAAGTGCCCGCGCGCATCGGCGGTCAGGGTGGTCACGGGGCGCTCGGAGGCGCCGGAGGAAATCACGCGCTGGCCGATGCGGATGCGGCGCTGCTTGCCGTCGACCTCGAACACGGCAACGCCGCTTTCGATGGCGACCAGGCGCACGCCCTGCGCCGTGCCCTCGCCGACCGCCAGGTTTTGACGCTTGCCGCCGTCGATCATCACCAGCGCCCTGCCCGGCAGCAGGCCCACCAGCGCGATATCGGCGGCCAGCGCCGCCCCTCCCATGAAGAATGAGGACAGCACGATAGAATATCCCGCCATCGCCATCAGGTATCGCTTGCTCGCCGCCATGAAACCCATCGCCATCTTTCGCCACAGTGCCGGGGAAGGTCCCGGCTATTTTGCCACCTTTCTCGATCGTCACGACCTGCCCTGGCAGCTGATCCGCATCGACGCCGGCGACCCGCCGCCGCCGGACTGCACCGGCTATTCCGGCCTGTGCTTCATGGGCGGCCCGATGAGCGTCAACGACGGCCTGCCCTGGCTGCCGCCGCTGTTCGATCTGATCCGCGCGGCGGTGGACCAGGGCGTGCCGGTGCTCGGCCACTGCCTCGGTGGCCAGCTCATGAGCAAGGCGCTCGGCGGCCAGGTGACGAGGAACCCGGTCAAGGAGATCGGCTGGGGACGGGTGGAAGCGACCGCAGCGGCGCGCGACTGGCTCGGCGACCTGAACGGCTTCGAGGCCTTCCACTGGCACGGCGAAACCTTCAGCATTCCGCCCGGGGCGACGCGCATCCTCAAGAGCGAGCATTGCGCGAACCAGGCCTTCGTCCTCGGCCCGCACCTCGGCATGCAATGCCATGTCGAAATGACCGAGGCGATGATCCGCCTCTGGTGCCGCCAGTGGGCCGACGAATGCGCCGCGCCGTCCGCCTCGGTGCTTACTCCCGAGCAAATGGCGGAAGACATCGAGGCACGCCTCGCGGCGATGCGCGTCGCCGCCAACCGCCTCTACGCCCGCTGGATCAGCGGCCTCAAACGGGATTAGGACAAAAAGTCGGCGCCGGCGGGACGGTGCTCAGTCGCGGAAATTGCCGTACTGCAGCGGGAAATCGGTGATCGACTTCTTCACCAGGGCAATGGCCTCCTGCAGGTCGTCGCGCTTGGCGCCGGCGACGCGCACGGCATCGCCCTGGATGCTCGCCTGGACCTTGATCTTGCTGTCCTTGACGAGCTTGACGATCTTTTTCGCCAGTTCCTGCTCGATGCCGGTCTTGATCTTGAGTTCCTGCTTGGCCTTGTTGCCGGAGACGGTCTGCACCGCGCCGATGTCGAGACGCTTGGTGCTCTCGCGTTCCTTCTTCTCCATCTCGGGGAAGAGGATATCCTTGACCTGGCCGAGCTGGAATTCGGAATCGCCGTATACGGTGATCACCTTGTCCTTCTCGTTGAGCTCGGCCTTGGCCGAGGTGCCCTTGAAGTCGTAGCGGTTGCCGATATGGCGGCCGGCCACATCGAC
>JANJVS010000201.1 GCA_024709955.1 Rhodocyclaceae bacterium
GATCATGCGCGCTTTTGTTCTGATGCCTTTTGCCACCGAGTTTGATGAAATTTATGAACATCTCATTCGGTCTGTATTGGTTGCAGAGGGCTTTAGCGTTTCGCGTGCCGACGAATCGCGCAGCTCAAGAAACATCATGCACGATGTTATTCAGGGCATCTTCAATGCTGACCTAGTGATTGCTGATCTGAGTGGAGCAAACCCAAATGTGTACTATGAACTCGGCTTAGCTCACGCATTCAGGAAAAATGTAGTGTTGCTAGCCCAAGATATCGATGAGGTTCCCTTTGACTTGAGGGCATATCGGGTTGTCACGTACAGCATCCACTTTGCCAGGATTGCCGAGGCCCAGGATCAAATCAGGCAACTAGCTCAAGGAGCACGCAGTGGAACGGTGCTATTTGGAAGTCCTGTCTCAGATTACGGAGCAACAGAAACACTACCTCTCCCTATTGAAGCGGAACTAACAGTTATTGATCAATCATCCCATGAGGCGGTAGAAGAGATTGGCCCTCTAGATGTCGCCGCAGATCTTTCAGAAGGAATGGCAGGTACATCTGCTGTTCTTGGTGAATTTACTGAGCGACTAAACCGTTTGCAGCCCGAGGTGATTGACACAACAGCTCAAATGACTGGACCGCTTCGCCATAATCCACGCGCCCTTCGCAATAGGGTCCGACTTCTCGCAAACCAACTGGAAGAATTTGCCACTTGGCTCAAGGCTGCTAATGGATCGTATAACGTCAATCTTCAATTGATGACTGGAGCGCTAAATGTTTTATTCACAATCGGTGTGACGGATCGGACTGAAGCAGTTAGCCAACTACCTCAAGTTATTAGCGTCTGTGGAGGCGTAGCGGATGCAGCCACTTCATCACGAGAACAAATTGTGTCACTCGCAGATACCCTAGATGGGCTTCCAAGAGTTGAGAAAGAATTCAATAGAGCAAAGCGACGACTGTCTGAGGAACTACATAGTTTGGTTTCAAATGTTGATCAAACAATTGCGGTTATGGCACGAACCAGAGCAGCCGGAGAGCAGTTTCTTGCTACGGAATCCCAAACGACACCCGACAGTAAAAATACAGGACTGATGTAAAAAATAATTAGCGTCCTACCAGCGCCGACTTTTCACACATCGCCGAGCCCCCCATGCCCTCCCCCGAATTCCTCCTCACCGCCCTGATCGTCGCGCTGATTCCCGGCACCGGCGTGCTCTATACCGTCTCGACCGGCCTGTTCCGCTGCTGGCGGGCGAGCGTGGCGGCGGCGCTGGGTTGCACCGTCGGCATCGTGCCGCATCTGCTGGCGAGCGTGCTGGGGCTGGCGGCCATCTTGCACATGAGCGCGCTGGCCTTCCAGGTGGTGAAGTTCGCGGGCGTGGCCTATCTGTTCTACCTGGCCTGGGGCATGTGGCGCGACACGGGGGCGTGGAAGCTGGAAAGCGGCGGCACGGCGGGAAGCCTCAAACAGGTCGCCGTGCGCGGCACGCTGATCAACATCCTCAACCCCAAGCTGTCGATCTTCTTCCTCGCCTTCATGCCGCAGTTCGTGACGCCGGCGGCCGGGCCGGTGCTGCCGCAGATGCTCGTCCTGAGCGGCGCCTTCATGGCGATCACCTTCGCGGTGTTCGTCGGCTACGGCGCGCTGTGCCACGTCGTGCGCGCCCGGGTGCTGGAATCGCCGCGCTTCGTCGCCGGCCTGCGGCGCGGTTTCGCGGCGGCCTTCGCCGGCCTCGGCCTCAAGCTGGCGGCGGCGGAGCGCTGAGCCCCGCCGCCCACCGTGACACCAGCGCCGACTTTTCTCTGGAGCCCCGCATGAAAGACTCCCTGCAGCCCGGCATCCGCTACCAGCACAAGTTCGTCGTGCCGCCCACGAAAACCGTGCCCGCCCTCTACCCCGAGTCCGAGGAGTTCGTGGCGATGCCGGAGGTGTTCGCCACCGGCTTTCTGGTCGGTTTTCTCGAATGGGCCTGCATCAGGGCGATCAACCCGCATCTGGATTGGCCGCGCGAGCAGACCGTCGGCACGCATATCGACGTGAGCCACGAGGCGGCGACGCCGCCGGGGCTGGCGGTGACGGCGACGGTGGAACTGATCGCCGTCGAGGGCAGGAAGCTCGTTTTCAAGGTCGAGGCCCACGACGGCGTCGATACGATTTCGCGCGGCCGCCACGAGCGCTTCGTCATCGACAAGGCGAAGTTCGACGCGCGCCTGTCCGCCAAGCAGGGCGGCGCCTGATCCCCCCGCCTCGCGCGAGCACCGACCGATTTTCCACCGGACGACGCCATGCCCCACGCCTACGCCATCGGCCACATCGCCATCAAGGACCCCGCCAGGTGGGCGGAATACCGCGACCGCGTGCCCGCCACCCTCGCGCCCTTCGGCGCCGAGCTGCTGCTGCGCGGCCGGCTCGCCGCCGTGCTCTCCGGCACGCACGCGCACACCGACACGGTGGCGATCCGCTTTCCCGACCTCGCTTCCGCCCGCGCCTGGCACGACTCGCCGGCCTACCAGGCGCTGATCCCGCTGCGCCAGCAGGCTGCGGATGTGACCCTGCTGCTGTTCGAGGAATGAAGCTTGCCACGGCATCGTCTTGCCCCGTTGCTGCGAATCGCGACCCTCGCGCTGGCTGCGGCCTGCCTGCCGCCGGTTCCGGCGTTCGCGCAGAACGCTCCCGCCGCGGCGCCGCCTCCGGCGGCGGAGGACGCGGCGCACAGCGCGGGAATCCGGGCGGCCATGGCGGACGCCATGCGCGACGCGGAGTTCGGGCAGATCGCCGGCTTGAGCGACGAGCAACGACGGAAGATCGCTGACTATCACCGCCAGGGCAAGGCGGCCGGCCTCGGGGAGCGGGTGCTGGGCATCGGCCTGGGCGCGCTCGTCGGCGGCTTCGTCGCCGTCGAGGATCTGCGCCGCTTCATCGCCGCCCACAAGGAAAGCGGCGCGCAGTCCGGCCGGCTGCCCTTCCCGCACCTGCATTTCGCCGCCGCCGCGGACAAGTTTCCCGAGGCCGGCCGGCTGCTGGCACGGGAGCTGGAGGCAGCCGGGAAAATGGCGGCCGAGATCCAGACGATCCGCCGCCTGTCCCCGGCCGCCCTCGATCGCCTGGACGCCGACGGCAAGCGGCGCGCGGCCGACGCTTACCGCCTCGCGGCGGACGGGCAGCGCCCCGCCACGGCGGCGAACCCGCCCGAGGCGGTGAAAAAGAGCATCGCGACCATCGAGACCCTGCTCCAGCAATTCAAGTGAGGAATGCCGCCCGAAAATAGCGAGGTTGAATCAAGGCCGTTAGTAGAGGATAATTGCAACTTGCCATACGGTTCATAGCGTTATGAAAAGCTCCGACGAAACCAAAACCCCCGCCACGCGCTACTGCTATCACTGCCGGACCCACCACCCGGTCGAGGAAATGAAGCTGCTCGTCACCAAGACGGGTTCGCGTTGGCGCTGCATCAAGAGCATCGAGGCCGTCAAGCGTTCGAAGGAAGAGCGCGACCAGTACGGCCGCCAGGTTTCCGCCGCCAACCAGGCCGAGGCCTCCGGTCGGGCGCGCATCCTGAACAAGATCCAGTCGGGTCAGTAAGCCGGCCGGCGGGAGCCGCCGCTACCTCGTTCTCACGCCAGCCGGTCCCGCAGCCCCGACATGCGCTCGGCGCGGCAGCCGATGGCTGCCCGCAGCACCTCCCCCGCGCCCCACAGGCCGATGTGCTTGCGCGCCCGCGTCACGGCGGTATAGAGCAGTTCGCGCGTCAGCACCGCCGACGCCCGCGGCGGCAGCGCGAGCAGCACGCGCTCGAACTCCGATCCCTGGGACTTGTGCACGGTCATCGCCCAGGCCGGTTCGTTGGCCGGCAGCCGGGCCGGCGCGACCCAGCGCGGCGGCGCGACCGGATCGTCGCTCTCGAAGCAGGCCTTGAGCCGGCCGTCGGCCGGATCGGGCAGCAGCAGGCCGATGTCGCCGTTGCGCAGGCGCAGCAGCGCGTCGTTGCGCAGCACCATCAGCGGCGTGCCCGGCGCGGCGCGGCCCTGATCCATGGCCGCATTGAGCGCCGCGACCTCCTGGCGGTGGGCGCAGAGCACGCGGAAGCGCCGGAATTCCTCGAACAGCCGCCGCGCGGGCTCCCCCGCCGCCACCGCGTCCAGATAGGGCCGGTAGCCGGCCTCCACCGCCGCGCGCAGCGCGCGCCGCTCGCCCGCGGCCTGCCATGCCAGGTCGTCCGGCGGCGCCTGCAGCAAGGCGAAGACGCCCGCGCCGTCGCCGGCGCGCAGGCATTCCGCCAGCCGGCCGATGCCGCCCGCCCCGGCGAAGCGGAAGCTCGTGGTCAGCGTCGCCACGCAATCGGCCAGGCGCGGGCTCGCGCAGAGATCGGCGAACACCGCGCCGGCCTCGACGGCGGCAAGCTGGTCCCGGTCGCCGAGCAGGATCAGGCGCGCGTCGGCAGGCAGGGCGTCGAGCAGGTGGGCCATCAGCGAAAGGTCGATCATCGAGGCCTCGTCCACCACCAGCACATCCACCGCCAGCGGCCGGTCGCGGTGGTGATGAAAGCCACTGCCGTCGGCGCGCATGCCGAGCAGGCGGTGCAGCGTGGTCGCCGGCGCCGCGCTGGCGACGCCGGCCTCTTGCAGGGCCTCGCCCATGCGCGCCGCCGCCTTGCCGGTGGGTGCCGCCAGGGCGATGCGCAATGCCGCGCCCGCCTGTTCGCGCAGCAGGCCGATCAGGCGCGCCAGGGTCGTCGTCTTGCCGGTGCCGGGTCCGCCGGAGATCAGGCAGAGCCGGCGGGACAAGGCGATGCGCGTGGCCTGGCGCTGGCCGGCATCGGGGAAGACCTCCGGCAGACGCGCTTCCAGGGCGGCATCGATGGGCAGCACATCCCCGGCGCGGCCGAGCAGATCGGCGGCAACCCGCGCTTCGTAGTCAAAATAGCGCCGCAGATAGAGCCGCCGGCCATCCCAGACCAGCGGCGTCCAGTCCTCCGCTCCACCGACGATACCGAGTTCCGGCAGGCGCGCGCGCAGGGCGGCGCGGCGCTCCGCGTCGAGCTCTTCCGCCCAGGCACCCCAGCCCGGGTCCCGGTCGAGATCGGCGCAGACGTGGCCTTCCTGGGTCGCCTGGCAGGCGAGCGCGACGGCCAGGCGCGCGTCGGCGTCCGCGCCGCCGAGGCTGCGGGAGAGGTGCTGGGCGATGGAGGAGATGGCCGGCTTCATGCCTGGGCCTCGGCGAGAAAGGCGTCGATGGCCGCCTCGTCGGGGCGGACGAAATGCACGCCGTTGGCGGAGCCCGGCCCCATGCCGCGCAGGAACAGGTAGAACACGCCGCCGAAGGCGGCTTCCCAGTCGAGCTCCGGCTCGCGCCACGCCAGCGCGCGCTTGAGGGCCGCCGCGTAGATCAGCAGCTGCAGGTCGTAGCGGTGCTGGCGCATCGCCTCGGCGAGGCGCTCGGGGCCGTAGTCCTCGGCGCGCTCGCCGAGCCAGTTGGACTTGTAATCGACGATGTACCAGCGGCCTTCATGGCGGAACACTAGGTCGATGAAGCCCTTCATGTAACCGGCGCGGCCGGCCGGCGAATCGAGGGGGAAGACGAATTCCAGCTCGATGAGCCGTTCGTCGCTTGCCACGTCCGCCAGGCGCAGGCCGGCCGCATTCAGCGGCGCCGCGACCACGTCGGACACCATGCGCGCCAGCACCGGCTGCCAGGCGGCGGGAAAGCCGAATTCCTCCAGCGCCCTGGCGGCCTGGTGCGCATCCGCGTCGCGGCGCCGGAAGTCCACGCGCTCCAGCAGCGCATGCAGGCAGCTGCCGGCGCGGGCGCCGCGCGGGAAGGCGAACAGACTGGCGAACGGCCTCGGTTCCGTAAAACTCGGTTCTGGCGGCACGGTGATTTCCGCAACGGGCGCGGCGACCGGATCGCGATCCGCCGCTTCCTC
Source organism: Rhodocyclaceae bacterium (assembly GCA_024709955.1). Classification (GTDB taxonomy): domain Bacteria; phylum Pseudomonadota; class Gammaproteobacteria; order Burkholderiales; family Rhodocyclaceae; genus Sulfuricystis. The sequence continues at coordinate 5,927 of JANJVS010000201.1, forward strand.
CTCCTCGGCCATGCGCGCGGCGAGGGAGGAAAAGCTGGTGACGCGCCAGGGCGCGGGAATCGCGCCGCCGAAGACGCGCGGCGCCAGTGCCGGCGGTTCCGCGTCGCCGGCTGCGGGCGGTGCCGCAGCCCCCATGGGCGGCGGCACGACCGCCATGGCGCCGTCGAGTCCGGCGGCCAGTTGTTGCAGTTCCGCCAGCAGGGCGGCCTGGTCCAGCCGCTCCAGCTTCTCGGCCAGGCGCGCGCGCGGATCGCCCTCCCCGCCCGCTTCCCGCGGACCGAACAGCAACCAGGCGAGCGGCGAGCGCTCGAACTGGTTGATCCTGCCCCAGGCGACGACGCAGCGGTGCTCGGCGCGCGTCAGGGCGACGTAGGCGAGCCGCAGTTCCTCGGCGGCGGATTCGAGCTCGGCGCGGCGGCGCAGCGCGTCGATGTGTCCGGACCCGAAATCGAGGCAGGCGTCCTCCTCCTCATGGGCGAGCACCGGCCAGCCGCCGTCGTCGGCCTTGCCGCCACCCCAGAGGAAGGGGCAATAGACGATCGGGTATTGCAGGCCCTTGGCGGCGTGGATGGTGACGATGCGCACCAGCCGGGCGTCGCTCTCCAGCCGCAGTTGGGTGTCCTCGTTCTCCGCGCCGTCGCGTTCCCGGGCGATGTGGCGCGCCAGGCCGGCGGCGTCGAGGGCGCCCGCATGCTCGGCCGCCTGCAGCAGTTCCACGAGATGGCGGTAGTTGGTCATGCGCCGCTCGCCGTCGGGGCGCGCCAGCACGCGCGCCACCACGCCCTCGCGGCGCAGCAGGCGGCGCCACATGGCCATGAAGCCGCGCTCGCGGCACAGGGCGAGGTCGTCGTGGAACAGGTCGAGGCGCGCGCTCCAGCCCGCGTCGTCCGCGGCCCAGGCCGCGAGCCGCGCCGCGTCGGCGCCGAGCAGCACGGTGGCGAGCGCGGCGCGCACCAGGCCCTCGCGCGCCGGCGCCGCCACGGCCAGCAGCAGGCGCTCGATCTCCGCGGCCTCCTCGCTCTGCCAGACGCTGCCGCCGCCCAGGGCGACGCTGGCGATGCCGCGCCGCGCCAGCGCCGCGCGCACGCTCTCGCCTTCGACGCGCTTCCTCACCAGCACGGCGATGTCGCCGCCGCCGAGGGCGCGCGCGCCGATCTGCGCCCTTCCCTCGGCCGCCAGCGCCAGCAGCCGGGCGATGTCGGCGGCGACGGCTTCGCTCGCCTGCGCGCCGGCCGCCTCCTTGCTGAAGCCCTTGGCCTCGGCAGGCTTCTCCAGCGTCCAGAGGGTGAAGGGCGCCGCGCCGTCGTCGATGCGGCAGGCGGCGCGCTCCATGCTGGCGGGCCGTGCCGGGTCGAAGGGCAGCGCGTCGAGCAGGAAAGGTTGCGGGCGTTCGAACAGGGCGTTCATGGCGCGCAGCAGGGGCGCGTCGGAACGGCGGTTCTCCAGCAGCGCGTAGCCGGCGGCCGCCTGCTCGCGCCCGGCCAGATAGGCGAACACGTCGGCGCCGCGGAAGCCGTAGATCGCCTGCTTCGGGTCGCCGACATAGACCAGCGGCTGGGTGCCGGCGCCGAAGATGCCCGAGAAGATGTCGAGCTGCAACGGGTCGGTGTCCTGGAACTCGTCCACCAGCGCGGCGCGGTAGCGCTGGCGCAGGCTGGCGGCGAGGGCCGCGCCGCCGGGCCCCCGCAGCGCGCCGGCCAGGTCGATCAGCAGGTCCTCGTAGGTCTGGTGGCCGCTGCGGCGCTTCCTGGCCGCGAGCTCGGCGCGGGCGCGCAGCAGGAAGTCGTGCGCCAGCCGGCGCGTGGCGGTCTCGAACGCCGCTTCGAGTGCGCCGGCGGCGGCGAGCAGCGCGTCCATGGCCGCGTAGAAGGCATGCTCGGGGGCCGGCGCGCCCTTGCCCAGCTTCGCGAGGATTTTCGTCGCGCCGAAATGATCGGCGTCCGCCGGCAGCGGCAGAATGGCCGTCTCGTCCGCGAAGTAGCGTTCGAGGGCGGCGATGCGCGGCCGCATCTTCTCCGGCTTGTAGCTTTGCTGGTTGAGCTTCGCGCCGGCAAGCCGGTCGAGAATCGTCTCGCGCTCGGCGTGCCAGAGATCGCGCGCCATGGCATGGGCGACGGCGAACTCCGCCTCGGCCGCATCCCGGTCGGGCGCCTCCGGCGCGGCGAGCCGCGCATCGACGCGGCCGATGTGCGCGGCGACGAGCTGCGCCAGGCCCGCAGGCCCGCCGAACCTGGCGATCAGCCAGCGCGCCCAGTTCTCCGTCGCGTCCGCCAGCAGCCGGCGCCAGGCGTCGCGGGCGACGGCGTCGAGCAGCTCGCGCTGGTCGGCGAGCAGTTCGCGCTCGAAGGCCTGCCCGGCCTCGAAGGCGGTTTCCGCCAGGGCGCGCTGGCAGAAGCCGTGGATGGTGAAGATCGCCGCCTCGTCGAAGCTCTCGATGGCGAGGCGCAGGCGCGCGCAGGCCGGGCCGGGCTCGTGGCGGGCGGCGAGTGCGCGCAGGTAGCCGTCCCCTTCTCCGCGCTCGAAAGCCGCCAGCGCCTCGACGAGGCGCGCGCGGATGCGGCCGCGCAGCTCGCCGGTGGCGGCGCGCGTGTAGGTGACGACGAGGATCTGGCCGATCTCCAGCTGCTGTTCGAGCAGCAGGCGCAGCACCAGCGCGGTGATCGTCCAGGTCTTGCCCGTGCCGGCGCCCGCCTCCACCAGGCGCGTGCCATTGAGCTCGACGTCGAAGGGGCTGGCGAGGGGGATGAAGTGGCGTTCAGCCATCGGCGCCCCCTGTCGCGATGGCCGCGCGCAGCGGTTCGAAAACACGCCGGGCGAGCTGCTGGAATTCCTCGCCGAGGGGATCGTCCGCGCGGTCGCGCAGCGCGAGGCGCAGGTAGGCATCGTCGCGCTCGGCGGGAATCGACGCGAAGGCCGAGCCCGCCCAGACGCCGCGCCAGCCGGACTTGCCAGCGAGCCAGGCCCAGGCGGTCTGCGGGTAGAAGGCCAGGGGCGCGGCAAGCCCCTGCCGATAGAGCGCGAGCAGGTCGGCGAGCAGACCGGCAGCCTCCGTCACCGGGGCGAACTCGGTCGTGCCGTCGCTGGCCAGCAGCACGCTGCGGCGCGCCACACCCGGCGGCGCGGCGAGCTGCAGCAGCAGGTGTTCGAGCCAGAGCCGCAGCAGGTCCTGCGGCCGGGTCTTGCCGAAGCGCAGGCGCCAGAGGCCGTCGGCGCAGAGCTGGTCGAGGCGTCCGCTCAACAGGGTTTGCCCGTCGTCGTGGCTGGTTTCCACGGGCGGCAGGGCCGGCGCCTGCGCCCAGGGCAGCGCCGCCTGCCAGAGCGGCAGGGCCTCGGCGCGGGCGGCGGTGCTGGCGATCGCGCCGGCCACGCCATGGGGCAGCCAGCCGCGGGCGCGCAGCAGGCGCGTGGTCTCGTCCGGCGCCACGCCGGCCCGCAGGTCGGCGAAATGCGCCGCGCGCAGGCGATAGTTCTCGCGCCGGTCGGTGACGAAGGGCTCGTGGATTTCCAGCAGTTCCTCGCTTTCCTCCAGATGGATGCCGAGGGCCTCGCGCAGGTAGTGGCGCGTCGGATGGGCGAGGAAGCGCTGCAGGGTCGCCAGGTCGACATGCTTGTCGTCCAGCGGCGCATGAGCGTGGGCCGGATCGAGGAAAGGACTGGCGGCGCGGTCGGCGCGGCTGGCCGTGCTCGCGCCGCACTGCTCGGCGTCGTAGCTGAACAGCGCCGGCGCGCTGGCGTCGAAATAGGCCGGGCTGAAGGGCTGCAGTGGATGCGCGACGACCAGTTCCGCCGCCGGCTTGCCGGTCAGCGCCGCCAGGCTGTCCAGCAGTTCGGCGAGTGGCGCGGCAGGCGGGAACTCGACGTTGCTGCGCGGATCGCGGCCGGTATAGGTGACGATGAGCGCGTCCTGGGCGCACAGCAGGGTTTCGAGCATGGCGTAGCGTTCCTCGCCGCGCCGGTCGCGGTCGCCGGGACGCGGATGGCGCGCGACGAGGTCGAAGCCCTGGGGGGCGGCGGGACGCGGCCAGGCGCGGTCGTTCATGCCCACCAGGCAGATCACGCGCGCCGGCAGCGGCCGGCCGGGCTGCAGGGCGGCAATGGTCGCCGCGCCCGAGGCGAAGGCGCGCGCCGGGGCGCGCATGGCCAGCAGGGCGTCGAGCTCGCGCAGCAGCGCCGCGAGCGGCAGGGCCACGTCGCAGCGCGCCGCATGCGCCTGGGCGTCGATGGCGGCGAGCGCGGCGCGGATGCGCTGGGCCTCGCCCTCCTCCGCCTCGGTCGGCGCGACGAAGCGTTCCAGCGCGGCGCCGAGGATGCGCGTCCAGTCCGACGCCGGCAATTCCACCGTCCCATCAGCGCCGACTTTTTGGGCAAAGGCGAACAGGGCCTCGGCATAATCCATGAAGCGGCCGAACAGTTCGGCGCGGGCACCTTCGATGCCGGCCACCGGCAGCACGTCGCCATGGAGGCGCTCGGGCGCGTCGGGCAGCGCGACGCCCAGCAGCAGGCGCGCCAGGCCGGCGCGCCAGGTATGGGCATCCTCCGCCGGCAGGCCCAGGCGCGCCCGCGCCGCGCCGTCCATGCCCCAGCGGATGCCCGCCTCGGCCACCCAGTCGCGCAATCGCGGCAGCTCGTCGTCGTCGAGGCCGAAGGCGCGCCGCACGGCGGCTTCTTCGAGCAGGGACATCACGGCCTCGGCGTCGAGCTCGCCCGCCGCGACCGCGCAGAGGCGGCGCAGCGCGCGCCACAGGGGCGCCTCGGCCAGCGGCCGGTCGGCGACGGCGCAGGGAATGCGCTGGGCCGCCTGCGCGTGCAGCAGCACCGCCTCGACGGCGGGCGCGTAGGTCTCGATGTCGGGCGTCAGGATCAGGATGTCGGCGGGCCGCAGGTCCGGCATGGCCTCGAACAGGGCCAGCAGACGGTCGTGCAGCACCTCCGCCTCGCGCAGCGGGCCGTGGCAGGCGTGAATCTGCAGGCTGGCGTCGGCTGGCACGGCGGCGCTCGTCGTCAGGTCGAGGATGTCGCGCTGCAGGGCGCCGAGCAGGGTCGCGGGCGGCGCGGCGAAGTAATGATGCTCGCGCGCCGCCTGGCGCTCCGCGGCCTCGGCCAGCCGTGCCGCGCCGTGGCGGCGCGCGCGACCGAGGGAAGCCAGCAGCGGATGACCGACGTCGAACAGTTCCGCCGCCTGCGGGTTCTCGATCTCCATGCGCAGGCGTGTGCGCGGGCGGTCGATGTCGCCCCAGAACTCGCGGCTCGGCGCGAGCACGAAGACATGCAGGTCGATCCATTCGGCCAGGCTGGCGAACACATCCCAATACGAGGCAGGCATCGCCTCGACGCAGAACAGGGCGAGGCGGCGCGGCAGGCGCGCGCGCGCCGCGGCGTCGCCGCGCAGGACGGCAAGGAAGCGTTCGCGCGGATGCCCGCCCTCGGCCAGCTCGGCGCGCAGGGCGCGCCACAGCTCCGCCTGCCAGGCCTCCTCCGGCCCGAGCCCAAGCCGCTTGCCGGCATGCCAGAGGGAGAGCCAGTCGGGCCGCTCGACGAGATAGCGGTCGAACAGTTCGGCCAGCTTCGCGGCGAGCTCGTAGCGCTTGAGGCCGGCGTCGCCGGCGAGGAAATGCCGCAGTTCGGGAGCCTTCGATTCGCCGATCAGGCGCAGCAGGCGCCACTGCATCGCGCTGCGGTCGAAGGGGTTGTCGCTCGCCACGTCCGGCAGCACGCGGGCGAACAGCTGCCAGGCATAGGCGGCGGGAAACGGGAAGGCGACGCGGGTGGCGATGCCCAATGCGTCGGCGAGGCGGAAGCCGAGCCAGCGCGACACCGCCGTGGCGGGCACCAGCACGTGCTCCGTCTCCAGCAGCGGCAGCGGATCGGCGCGCATCAGCGCGGCCAGCGCGGCGGCGAGCGTGTCGGGACGGTTGCTCAGGTGGAGATGCAGCATGACGGAATGCTATCCGGTCCGCGCGCGTCCGGGAGAAAGATCGGCGCCACGGGACTGCTCGACTGCGGGAAGGGGTATTTGGGGTGGCTGATGGGACTCGAACCCACGACAACCGGAATCACAATCCGGGACTCTACCAACTGAGCTACAGCCACCACCTTGAAACTGCGCGAGACAACCGGGCAGCTTCCACAAAACACTGGTCCGCCCGGCGAGACTCGAACTCACAACCCCCGGCTTAGAAGGCCGGTGCTCTATCCGGTTGAGCTACGGGCGGTCCGTCGGACGGACTCGGGGGTGCGGATGCCTGGTCGGGGTGGAGGGATTCGAACCCCCGACATCTTGCTCCCAAAGCAAGCGCGCTACCGGGCTGCGCTACACCCCGAGAAGGCGCGCATTGTACCGACGCGAAAACCAGCGGTCAATGACTCCGTGCGATTCGGCGCAAAAACTTGCGACGAGTTGACGTTTCGTTTATAACGTCGTCTTTTTGCCGAGCGGAACAAAGAAATGGCCGACGATTTTCTGCACAAGCAATTTCCTCCCTACGTACCGAAAAAGGGCGAGGAGTACATGAGCGCCAAGCAGCTGGCGCACTTCCGGCAAATTCTCGAAGCCCTCAAGCAGGAGCTGGCGGGCGACATCGAGCGCACGGTGCATACCATGCAGGACGAGGCGACCGTCTTCGCCGACCCCAACGACCGCGCCAGCCAGGAATCGGACATCGCGCT